>JBJEXB010000109.1:0-6005 GCA_051885395.1 Candidatus Enterousia sp. | reverse complement strand
TTGCATATGCAGTGACAGAAATTCTGAATTAAACGATATATTGGCTGAAATAGAAAAATTAGACCAACAGAGTTATCAAATGGCAACACTGGGGGTTGAAAAAATAGAAATGGGCAAAGATGCAGAACAAGCAATTGCCAATGCGAATGCCGCCGCACAATCTGTGATAAAAAAAGACGAAGAAACTAAAAAAAGTGCGCGTCGTTCATTAGATTTGTCTGCGTGGAATACGTTGGTTGATTTTGATACAGACGATGTTTTTTCAGAAGCAAACAGTTTGCAAAACACGATTGATGGCAAAGAAGGTGATGCTTTGCATCGTGCCGCGGCGCAAATTTGCACAGAACAAATACCTGAATGTGGCAGCGATATATCAATGTTACAGATGATGTATTCACAGAAAGTGCGTTCGGATTGTGCAGCATATGAAAACAGTCTGAAACAGCAAAAAACTGCTAGTGCGCAAAAATTGCACGCAGCAGAACAGGCATTAAGAGAGGCTGCATTAGAACAACTGCATATCGCAAATAAATACGATTTGGGTCAGTGTACCGCAGAGTTTAAAAAATGTATGATAACCACTGGTGGTTGTGGCGAAGACTTTTCTAATTGCGCGTCCGTTGCCGCAATGGATAACACAAACACAACAAAAAGCACCAAGAACACTAGCAAAATGTATTCTATCAAGGGCAGCGCAACAACCATTGAAATCTTTGCATCAACTTATGATGTTTTAGAGGCTAAAAAGCCTTTATGTATGAATATTACAGAATCTTGTGTCGCAGTAAAAGACCAGGTATGGAATACTTTCTTGCGCGAAGTTGCGCCACAAATTAAATCCGCTGAATTGATTGCCGAAGATAAAGCCCGTCAGGAATGTGTTGGTAATATTTCCGCATGTTTCCAGAAAGCATGCAAAGACACAATCGATCCAAATGACCCCGAAGGTTCCTATGACATGTGTTTATCACGTCCATTGACTATGCTGAATGTGTGTAAAATACCCCTGAATGCTTGTGGTATCAGCACTAATTCAAAAGAAGATGCTGAAAACTCTCAAATCTGGCAGTTCGTTGTCGCAAGATTGGCATCTATGCGTGTCAATTCCTGTACCAAAGAAGTCAAACAATGCCTGACCTCCGATGACAGATGTGGCGAAGATTATACTAAATGCGTTGGACTCGATACTGACTCTATTATTCGTATGTGCCCGTATGAAAAGTTAACAGGTTGCGTCGAACTTTATGGTAATGAACAAATCAAAAGTAATGAAGTCTATGACAGACTTGCTGATATGGTTCAGGGTATCATGCTGAATATCGACAATAACATGCTGACTCAATGCCAAAATGCCGCTAATGAAGCAATGATTAAAGTTTGTGGCGATACTGAATCTTGTAATGGACTCGCTGTCGATGATAATATCGGGGCAAGGTCACTAGAGTATAAGATTTGTGAATATGATGCAAATCAATCGACACCAAACTACAACAGTGCTGCATGTTATGCCAGCACAGACACCATCACAGAATCAACATTACGTGATAACGTTCCACTTGCAGGTGTATTATCTGGATTAATTTTCTGGAACAGTATCGACTTTGATGACGATGGTAATTTAACCAGCATGGACGAATATAAAACAAAAACAGGTCTGGAAATGACAGAAAGTCAACAATCCAGAATGCGCATGGAATTAGAATCACTGCAAACTAACGTACAAAGTGCTATCCAGACAATCGAAGCCGACCCCACCGTTCAGTTTTGTATATCTGGGCGTGAAGTGCAGGAAATGCGTAAAAGCATAGAGGGAAAGGAAGAACTCGGTCCACGTGGCAAAATTGGTGAAAAATCTGCTGATGCTGCACGTTTCCCAGAATTAACGAAACAGATGCGACAAACTATTGCGATTGCCGCATTACAAGCAGCCAAGGATAATTACTATAAACAATATGATAAACTAAGCGAGAAAATGTTAACCGATTTTCAATCAATCGGAAGCAGAGTAGTCGAATTAAGCAAGGACGATAACAAAGACGCTCAACGCGAAGCAGGACGTGTTGCATGTAATAACTTGGCATATTTCTGGCATCTGGCAAAGGCAGAAACAGCAGACATTAATACCAGCACAGCAGATACCAGCAGCGCATCCAGTGGTATAACCCAAGACGCATATGTAATGCCATTCACCGGCAGCGACAACGAATTAAAATCAACAGAACAAAAAATGTCATCAATCAACAACAAGCAATTAAAAGCAGAAGCAAACATCAGCAACCTAACACTGATTCAAAGAACAACAACAACATACAACTGGGACACAATGTTATGTCAAAAGTGCATTACTGAACAAAAATGCACCAAGGTAAAAAAGCCATGGTTCCGCAGTAAATATTGCGCATCATGGACAGACGCAAAAACTACCTGTTCAGATATTCAGTTTTAGTTTTTTGATGATTTAACAAAAAAGGAGATATTCTCCTTTTTTGTTATTACGAATAAACCAATGACAAAGAGCGCAATCAAAGAAATAAAGCAGAAAAGTCATTATTAACTGGATTGCCACGCTACGCTGTCGCTTGCTTGCAATAACAGAAAATAAAACCATCTGAACTCTGCACTCTGAACCTTGAACACTAAAAAAAAATCCCATCAAACGAGGGGATTTTTTTCAAAAGAATAAATCTTATTATTCCTTATTTGCTGCTTTTCTTAGCCTTTGGTGCCTTTTCTGCTTTGGCTTTTGGGGCTTTCTTTTCTGCAACCGCTTCTTCTGTTGCTTCTTCTGCAACAGATTCTGCATCATCCGCAGCAACAGTTTTTGCTTTCTTTGCATTTACATCACGGTCAACCAATTCAATAATTGCCATTGGCGCCGCATCGCCATAACGGAAACCTGCTTTTAAAACGCGGGTATAGCCACCTGGACGATTTGCATAACGTGGGCCCAAAACTGTAAACAGTTTTTTCACTGCATCAGCAGAACCATTACCCAATTCAGATGCTGTCAAACGACGGTTAGCAACAGTATCAACTTTCGCACGGGTAATCAATTTTTCAACAACACTGCGCAAATCTTTTGCTTTTGGCAATGTAGTTTTAATTTGTTCTTTTTCAATCAAGTTCTTTGCCAGACCAACAAACAAAGCCTTGCGTGCATTTGTATCACGATTAAATGTGCGACCTGCGCTCTTATGTCTCATCGATTACTCCTTTATTTTTGTTTCAGCCCCAGCATTCTGGGGATTATTTATTCGCCTGCGACCTGAATAAATCCAGAACCACAGAATTCGTACCCGCCAATACTAACATAAAATTAATATTTGGCAAGGATTTTAATCCACACCCCATAACTTAACAAGAAATCAAATTATGCGAAGTTATTGGAAGCGATTGAAGGTTCGCAGTGTAGTAAACCTACATAAGAACCGACAATCGCGACAAGAACCCACAGAATTTAATTTATTTGTATGGGTCTTCGTATTTCTTTGCCAACTCTGCAATATTTTCTGGTGGCCAACCTGGTACTTCCATACCCAGTCCCAGCCCCATTGCTTCCAACTGAACCTTGATTTCATTCAAAGATTTGCGACCAAAGTTCGGTGTTTTCAGCATATCTGCTTCTGTTTTCTGAACCAATTCGCCCAACCAATTAATTTTGTCATTTTTCAGGCAATTATTGGCACGGACAGACAATTCCAGTTCATCAACATGTTTCAATAATTTTGGATCAAATGGCAATGCATCTTTTGCCTTTTCTTCTTCGGCTGGTGCATTGATTTGTGCAGGGTCTTCGAAATTAATAAAGACAACCAACTGGTCTGTCAAGATACGTGCAGCATATGCGATTGCATCTTCTGGGGACACAGAACCATTTGTTTTAACTGTCAATTCCAGTTTGTCATAATCTGTTGATTGACCAACACGTGTTGCTGAAACTTCACTTGCCACGTTCAAAATTGGCGAGAAGATAGAATCAACAGGAATAACACCCAATGGCAAGCCATCTGCATGCTGCGATGCAGGTACATAGCCACGACCTGTTGACAATGTAATTTCCATATCTAAACTGGCACCCTTGTCCAATGTACACAGTTCGACATCTTTGTTCATAACTTCGACGTTGCCGGTTGTTTCAATCATACCTGCGGTAACAACGGCAGGACCTTTGACCTTTATATAAGCCTTGTGTTGACCTTCTGTTAATGCTTTAAAGAACACGCCTTTCAAATTCAATATGATATCTGTTACATCTTCACGAACACCAGAAATGCTGGAAAATTCGTGCTGTACACCATCAATTTTGATATATATTGGGGCGCATCCCTGCAATGACGACAGCAATACACGACGCAATGCCGTTCCCAATGTCAAACCAAAACCTTTTTCCAAAGGTTCCGCAACTAATTTTGCAATATTAGAATTATGTTCATCAACTTTGATTGTCAATTTCTTTGGCTTAATCAAAGTCATCCAGTTTTTTTCAATCATAAAAAGTCCTTTTGGCTTAGTTTATCATTTTCACCATTTCGGCTTGCTCATTTTATATCAGTAATATAAAAAAGTCAAATTCTTTATCACTTTATAATACACCAACAAATGAAAACATCGGCATTAATTAAACATTCACAAAAATATTGACATCTTATTTTTTTGTACTATTATCGTAATAACTAGAAAAAGGAATAAAATGAAAAAAGCAATTTTAGCATCTTTGTTCGCTGCAACAATTTGTGGCACATCATATGCATCTGACGGCGGTGTTTACTATGAAACAGAAACTGTCACAAAAAACGTTTCTGTAAATATGGACACTACAACATACAACAATCCACAATATGTTGCACCAACCCGCACAGTTGTCGCGACACGTCCATGCGCACGCGTTGTCGCCGCACCTGTTCGCGTAAAAACATACACAGAAGTTATTGACCACTATCAGGTATATCAACCTGTAACTGTTTATAAACCTGTTGGCGCATATGCACAACGCCGCGTTGTCGAATCTGCACGTCCATGCGGTTGTGGTAAATAATAAAAATCAAGCAATTTTCTCTCAGCAACGCCCTTGCGGCGTTGTTTTTATAACTAAATACAAATGTATGTTTCAATAAAAAATTCAACAATCAAACGATAACAAAATTTCCAAGTAAAAAACACCCCAAATCTGAGGTGTTCTATCATATTTGCACGTATATATTACACGCGACGAACTTTCTTTGGACGGCATCCATTGTGCGGAATACGTGTTGTATCTGTAATTGATTGCACAATCAGACCCGCGTTCGCCAAACCACGAACGGCAGATTCACGACCCTGACCAATACCACGCATCAAAACATCAACTGTTTTCATACCCATTTCAGCAACTTTTTTGCCAACTGCATCTGCAACAATTGTTGCCGCGTATGGTGTTGATTTCTTTGCACCCTTAAAATTATTTGCGCCAGCGGTTGCCCATGTCAAAACAGCACCCGATGGATCTGTGATTGTAATACGTGTATTGTTATTTGTCGCAACAACATGAGCAATGCCATGTGATACTTTTTTTACGACTTTCTTTTTTGCTTTTGTAACTGCCATTTTATTTTTACCTTTGATGTCTTCAATTAACTATCGTGTTAATCTCTACCTTATTATAGAAAATTTAAGAGAACGGCACAGATGTGGATTGGTGGGCGACGGGAGTGTACAAAACGTACATGACCAAAGCCCAACGACCACAGATGCGTCGTTATATTAAATTTTACTTACCCTTGGTTGCGGAACCAGCAACAACAACGCGCTTACCCTTGCGAGTACGTGCATTTGTCTGGGTACGTTGACCGCGAACCGGCAAACGGTTACGATGACGAATACCGCGATATGCTTTCAGGTCTTGCAGACGTTTGATATTCATTGCAACTTCGCGACGAACATCACCTTCTACCTTAAAGTTTTGTTCAATATAGTTTGAAATTTTGATAACATCCGCGTCCGTCAAATCTTTCGCGCGCAATCCGTCT
>JBJEXB010000108.1:0-6049 GCA_051885395.1 Candidatus Enterousia sp. | reverse complement strand
ACCGTTCATAATCGCACCCATCGCGTGTTCACGAACCCCATAATTTATAAAGTTCCCTGAAAAACCCCCAGGCATAATATCGTGATGCGCGGAACTACGCACATTCGTACTGGACGACAAATCTGCACTGCCACCAATTAAGCGAACGCCCGAACGAATTAACGTTTCCAGATACATTCCTGACAATTCACGCGTCGATATTTCAGATGGCGCATCAGGCACCACAAAGTTACGTAACGATACATCCAACGGATGCTGAACATATTTCGCAACCGCGTCATTCGCCACAGACGCCCATAACTGCGCACCTTTATCAGACGAATACAAATCAATCAAATGCGCCAATTCCGTCGAACTTAACGCCAAACCATGCGCACGCGCCGTGCCAGCCACACTGGAACCACGACCAATCTGCGTACGACACTGGATAAATGTTGGACGACGCGATGTGCCGCTGCGTGATAATGCGCGATTTATCGCATTAAAATCATCACCATCAATCGACAAAACGTTCCAACCTGCCGCCTTCATCCGCAGGGCCACATCAATATCCGTCAGCGCAGTACCATCAATACTGATTTTATTATCATCCCATAACAACACCAGATTGTTTAATTTATAAATCCCCGCAAACGCGATTGATTCTTGGGCAACACCTTCCATTAAATCACCGTCGCCGCACAAACAATAAATCATACCATCTGATTTCTTTATCTTTTCAGCCAATGCCAAACCAACAGCATTTCCCACACCCTGCCCCAGTGGTCCCGTGGTTGCATCAACACCATCAATACCAAATTCAGGATGACCTGGCAAACCGCCAATTTTACGAAAAGATTCCAAATCACCAATATCATATCCTGACAATTTTAACACAGAATATAACAATGCACTGCCGTGTCCTGCCGACAAGACAAATCTGTCGCGACCACGACGTAAAAAATTCGCAAAAATTGTTGTCACAACATCCGATGCACCCAATACAATTCCAATGTGTCCAGACATTGCAGAACGCACTGCACGCAACGCGTTCGCGCGTACAGTATTTGACATTAATTTTAATTGTTTGGCATTAAATCTCATAATATGTTATTATATCACAAAAAGGCGATTAAATAAAATGCTAAAAATTTGGACAGACGGTTCTTGCCTAGGAAATCCTGGACCTGGTGGATGGGGATTTATTGCAACAGACGGAAAAAACGTTGCTGAACGCAGCGGGGGGGAAGCCAACACAACCAACAACCGCATGGAATTAATGGCTGTTATCCGCGCACTGCGGGCGGCACATCGCCACAATGAAATCGAATTACACGTTGACAGCAAATACGTCAAAGACGGAATGGAATCCTGGCTGCCAAATTGGAAGCGTAATAATTGGCGCACACGCACAAATAAACCTGTAAAAAACCAAGACCTGTGGATGGAATTAGATACAGCATCACAAAACATAAAAATCCACTGGGTCTGGGTCAAGGGTCACGCTGGCGAAGAATTTAATGAACGCGTTGATACATTGGCACGCACAGCCGCAGAAAAATTCAAATAAATAATCCGCCAAACGGCGGATTATTTATTATCTTGATTTCTTAGATGGTATTAAACCAATAAACAATGCAGATAACAGATATATCAGCATTCCCCACAAATCAATTCCAATATTTGCAAAATACCACGATAATCCGAAAAATATGATTACAGCCCATGATGCAACACATGCCAACGCACCAACACATGGAATAATCGCCCATAATCCAGACGCCCCCATATCATGCAAACGACGCACAAACAATGCCCATAACGGTATCAGTAATACCAAGCATGCAATTAACGCCAACACGCCATTATTTAACCACAACATTATCGCCGTCATAATAGCCCAAATTAAAAACCCATATCCTATTAAGCCCGCCCAAAATTGTTGGCGTGATGCACGTCCCTTGAAATCCAAAATTGTATTCCAAAAACTTTGTTTATTGTTAACCGATGCGCCATTTGCACCACAGCAAATACTGCGCCGATAATTATCAACCAACATGCATGTCACACCTAATGCCCACCAGCCAACACACACACCAAATATCCCCCACGGGTTATTAACCAGAATACCACTGTTAATCAAATATTTTGTTGTTATTGCCATCGCAATCAACCCAAAACACCACGCCAATAAAAAACACCAAAAGTTACGTCTGTGACGCTTGCAATTTATATCATTAGACATAATACAATTCCCCCTTTGTTATAGTTTTATTATATCACATTATATGCTATAATATTATACATAATGCATTACAATTATTTCATTTTGATAACAATCTTAATATTAGGCACATCTGGCAATGCGCTATCTAAAATAACTCCACAAGGATTCCCAAAAAATACCGCTGACATAACAGTTTTGCAAAGTATAGATTTACATTATGATGGATACTTAACATATAAAGATGCACCAACATATCATCAAATAAACATATCTGCACCAGAACGCGTGACACAACAACCATCAATACAAGGAACAGTATTCCCAGACGACAGTACGTATAACGAACCTGTTACACAACAAGAACAAATCAATAATAACGAAAGCGTTTCACAACAAAATCCGAACAGTATCACACAACAACACACACCAGAACCCCCACAAGACCCACATCGTCCTGACACACAACAACAAGAACAACAAAATAATTCAGAACGCGGAATATGTTTCAAACGTGATACAACTGGTGCCAAGCGTTATATTCCACCACGCGTAAAAAACGCCCGTGCATATTGGTGGGTTGGCGATTCGCGTTTCACAGGAATGTACATAAACGGCGTCATCGGCCGAAAAAATAACGAAGCAGTTGTTGCACACGCTGGTCGTGGTCACGAATGGTTTACAAAAACACCCACCCCAACAGGCATGTCGTTACTGGAAACCTGCCTGCGCGATGGTGACGTCGTTATATTAAATCTGGGGGCAAATGACACTTGGAAACCTGATTCGTATATTTCTACGTATCGCAATTTAATGTCAAAATATCCCAACGTTACGTTCAAAATTGTATCCGTAAATCCGGTTTGTGACAGCAAGGCACGATTAAAAAACACTAAAATAGAAACATTTAATATGCATATAAAAAATGCGTTTCCCAGCAATTTTATAGATACATATTCAATTGTAAAACCACGTGTAAACGAATCAAATACAGATTCCGAAGGATTACATTATCGCGGTGGTGGCATTGAACAAACAATATACGACACAGTCATGCATTCTGTTGGGAACAATTAAATTGTTGCACATTAACCACGATACCCCAGTGCGACAATAAACATTTCCACACTATCCTTGCGCGAGGATGGCGGTTTTATATGATGCACCGATTCGAATTTTTCTTTGATTTGCTTTAATAATTCATTCGTTGTCCCACCGGTAAACGATTTCGCAACAAATGTGCCACCTGGCTTTAATGCACGTTGTGCAAAATCAAACGCATATTCCAGCAAAACCATTTGACGTATATGATCTGTCTTTTTATGACCAACCGTATTTGGTGCCATATCAGATAACACAACATCCACAGGACCATTTTCAGCGTTATCTGATGGAATATTCAATTTCTGAACCAGCCATTCTAATGCTGCATCCGTGGTAAAATCCCCCTGATAAAATTCAACACCAGGGATAGGCTTTATTTCCAACAAATCCATTGCAAAAACACGCGAACGCGGAAATTCACGCATAACATACTGTGTCCATGAACCAGGTGCTGCCCCCAGGTCAACCACAACTTGACCATTTTTCAAGAATTTATATTTTTCATTTATTTCAATCAATTTATATGCTGCGCGTGCGCGATATCCATCGCGATGTGCGCGCGCGACATAGGGGTCTGCCGCCTGGCGTTGAATCCATGCGACTGATGATTTTTTTGCAGCAATTTTTTTATTCAGTATTTTCATCTTTTATCTTGTTTTAGTTTTTTTTATGCGCGCACGTATTTTATTGTAAAAATCCATTGCTTGATTATACGCCTGGGACCGACTGTTAACAAATAAACCATAGTCCCCAACAGGAAATGTTACAGTTTCTGTCCCATGATAGTTATACTGAACCACAACCCGATATGCCACAACCTGCAACCGATGACGGGGATGATAGAATTCTGCGGGCTCGCTGACAGATGCAACAGACCAATCAAACAAATGCATCCATCGTAACCACCCCATCATCTTCCCCTATTTTACCTTGCTATCGCGTCGCATTTTCGCAAACATTATGTCTGAAAAACGTGTTGCACGTGACAATGCCAAATTGCGTCCTGTAACATAAACACGGTCACGTTCAATCGGAAAAACAGCCCGATATAACCCATGGTGCCGGCACATAACATCGACAACATGTGCAAACACACCATTAGAATGTTTTATTGGATATGGTGTCTGGACACCAACCACCGACCAATCAAAAATTTTAGACCAGTTAATTTTCATAACTTATACCGCCGCTGGTTTTGGACCCGCACCCATACCGCCTTGTTGCATTTTTTGCATTACAGCTTCCATTCCGCCCATGCGTTGAATCATCGCCATTTGCTGTTTCATTTTGGTATATTGTTTAATCATATGTTCAACATCACGCACAGTGCATCCTGCAGATTCCGCAATGCGATTTTTTGCATTTGCGAAAATCTTTTCTGGTTCAGCACGTTCAGCAGGCGTCATTGCTTCCAAGATTTTAATTTGTGCATCAACACTGCCGTCTTTGATTTTTTCCTTCATCGCGGCAACCGCCCCAGACATCCCAGGGACCATTTTCAACAGACCACTAAAATTGCTCATCTTTTTAATCTGTTTTAATTGCGCCAGCATATCATTCATATCAAATTGACCACTCATCATGCGCTGTGCAGTTTCTTTCATACCAGCAGGAATTTTTTCGTCGCCCAAATTCTGACCAGATATATTTTCAGCACCTTTTGTCTCTTTCTTTTTGCCAAAGCCAAACATAATAACTACTCCTTTTAATTAAATCTTATTTTTTTCGTGGGCTTTTGTCCAGATACTTTTTTAAATACCGCCCTGTCAATGACGCATCACATGCGGCAATTTGTTCTGGGGTACCCGTTGCCACAACCTGCCCACCACCGTTACCACCGCTTGGTCCTAAATCAATAATCCAATCCGCAGTTTTAATAACATCCAGGTTATGTTCAATAACAATAACAGTATTTCCTTGGTCAACCAATTCGTGCAATACCCCCAGTAACATTTTTATATCTTCGAAATGCAACCCTGTTGTTGGTTCGTCCAGTATATATATCGTCTGACCCGTGCTGCGTGCCGCCAGTTCTTTGGATAATTTTATACGTTGTGCTTCGCCCCCAGATAAATCCAGCGAACTTTGTCCCAGTTTAATATAATCCAGCCCAACACGCTTTAATAATTCCAGTTTACGCGCAATCTGCGGAACATTTACAAAGAACCGATACGCTTCGTCAACCGTCATATTCAAGACATCTGCGATTGATTTACCCTTGTACTTTACAGCCAATGTTTCATCATTATATCGCGCACCGTGACATTTATCACATTCGACATAAACGTCTGCCAAGAAATTCATTTCGATTTTAATCTGACCATCACCTTGGCACGCTTCGCAACGTCCACCCTTTACATTGAACGAGAATCGCCCAGGACCATATCCACGCGTCTTTGCCTCTGGCAGACCTGCAAAAAAGTCGCGAATATTTGAAAACACACCTGTATATGTTGCAGGATTACTGCGCGGGGTACGCCCAATTGGCGATTGGTCAATATCTACGACCTTGTCCACATTTTCCATGCCACGAATTATATCATGCGCACCTGTTTCCAACTTGGAATTATATAATGCACGCATTAATGCAGGATACAGTGTATCCAACAGCAGTGTCGATTTACCAGAACCCGACACACCCGTCAGTGCAATAAATTTACCCAAAGGAAATTCTACATCTATATTTTTCAGATTATTTTCACGCGCGCCATGAACAGAAATCGATAACCCATTACCAGCCCG
>JBJEXB010000107.1:0-6125 GCA_051885395.1 Candidatus Enterousia sp. | reverse complement strand
CGTTATGTCAACGCGAAAACCACCAATTACCATGATATGAAAAATCTGGGCAAACGCACTGCGTTCGCGTTCACATTTTGGTCCCATATCTATTTTCGCATTATCAAAGTACGCATAGTGATTTGCCATATCCGTATCACCGATTACATCACCATTGCGAAAGCGATAATGCATGGCAACCGGCTGAACTGTAACATTTGAATTTTCAACAAAGTTAAATAAAGTGCTTTTAAATTTCTTTACATATGCACCATTGGTTGTTGTTCCTTCGGGAAATAAAATCATCGGGTATGTAACATTTTGTACCTGTTCTTGTACAACGTGCAGTGCATCCATCGCGTGTGACGGGCGACGGTCAACAAATACCACAGCAAATTTACGTGCAACCCAACCGACCAAGAACCAACTTTCCACTTCTTTTTTTGCAACAAAACTGCCGCCAAAAACCAATGGAAATGTCGCCAGTTCAAATATTGATATATGATTTGAAACTATCAACAAAGGTCTGTGTTCCGATAACGTGCCATGAACCCGAATTTTTATCCCAGCCAGTTTTACCAACCACCACATAAATACACGCATATACCACACAGATACGCGACCACGTGGCAACAGTATAATTATTGGCAACTGGATAAAAACCAACATCCAAAATATGGCAAATTTTACACACGCAAAAAATGTATTAAAAATGTTTTGCCGTCTGACCCGTGCCATTGTTATTCATCCGTTTGTTCTGATTCTTTTTCTTCGATATATTCAGCATCAGCTACATCTTCGCGAAGCAAGAATTCTGCAAATGCGCGCATTACCTTTAATGGTCCAACAACAGGGAATGTCATGATTTTGCCAATTGTTTTCATTGTGCCATCTTTTAATTCCAAATCTTGTAATGCGTCTTCACGACCCAAGAAATGCTTTTGATATGCAGCATCAATTTTTTTGGTCTGTAACGTTACGAAAACATCATATGAATTAAATGGTGCATCAACAAATATGCCCTTGCCAAATGTTGCCCCCAGACGCAGGTATCCCTTAATCAATGGTGTCATTTGACGTTTTGCATCTTCTTCGTCAACAAATGCTTCGGGTAAAATATTCATACGTGACAATTTTTGATTTACACCCGCGGCAAAGTTTTCACTTAATACTGTTGCACGTAAATTCAATGGTGACAAATGATTATAATACAAATATGAAATCGCCTGGGCAGAATCTGCAGGCTTTTTTCCAACCCATGACGCAACACCAAACAGAACCGCTATCTTGCGACGAACAATGTATTCACCCAATCCTGCCCACAGCATTCGCATTACCAGCGCGTTTTCACGATATTCGCGCGCGACACAGGCACGTGACATTTCTGCAATATTTTGTTTGACCTTTTTTATCTTGGAAATATTAAATTCACCTTCGGTATAAAATCCACCCATTTTTTCTGCGGCACGGCGGTCTATTATTCTGTATGTACCAACAATGCGCCCATTATGAAACACAGCCATATATTCAGCAAAACGGTCAAACGAATCGTATTCTTCGTGAAGCGCACGTTGTTCTTCGGTTACACCGGCCCCCTCTTCGGTCACAAAGACATCATAACGCAACGCACGAACTTGACGACGTTCTTCTTTGTTACGTGTTAATCGAACCTCATAGTCACGGACTTTGATTGCCATGGAAATAACCCCTTTTATGATAATGTAGCATCGTAACAGAGAAATATGCATTATTCAATTAATTTTATTTCGACTTGCAATCAAACAGTTTATAATCTAATATACTTTATACACGTGATAAATGTCACGACTTTGTCTTCAAACGCAAAGGAATATTAATGTATAGTAAAATACATACTAAGGCACAGCCTATTGTATCAATTGTTTTACCATGTTATAATGGTGAACTATTTTTAAAACTTTCGCTGGATTCAATATTAGCCCAAACTATGCATGATTGGGAATTGATAATTATTGATGATTGCTCGACTGATAATAGTGGTAGTATTGCAGATGAATATGCTGCCAAAGATTCGCGTATCCGCGTTATCCACAATAAACAAAATAAAAAATTACCTGCATCATTAAATATCGGCTTTGAACATGCACACGGAAAATATTTCACGTGGACCAGTGATGACAACATTGCAAAACCAGATTGGTTACAAATTCTGGTAAACCATTTGGATTCAAACCCATTAACAGATTTAGTTAGCGCTCGTATGGACTATATAGATGAACATGGAACCATTTTTTCTGCTACAAATAGTCATCGAAACATTCGTCAGTTGGCACACATATGTAACATTGGCGCGGCATTTATGTATCGCAAAACTATTGCTGATAAAGTTGGTAAATATGATGAAAATATGTTTTGTGCCGAAGATTATGATTATTGGACACGTATCGCAATGTGTGGTCAAATAGACTATATCAATGAAAATATTTATCAATATCGCAGTAATCCATATTCTTTGACAGCTACCCAACAACCACGCATACAGGCAAAAACCAGTGCTATTCACAATAAATATAAAAACGACTGGATTCGTAAACTGAATCTGGGATGGTGGGGCAAGCAAAAGTTATCATATTTGGTTTGCGATAAATCTGTGTTAAACCCAGTGCAAATATTGTGCGATACAACAATTCAATTTCTAAATATTTTATTGTTTTGGAACCCGAAATTACGCCGAATGCTGAAACAAAGAATAAAAAGTTTATAAAAAATAAAAAAAGGAAAAATAACTAGTATGAAAAACATAATCGTTATATTGGGCACACGACCCGAAGCAATAAAACTGGCACCTGTTATATTGGAACTGCGAAAAAACTCGGAATACCGTGTTTTCGTATGTAACACCGAACAACAGAAAGAATTATCAAATCAAACATTGGGATTCTTTGGCATAGATGCTGATTTTAAATTGGATGTAATGCGACCAAACCAAACATTAGCAGGTGTACAATCACGTATATTGACCGCACTGTCTAATATTTATCAAAACAACCACTTTGATGCTACCATCGTTCAAGGCGACACAATGACAGTATTCTGTGGCGCATTGGTATCGTTCTATAACCGCGTGCCTGTATTTCATGTAGAGGCGGGTCTGCGGTCATACGACCTGTTTGAACCATTCCCCGAAGAGGCGATGCGCCAAATGACATCGCGCATTACCGATTTGCATTTTGCACCAACAAAACTGGCATACGATTCTTTAATAAAAGAAAACATTGCGGCCGATAAAATAACAATGACTGGGAATACGGTTATTGATGCGCTATCGTGCCTGTCGTCTGAAACATTGGCGGGTGCACAATCCGCATTGGCGGCGCGCGGGGTGCGATTGGATGACAAATTGGTTTTGGTAACGGCACACCGGCGCGAAAATCACGGGGAACGATTGGACCGTATATTGGATGCGATAACAACACTGACATCTGAATTCCCAGACCATCAATTTGTATTGCCCGTACACCCAAATCCCAATGTTCACGACAAGGTGTATGAACGCCTGGGAAATATTAACAATGTTATTCTGACAGAACCGCTGGATTATCCGGAACTGGTTTGCATTATGAAAAATGCGAAATTGGTTTTGACCGATTCTGGCGGCATCCAGGAAGAAGCCCCCTCATTTGGCGCCCCCGTTTTGGTAATGCGATATGAAACCGAACGAACCGAAGGCGTTGACGCGGGCTTTGCTAAATTGGTTGGTGCCAACATAGATAAAATCTTAGATAACGCACGCGCCGTATTATCAAAACCGAAATCCCAAACGCGCCTGGACGGCACGAAAAACCCGTATGGTGACGGTCACGCAGCCCAGAAAATAGAACACGCAATCAAAGGTTTTTGGAAATGAACAATAAAAAGAAACCTTTTTATAAAAAAGCATTTCGTTTTGTTCGTGACATTGTAACCGTACGCCCGTTGCGTAAATATATTTCACGCAGAATAAATGAACCAAAAATAAAAAAAATCGTAAAAACGATTGAATCTAAATATAATATGCCGGCTGTTTTGATATTTCAGCATGCAATGTTTGATACCCGTGGGGAAAAATGTTTTAACGGCGGCGCGGAACGATATGTTACCGATTTGGCTGATATATTAAAGAGCCGCGGATACACACCTATACTTATTCAAATGGGCGATGCAAAAATTGATCTGTGGGAACGGAACGTTGGCAACCTGCGGATATTTGGATTGCCAGTCAAAGAATATTCCCGCGCATTACAATTTTTTACAAAATATAAATTCGTAATTTATTCGGGTGCTGTATCATGGGGCAAGAAAATACATCCAAATATTTTAATATCACACGGTATAACGTGGGACACACATGCAGAAAATGTGAATCCACAAAATATATTCAATATATTCCATGACGTGGACAAGTTTGTTTCGGTTGATACCAATACAATATCTTGGTTGCGAACAACATTTTCAAAAACATTAAAAAATTTTGATGCAAATTATATTCCGAACTATGTCGACACATCGGTATATAAACCCAACGCACGCAAATCAGATGGCAAAATTTATATAACATTCCCACGCCGTGCATCGCCTGAACGTGGATATTGGCTGATGTCGGCGGCATTGCCACCAATTATGGAAAAATATCCCGATGTTGTGTTTAAATTTGTTGGATTTGCCCACGGCACCGAAATAAACAATGACATAATGCGATTGATAAATAAATTTCCAGGACGTGTAACTCATTGCGCCGTTACTCCTGATGAAATGCCATCAATATATCAATCAACAGATATTTCATTGGTTCCAACTATTTATGCCGAAGGAACATCTCTGTCTGTATTGGAAGCAATGGCAACAGGAAATGTAGTTATCGCGACAAATATAGGCGGTCTGCCGAATTTAGTACTGGATGGATATAATGGTCTGTTGATAAATCCAACGGGACGCGATTTAATGATTGCATTGGACCGCGTTTTATCGGATAAAAAATTACGCACACAAATATCTGATAATGCGATACATGTCGCCCAAGCATTTGACAAGAAAATCTGGATACAACGCTGGGAAAACATTATAAAACAAACATCCAATAATATAAACAAATAAAGGAAACAAATGTTCTTTCATAAAAATTTTTTATTTCCGATAAAAAAGAAAAAACATATACTGATTGTATCCAGTAATTTTTCTGGCGGTGGTCTGGAAACTAGAATCAATAACATAGTAAATCATTTACATAATGACTATTCGTTTTCTTTGATAACGAAAACTCATTTGAAAAACATGAAAATAAAGCCATCTAAATACATCAAACATATTTATCCTTGGAATAAATACCAAACCGCACTGCAAAAAATCGATATCTTAGACGTTCATCCTTTTGATGCAACGGATATTGTTACACGGTGGAACATTTCGCCACAAATTAAGAAAATTTACACTTTACACGGTGAAGCATCTTTAGCGGAAGATTTAGACTTTCTACAAAATTTTGACCGTATTTATACAGTATCAGAATTGTTGCGACCTTACATAGAAAAATTTTATCCACAATTAAAAGATAAATTTTTTCTATCTAAAAACAGATATGTTATTCCAGATTACACATCTATGCAAAATACAGGGAAAAATATATTATTTTCTGTAACAAATACACAAGACAAAGACTTTATCCAAAATATTATTGATATTATTCCACATCAATATGATATTCATATAATTGGTCATTTTGCATCAGATTCTTTTTTTCGTAAAAATGGGAAAATAATATATCACGGCTTTGTTAATATATTCGACTTGTTTAAACAAAATCATTTCAATATGACTTTTACACGTGGTGGATTTGCTGCTATGGATATTATAACTAGAAATATTCCTTGTTTATGTATATCAAGTAACAATAACGGATTATATTTTGAAACGTTATCACGTAATAATTTTTCTAAAATGTCAGATTGTAATTTTGTTACCAGAAAGAAATTCAATTCACAAAATATTATTGATGACATAAAACGTATCGAAAAATTTCCATCCAAGTATCAATGTAGTGATTTATTAAAACAATATAATAATATAGAAGAAATGCTTGATTTATACAATGATTTATAAAAAATCGCCCAAACGGGCGATTTTTAATATCC
>JBJEXB010000106.1:3209-28509 GCA_051885395.1 Candidatus Enterousia sp. | reverse complement strand
ACATGATTCTGTTGATTTTTTGGGTTGCCAGTGTTATATGTCCAACAGCACCCCCCGACCTTATTTTGCCAATGCGTGGTTTATTTTTTTCATGTTGTCGTCCAGTTCGCCAGATACGTCAACATCTGAAAATTTTATGTTTGGTGCGGTGCGCAGCCATTCGACCGCAGGCATAGTCGTTTTTATAAATGTGTCAATGCGATGGCGAATAATTGCAGGGTCTGCGTCATCGGCGCGTGTGCTGCCCTCTTTCAATCGTTTGTTCAGGCGTTTTATAATTATTTCCTGGGGGACATTCGCAAATAAGACATTTATATTGAATTTATCAGCATAGTTTTCCACCAGCCATTTTGATTGCCCAATTGTGCGTGGAAATCCATCCAGCAAAATATCTTGGTCCCCCACCAGGTATGATGCGATGATGTCAAACAGTGCGGTATCTGGTACTAAATTGCCGCCTGATATTAAACGCCCAATGTCAGAATCAGATGGCATTGCGCGCAGGATTGCACCTGTTTCAATATATTTATATTCGTGGTCTGCGCGCAATAGTTTTGCAAATGTACCCTTGCCTGCGCCAGGCCCCCCCATTAATACTATTAATTTCGGTTTCATGGTTTATCACCCTGTTTATGTTAATATGATGATAGCATATCTTGTGAAAAAAATAAACTGTATAAGTAAAAAATCCCGCAGTCGCGGGATTTTTTTATCGAACAAAGCAAAATTATTTTTTGCTGTTTTCGATCGCAGCACCCAATATGTCGCCCAAAACAGAACCACTGTCTGCCTGGTTAGCATATTCTTTGACTGCCTGCTTTTCCAGTGTTACCTGTAATGCGCGGATAGACAGTTTGACTGTGTTGTCGTCAACTGACACAACAGATGCTTCAACTGTGTCGCCGATTTTGAATTTCGACGTATCCTGTTCCGCTTTTTCACGTGACAGGTCTGTGCGGCGGATAACACCGCGTGCATCGCCTGGCAATGCAACAATCAGTTCGTCTGGGGTTACTTCTGATACTGTGCCACATACAACAGCACCTTTCTTGATAGAAACTGCGTTGCTGTCTGCGCCTTCGGTCAGTTGTTTGATACCCAATGTCACGCGTTCTTTTTCTGGATTGATGTCCAAGATTTTTGCTGTGACTTCTTGACCGCGAACGAACTTTTTCAGTTCTTCTTCGTCCAGTTTGTTCCATGACAGGTCAGAAATGTGAACCATACCGTCCAATTCTGAGTTCAATGCAACGAACAAACCAAATTCAGTTGTGTTCTTGATTGGTCCTGTAACAACATCACCAACATTGTGCGTTTCAGCAAACTGTTTCCATGGATTTGGTTGCAGTTGTTTGTAGCCCAATGAAATACGACGTTTATCTTGGTCAATACCCAATACAACAACATTTACATCCTGACCGTTTTGCAGAACTTTGGATGGGTGAATGTTCTTGTTTGTCCATGACAATTCAGACATGTGAACCAGACCTTCGATATTGTTACCCAGGTCAATGAATGCACCGTAATCTGTCAAAGATGACACCTTGCCAGATACTGTGTCGCCAACGTTGAATGCGCGTGACGCTGTATCCCATGGGTCTTCTTCCAATTGTTTCGCACCCAATGAAATACGATGTGATTCTGGGTCGAATTGGATAACTTTTACAGTGATTTTCTGGCCAACGTGAACCAATTCGCGTGGATGGTTTACGCGTTTCCAAGACAAGTCTGTTACGTGCAACAAACCATCAATGCCACCCAAGTCAACAAATACACCATAATCTGTGATGTTTTTGACAGTACCTTCGATAACGGCACCCAGTTCAATGTTCTTCATTGCTTCGCGTTGTTGTGCGGCAATTGCATCAGACTGAATCGCGCGACGTGATACGATTGCGTTTGTGCGCAATGCATCCATCTTTAATACGCGGAATTTGTCTTTTAAGCCAATCAATGATTTTGCATCACGAACTGGTTTGTTATCAACCTGTGATGATGGCATAAATGCAAATACGCCATTGATATCAACAGTATATCCACCACGGACAACGTCTATAATTGTACCTTCTGGGTCGATACCTTCGGCAACTGTCTTTTCCAAATCTTTCCATGCTTTTTCTGCACGTGCTTTGGTGTATGACAGGACTGCTGTACCTTCGCGAGATTCATAACGTTCAACAAAAACGTCAATGATATCGCCAACAGATGGAACAGATGCGCCGAATTCTTTCAAAGGAACGCGTCCTTCGGATTTCAAGCCAACATCAACCATCGCGAAATCACCGCGAATATCTTTGACGGTACCTTTGGTTGCATAACCCTGCAAAGTTTCCTGTTTGCCATAGTTTTCGTCAAACATAGACACGAAATCTTCGCCGGATAATGGGTTAAATAAGTCTTTGGATAAATCTTTCATATGAAAAATCAAAACAAAGTTTGCCGCCCTTCGTCGAGCCTTTGATGGCGCAGCCATCGGAAAATCTCTCTGGGGGTCTTGTGGGGTTAATCGGATGTCAATTGCGCCCACCCGCAAATGACGCACCGATTATAGACAAAAAAATTCAAAAAAGCAAGAATTTATATAAACGTTGACTTGACAAAAAGTGTTGCTGTGTTGCGATACGCAGTATAATTGCTTTTGTGCGTTGCCAAACCAAAAAACATGTTAATTATTTGGACAAATAATAAAATTTGACAACAAACATTTTTGTGTTATCATCAATTAAAATACTGCAAGGAGGCAGGCATGAATAAAGTTGAAAAGTTTAAAATGGCAGCGAAATCTGCACTGATCAGTGCGGTTGTCGTTCCTGCAATGGGCGTAGTTGTGCATTTTTTGCCGACGGATGTGTTTGTGTTGAATGATGCATCGTTGTCTGAACGATTTGAATGTGCGTATAAATGGAAGCCAAAAAATAAAACATATATGTCTTACGAATACAGGGAACCTGGTACATATCAGTATGTTGAAGAAGAGGAAACTGGTATTCGTCGTTATTATGATTCATACGAAGGTCTTGTATATGATGAATCTTGGATTGAACCAGGATATCCGTATGACAAGCTGTGTATGGAAGAAAAATATGCTGCGCATCCTGTGCTTACATATTCATTGTATTTAGGTGTTGCAGGATTGGCGTATGCTAGAATGCGTCGTCGCAAGCAAGACATGTTAAATAAAGAAACGACAAAAACACGTTAAATATAAAATAAAAACGCCCTGTTTGGGCGTTTTTATTTGTGTCTGAATATTCTTAGCGGGCGATAATTCGTGCGCGTTCGCCATAATCAGCGTCCAGAACATATACTGGTTGACCGACGGTGAATACAACATCGTTACCCTGGGTCAATGTAATTGCTTTGCCATTATTCAGTTTGACAACATATTCAATTCCGTTTTGTGCGGACAATCCTTCTTGGGCTTTGGACCCCAGATACCCACCCAGAACGGCACCACCAACCGCCCCAATTACGTTTACAGCAGAATTGCCGCCAATCATACTGCCACCTGCCCCGCCAGCAACAGCGCCAGCCAGACTGCCGACCCCACCGTTTTCTGTTGCAATGCGGACATTGCGAACGTTGATAATAACGCCTTCTTGGACTGAATTAATTTGCCCTGCGGCTGATGTCTGATAACGATTTGTATCTAAGTTTGATGCACACGCAGTTAAAACGATACTTAATGCCATTACGAAAAGTTTTTTCATAATAAAATCCTTTTGTTTATAACGGATAGTATATCGCGTGTTTATGATTGACGCAAGTGGGATTCATATATTTAAGAAAAAACGCCCCGTTTGGGGGCGTTTGTTTTATTTGGGTTAAGCCTGTTTGAATAATTCATCGGCTTTTACCTGCTTTTCTTTGGTTTTTACGTGCGTTAACATTGCGTCCAATGCTTTGCGTTCAAAAATCATACCGCGCAACATTGCCAATGCATTTTGATTCTTGTTATAGAATTCAAATACTTGCTTTGGATCTGGATAGCGGGATGCTTCTGCCCAAACTGCCTGTTGCAGGTCGTCACGTGTGACTTCGACTTTGT
Organism: Candidatus Enterousia sp.; assembly: GCA_051885395.1. Taxonomy (GTDB): domain Bacteria; phylum Pseudomonadota; class Alphaproteobacteria; order Rs-D84; family Rs-D84; genus Enterousia. The sequence continues at coordinate 24,461 of JBJEXB010000106.1, read as the reverse complement.
TTTGGGTGCCCCATTCTGCCAAAATCAAACCTAATTTTACGCGGCGTTCTGCTTCCTTACGTTCTTTCTTGTCGTCCCATTTGTGGTCATCTGTGCAGTTTTCGTCACAGTGCGCGTGTTGGCGGTCGTGTTCAGATTTTGCCATTGCTAATTCTTGGTCAACCAAGATATCTGGCAATTCTAATTTTACTTTGTCCGCCAGGATGTCCAACAATTCGTTGCGCATTTCACGCTGTGCAGCGTCTGCGTATTGTTCGTTGATAATTTTACGGATGTGTTCACGCAGGGCATCCACCGATTCCTGACCAACGGCTTTTGCCAATTCGTCATTTAATTCTGGCAAGATATGTTTACGCAGTTCGTGGATTTCAACTTCGAAACGTGCCTTTTTGCCAGCCAAGTTTTCTGCATGATATTCGTCTGGGAATTTAACATTTACGTCAAATTTGTCACCAGCCTTGTGACCGATGATTTGGTCTTCGAATCCTGGGATAAATGCGCCAGAACCCAAAATCAAGTGATGCTTTTTGGCCTCGCCACCTTCGAATGCGTCTTTGCCTACAAAGCCCTTGAAGTCAATAACTGCAACGTCACCATCGGCGGCAGCATAATCTGCGCCCTGCTTTTCCGCAGTGCTGCGATTGCGGCGGATGTTTTCGATTGCTTTTTCAACTTCTGCTTCATCCAGTTTTGCAACTTTCTTGGTCACAGTAAATTTATCCAAGTCAATTGCTGGCAATGTTGGTAAAATGTCAAATTCCAATGAATATTCAACATCTTTGCCGAATTCCCAACCGTTTAAGTCAACCTTTGGCTGACCTGCCAGACGGATTTTTTTGTTGGCAATATAGTTTTCCAGGTCTTTGTTCATTAATTTATCAACGGCTTCGGATGTTGCGTTGACATTGTATTTTTGACGCAGAACAGATAATGGAACGTGTCCTGGACGGAACCCTGGCAATTTTGCCTTTTTACCGTATTCTGTCAATATTTCATCAGCTGCAGCCTGAATATCAGCCGCAGGAATCAGACCTGTTACAGAGTAATGCAAATCTTTGATTTTTTCTTTTTTGAACATGGTTTTCCCCTAATAAAGATATAATGAATTGCCCCGTGATTATACACACTTTTTTTGTAAAAGCAAGCACAGATAATATCAACTTTCTTGACTTGTATTTGCTATGTGATAAGATTCCAGCATAAAGAATAAAAAGGCAAAAAATGGCAAAAAAGAATGAAAATATTGATATAAATACACGTTTAAAATATGAATTATATGGTCAGATGGTGACATGTGGAATATTAATGGCAGCGGTTATTTTGTATAATTTCGTAACCTGTGATAAAAAACAATTGCCTGATAATACGAATATTGAACCCAGAATTGAAAATGTCAGCCCTGTAAAATCAATTATGACAGATTCTGTGGCAAAACGTGTTCGTTGATACTTATTTCGTGTGGATAATAATAAAAAAACCGCCAAACGGCGGTTTTTTGTTTTTTGCAAACAATGAATTAACGTTTGCTGAACTGTGTTGAACGACGTGCCTTGCGTACACCATAGTGTTTACGTTCAACAACACGGCTGTCGCGGGTCAAGAATCCAGCAGTCTTTAATGCAGCGCGCAATTCTGGTTCTGCTTTTTCCAAGGCTTTGGAAATACCGTGTTTTACAGCACCTGCCTGACCAGACAGACCGCCACCCATAACCATTGCATGAACATCATACGCTGTTTCGCGCTTTGTAACGCCGAATGGTTGTGTGATAATCATTTGCAATACTGGACGACGGAAATATTCTGCAACAGGTTTGTCATTGATTACAATCTGACCTTTGCCTGGTACCAAATATACACGTGCAACAGAATCTTTACGTTTACCAGTTGCATATGTTGCGTTTGTTAATTTAACAGTTGCAACTGTCGCTTTTTTTGTTGATGTTGCTTTCTTTGGGGCAACTTTTTTAGCTGTCGTTGTTTTCTTGGCTTCTGTCATTATTCGCCCCTTTTGTTTTTTCGATTCAATGAACCGAAATCAATAACGATTGGGTTTTGTGCAGCGTGTTTGTGTTCTGCACCAGCATATACATGCAGTTTTGTCAGGCGTTGATTTGCCAATGCAACTGCTGTACGACGACCCATCATACGTTTTACTGCGTTTGTAACCAATTTTGTTGGTTTTTCGTTGCGCATTTGACCCAATGTGCGTTCTTTTAAAGAACCTGTCCACAAAGAATGCCAAAAGAATTTTGTTTTGTCGGCTTTTTTGCCAGACAATGCAACCTTGTCAGCGTTTATAATGATAACGTGGTCACCGCAATCCATGTTTGGTGTCCATGTTGGCTTATTCTTGCCACGCAGAATGTTTGCAGTATATGCTGCCAAACGTCCCAGCGTGCAATCAGTTGCGTCAATCAGATACCATTTGGCATCTAATTCGCACTTTTTTAACGATTTTGTCGCTGCCATTTTTATTTTACCTTTGTTTTACAAATTAAAGCGAGCCTATTATTACGGAAACCAGCAGAAATGTCAAGAAAAAACAATATGGTATTATTGTACCGTATGGTTATTTGTTGTTGGCATTATTTAATATATTGGAAGCATCCACGTTTTGTGATGTGCCCTGGTCAGATTTTTTATCTTTGTTCAAAATGCCGTTGATTATGGTATTGCCTGCCAGTCCTGCGCCCGCACCAACCGCGCCGACGGTCAAACCTGTGTTTTTCTTTTTGTGTGCGGCACTTGTTTGTTCTGCCCAGGCTTTCGCATCGTCGCTATTTTCATCCAACAGCGCGCGCGATAATGATGTGAATGCCCCTTTTTTGGTGCCGATGCTGACGTCATCGTATAACCCAGTTACGGCGGAATCAGATATTATTTCTGATTCAATGCCTGGCATCATCCCAAGGGCTTCTTTGTCAGATTTTAATGATGCAGCCAGTTGTTTATATTCTGTAACAAACTGCAATAATTCGTTACCGCCTGGTAATTGAATATTAGTTTCACCACCTGTGATATTGCGTCCCTGGCCATAGTCACAACGGAATGTTGCCAAGTATGCACGCATATCGCGTTCGGCGGCTTCGTCCGCACGTTGTTCCGCAAGTCCCGTTGCCAGCATTTGACCACCAACACCTGTTGCCGCCATTGTTAAGCCACCAAGTAATTTATTAGGTATGGATTGTTCGCGTGCCTTTGCCGCTTCGTATTTCTTTTGTAATTCTTGATATGTTGCAACATCCATCAATATATCAAATGTCTTTTCGTTTGTCAGATTGCCTTGACCGACGGCGTCATTTATCTTTTTATCAACGTCTGATATTTGCTGTTCTATTTCTGTCGTTTCTGATGATGGCGTAGGTTGAACAGGTGTTGTGGTTGATGTGGGGGTAATAACAGGTGTTTCTAGTTTTAATGTGTCAGGCTTTGGTGTTGTTGGTGCAATGATATTTGCAGGACTGGGGTTTATATTTTCTAGTTTGGTTACAACCGATGTTGCAGGTGTTGGGGTAACAGATGCACTGGAATTCGACATTGCAGTGTATGCGCTGTATAAATCTGAGTCAATTGGTTGTGGAAAACTGTGGTATGCATTGTCAGAAGTCAAAATATCACCAACGCCGGATGATATTACTGCCTGAATTATATTAGATGGATTTATATACAAGCCACCAGAATCATTATTAACAATTCTGCATGTTGAATCGTATTTTGGCGTTCTGGGTGCTTCGTTTGCTAAATGTGTGGTAATTCCTGATGCCGTATTTATTATTTGACAATTTGGGTGTGCTTTCAGACGATTTATGATGTTTCTGGTTGTATATGTTTTATTACCATTGCGATAGCGGATGGTATAGTCGGTATTTGTGTCATTTAGTTGTATTAGGCTATCTATACAGTCTGCTGTGCAACCAGATGTACAATATTGGTTGTTGATATCAGTACAATGATTATTCAGATGATCGCGAATTGTTTGTATTTCGTCATCATTCAAGATTCGCATATAACCAAATCCCGCACTGGTCACATTGCCGATATGTGTCGCACTATCTAGGGATAATGGGGTTTCGCTATAAAATTCAGGGTTTGTTATACGCAATAATGCCCAGTCATTATTAGATGTATCGTGACCGTACTGTTCCAAGACCAAATCTTTGGTAAATGTCTTGTTCGGCAGATAAATTGTATATTCTTGCTTGTTCTTTTCTGCCCAGTTGTCGTGACCAAGTTGTTTTGTAATACAATGACGTGCGGTTAATATAATATCCTTTGCGACATATTGCGCGGTGCAATCTTGGACATATCCGCTGGGCAGTTCATGCTGAAACGCGACGATTTGATTATATGGATATGAATTCCAATCCACATACTGACGTTTATCAATAGTTTGAACAGCATGCGCACCGCGTGTGCATAATAATATTATTATGCCAAAAATAAAATATTTTAGACGCATTTGAAATTTTTATATGATAATAATTATATCATATTTGCATATGCTCAGAAAAGAGAAAAATAAAAGCCCACCAATCTGGCGGGCTTTTATGATTACATTTCGTTTGGAATTTTTAATCCCATCAGGTCAATTGTCTTTGCCAGTGTGTCGCGTGCAGTGCCGACAATTTTCAATCTGCGCGCGCGGTCTGATGCATCAACATCGTCACGTAGTATCGGGCAATTATGATAGAATGTATTTACCAATTGGCATAAATCGTATGCATAGTTTGCAATCATATCTGTTGCGTGATTGTCAAATGCTGTTTGTACGGTGCGTTCGAAATCAAGTACCCCTATCAACAGATTGCGTTCATCGGCAGATAATTGCTGTGGCGCGTCAATTGTTGTGGCTGCGTCCCCTGCCCGTTTTAATACGCTGTTTAAACGGACGGCGGTATATAAAATGTATGGTCCGGTGCGTCCTTCAAAACTTGTAATTTGATTTGGGTCAAAGACATAGTCAGACTTTACATCGTGCAGCAAGTCGTTGAATTTTACGGCGGCTAATGCAATTGCTTCGATTGTGTCGTCGTCTAGTGATTTGCCTGCATCGCTAACGCGTGTACGCACTGCATCGCGTGCCATGTCCAGGATATCTAATAATTCTGCAACACCGCCGTCACGTGTTTTAAACGGTTTACCATCTGGTCCAGTTAATGCACCAAATCCAGTGTGAAACAGTTCTGCACGGGTTATATCTGCCAATTTTGCTGCACGGAATACCTGCTGAAAATGTAAACTTTGACGTGAGTCAGTAAAGTATCCAATAACGTCGGGATTATCTGTTTTTGTTCGGTAATATATTGCTGATAAATCTGCTGCGGCGTATGTTTGTGTGTCGCTACTGGTGCGGAACATCAATGGTGGCATTGGTGCCGTGTCATCATCGCGTTTTACATTTACAATCATTGCGCCGTCAGATTCCTGTAACAGATTTTTTGATTCTAATATTTTCTGGGTGTCTGATACATAGTCGGCAACGCCACGTTCGCCCATTGTTGCGTCAAATGGCAACAAGTTCAAACGGCGTAAAACTTCGTCCATTTGTGCCAGTGATATCTTCATAAAATCATCATATATTTTGCGATATTCTGGATTGCCAGATTGCAATTCTGCGGTAATTTCCTTGGCACGTTGTAACCATGCGTCGTCTGTTTTTGCGCGTGCGGTTGATGCAGGATATATCTTGTTTAATTCTGCTGCAGTTTCAGGCATACCGTTTTCCAGAATCCATGCAATAATCAATCCCATTGGGCGACCCCAGTCCCCAATATGATTGTAACTTTTGGTTTTATGTCCCAGACTGCGCGCAATTCGATTAAATGTATCACCAACAATAGATGTGCGCAGGTGGCCGATGTGTAATGCCTTGCCTACATTATATCCACCATAGTCCAAATCCAACATCTTTGGCGTATCAGACTTTAATTCTTGGGGGTGATTTGCATTTTCCCATATAAAATCGTCTTTGATTTTTATGTTGATAAATCCAGGACCTGCAATAGATACGTCCGCAATAAAATCCAATTCGCGTAATTTTTCGGCAATGTCGCCTGCCAATTCGCGTGGGTTTTTACCCGCGCTTTTTGCCATTACCATTGCTGCGTTTGTTGAAAAATCGCCGAAATCACGGTTACGTGGTGTTTCAAGATTGGCAACAAAGCCCAGTTTATTGTTGATAGATTCTGATACGTGCTTGTACAAATTCATTGTATAATATCCTTTGATTAAATTGGCAGTATAACACGAACGCGCAATCCGCCCAGTTCGCTGTCTTCTAAGAACAATTGACCACCATGATTTTCAATCGCAGTTTGTGCAATAGACAGTCCTAAACCTGTGCCGCCAGTATCAGAACTGCGTGATGTGTCCAGTCTGACGAATGGGCGCATAGCATCAGCCTTTTTATCATCTGGGATGCCTGGACCGTCGTCTTCAATAATAACTTCGACCTGATTCTCATAATCACGTTCTGTGATTTTAATTTGACGGTTTGCAAACCGCGCTGCATTTTCGATGATGTTTGCAAATGCGCGTGCCAATGCCATTGGGCGTGCATAGAATTGTACAGGTTCGTCGGGGAAATCTGTTTTTATTTTCTTATCAGGCGCCGCATCGCGTGCAATACGGATTAGCATTGCAGGCAGTTCTGTTGCTTGTTCTATTTCAGGTGCTTCCCCACGGGCGAATGCCAGATATCCATTTACCATTTCTGTCATTCGGTCAATGTCGTGTAACAGTTCCGCTGGCGTGAATGCACCTGTTTCAACTGCCAAACGCATGCGTGTCAATGGCGATTTTAAATCGTGACTGACCGCATTCAGCATATCTGTACGTGTGCGATTGTATCTGTTCAAGCGTTCTTTCATTGTTATCATTGCGGTTGCGGCTTCGCGGATTTCTTTGGAACCTGATGGTTTAAATCCAGGTGCGTCCAGACCGCGACCAAATCGATTTGCTGCATTTGCGATGCGACGAATACTGCGTGTGTGCAGAATAATAAACGGCGCAATCAAGATTGATACAATTAATATAGAACCAATCAGCCAGATAATAAATACTTCTGTGCTGGTTGAATATATGCGGTACAGTGATGTTCCAAATGTTGCAATACGACCATCACTGGTTGGAACGTCAATATACACCAAACGTTTGCCACGGTCGATATAGATTTGTGCGCTTCGTTGCAGTCTCTTGGATAATTCGGAACTTAATCTACCTGCCTCGTGCGAGTGGTTGTCGTTGTGACGCGGACGATTTAATTTCTCATTAATTGTGACGTTTATGCCAACGTCACGTGCCATTGCCTGCATCGCATCTGTTTGACCAGAATCCAGAAAGTTTATCATTGTTTCAACTTCGCCAGATAGTGTTCGTGCCAGTGTCGCATGCACGCGTGACCAGTGATTGTCAAAAAACACATTTGCAACAATTGCTAATGCCACAATCAGTGGTATTAAAATCATTAAAATTGTTCGCCATAAAAAACTGCGTGGTGTTAATCTCATTGCTCTGTACCATTTTTGTTGTTTGCCGCAGACGTTTGAACCAGTTTGTATCCACGCCCACGTATGGTTATTATGTCTATGTTTGATAATACAACATTTATTTTGTTGCGCAAGCGTTTTGCGACCATTGGTGTGCTGGGGACAATATTGCCCACGGGGGACGTCAAATTTTGTAATAATTTCTTTTCTTCGCCCGATAATCCCAGACTGGTTGGGGCGCCAGCATTTGTCATTACAAAGAATTCGCCATCAATTAACATTAATCCATCGGGTAATTTTGATGTGTTGGTATTTGTACGATTGCGCATTATGTTGTTTAATCGCAGAATTAATTCGCGCATCTGAAACGGTTTTGCCAGATAATCATCTGCGCCACCAGATAATCCGTCAATTGTGTTTTCAGACCCTGTCATCGCAGTCAGCATTATAACAGGGGTTGTGTTGCCAGATTGTCTGATTTGATGTAAAAATGTCAATCCATCTGTGCCGACCATCATGCGGTCCAGTATTATTGCATCAACGCAAACACGCGACAATATATCTGTGGCAAAATCGGCAGATTGGGCGGTTATGACGTTAAAATGCTCGTTGCGTAAACCACGTGCCAGTGTTTTACGCAACATATCATCATCGTCAATAATTAAAACGGTTTTGTCCATTTATTTCTGTAATGGTTCGACGGCGTATTCACCAGGTTGAATTGTTAAGGATGCTGCATCCATTGTGTCGTCTGTGGCTGCGCGGAAACGCATATTTGATGTTGCGAATTCCGTTTTGAATAATGCGTATCCAGTACCGCCGCCAGTTGTTGGACCCTGCATTCCCAATGAATAGTATCCACCCAAAATACCATAATCCAGGTCAATGTAATCAATGCTGACCAATAATGACACGTTGCTGATACCATCGCTGGTCATATTGCATGCGAATTCACGATTAGATAATGTTGCCTGGGAATTAATTGGTACCATTATATCCATAATTGTTGGTTCACATGTTCTGTCAATTCCATTTACCAAGAATTCGTATGTCATGCCAACTGTTGCGCGTGATAGCCCCGTTGATACGTTTACCTGGGAAATTGTTGCCTTGGGTATTTTTACCATGGCATTGGCAATGCCACTGCGAACAGGAAATGATATTCCAGATTGCAGACAGTCACGCGAGAATGGGTCTGCTTCACATATATATACACGTGAATGTGCATTCATCATGAACATATTTGATAAACTGTTAAACAAAAATGTTCGTGTGATTTTGTCGTTTAATCGTGTACAACCAAAATTTCGGCATATAATCATTGGGCGGTCTGCGAACATAACGCCAGGATGCAAACTGGATTCATATTGACGCGCCTGGATAATGTTTTCATCGTAATCCAGACTGTCGGCACGTTCCATGAATTCTGTTTCTGGAATGAAATTTGGGTCATCTGGGTATGCATAATACGACTGAACAGGTGTATCAGTATATATTGTCTGAAAATTATCAATGGTAATTTCATCAGTGGATGCCGCCGCAGCGATATTTGCATACATTGTGACGATTGCAGCCAATAAAATAAATCTTGCCATGAGTCTGCCTTTCTTTCTCTCTGATAAATCTTAGAACATTATGGCGGTGTGTGTCAAAACAAAAATATTTTTATTGAAAACAGTGTTTCGTTTGTTCTATAAGTAATAACAATCTGATATTTAATTATAAAAAGGAAAGGCGTAAAAATGGTCGATATTATGATTTCTGGCGAAGCCGGAAAATTGCACGCTGTGTATCATAAGTCTGCGACGCCTGGCGCACCATTGGCGGTGGTGTTGTCGGGAAATCCGCGGCAAAAATACCATATGAATGACCGTGTGTCGTATGCGATGTTTCGTGCGTTTATGGATATTGGTTTTTCTGTAATACGTTTTAATTATCGTGGTGTTGGCAATTCCGAAGGTGCATTTGGTACGACAACTGAAAACTTGCAGGATATTGTTAGCATTATGAACTGGATTCAAGACCATAACGAAGACAGTGAAAAAATATGGCTGTCAGGGCATCAACTGGGGGCATGGTATGTATTGCAGGCAATGATGTATCGATCCGAAGTGTCTGGGTTTGTGATGGTGTCGCCTGACCCGTCGTTGTCTGATTTCTCGTTTGTGTCGGCACGTCCAAATCGTGGTTTGTTATTGCAGGGCGCGGCAGAATCAGATGAAGCAAAATCTTTTGCGTCACATTTGACCCAGGTGTTGAAAAAACAGGCGCGAATAGATCTGGAAACAATTCGTGTAAAAAATGCGGACAGTTTGTACAGTACGCCTGCTGATTTGCGCCAGATGTACAATGATTTCAAGGCGTATGTTGGTCGTGAAAATGCCGAAGATAAGTTGTTGTAAGCCATGCAAAATACTGACAGATTTTTAGATCCAAATATTCCAGATGAATTGGCAATGTCAATTCGTCCAAAAGTTTTATCCGATTTTATCGGGCATACTGCGTTAAAACAGAATTTGTCTGTATTTATATCTGGGGCACGTTCCAGAGGCGAAGCGATGGATCATGTGTTGTTATATGGTCCCCCAGGACTTGGCAAAACAACATTGGCGCATATTGTGGCAAATGAACTGGGGACTAATTTCCGTGCAACATCGGCGCCTATGCTGACCAAGCAAGGGGATTTGGCGGCAATATTGACGGCACTGGAACCGATGGATGTTTTATTTATTGATGAAATTCATCGTTTGCCAACCGCAATTGAAGAAGTCTTGTATTCCGCAATGGAAGACTTTAAGTTGGATATTATGTTGGGCGAAGGTCCCAGCGCAAAAAGTGTTCGTATTGACCTGCCACCATTTACATTGGTTGGGGCAACAACACGAACAGGCTTGTTATCAAATCCGTTGCGGGACAGATTTGGAATTGATTTGCGATTGACATTCTATTCGCCTGATGATTTGGCACAGATTATTTCGCGCAGTGCAAATATTTTGGGGACGCCAATTGATGAAAATGGTGCGCTAATGCTGGCGCGTGCGTCACGTGGTACGCCACGTATTGCAAATCGATTGTTAAAGCGTGCGCGTGATTTTGCGTCTGCGTTAAACCAATCACAAATATCGGCAGATACAGTTAAAACTACATTATTCCAGTTACATGTTGATGCGTCTGGTTTGGATGAAATCGATCGTGAATATATGACAACAATTATAAAGCACTATGCAGGTGGACCGGTTGGAATTGAAAATCTGGCGGCGGCATTGTCTGAACCATCGGACACAATCGAAGATGTTATTGAGCCATATTTGATGCAATTGGGATTTATTCAGCGTACGCCACGTGGTCGAATTGTAACAGATGCAGGATATGTGCATCTGGGGCTGGAAAAGTAGTTTAAGGATAAATAAAAGTAAGGTCAGATAAGTATGTCTGAAAAATATGTATTTCCGTTTTCTGTTGCGTATGCAGATACTGATGCCGAAGGTATCGTATATCATGGGCGCTATGTTGAAATTGCAGAACGCGCACGTATGCATATGCTGCGCGGAATAGTTGTGCCAGATGGTGATGTTGGCTGGGTTATTCGTGAATTAAATGTGCGATATTTATCGCCATTGCGATTGGCTGATGAATTTAATGTAATCAGTCAAATCGTAAAATTGGGTGCAGCATCTATGCAAATTGAACAAAAATTTGTAAAAGATGATGTAATTTGTGCTATAATAAATGTAAATGTGGCATACATTGGGGCAAATATGCGCCCTGCCCGTATTCCAGATGAAATAATAGAAAACTTTAAAGGGTATGAAAATGACGAATAATTTTTCTTTGCTGAATTTATTTACTGGCGACATTATGACGCTTTTTATTTCGTTGGTGTTGGTCGTGGGCAGCATTATGTCGTGGGCGATAATTATTGAAAAAATTCGTATGTGGCGCGGACAAAAACGTAACCCGTTAAAAATCAAGCCAACAGATAACTTGGATGTTATCGTAGACAGATTAATACGTCCGTTTGATAAAAATTTATGGTTCTTGTCTATGGTGGCATACGTTGCACCATTTATCGGATTGTTTGGAACAATTTGGGGGGTAATGGATTCTTTTGCTGCAATTGGTATGAATCAATCTGTCAGCATTGGCGTTATTGCACCAGGATTGGCGACTGCATTGGGGACAACTGCGTTGGGATTAATTGCTGCAGTTCCAGCAGCAATTGCATATCAGTATTTTGCCAGAAAGGCGGATGACCTGTATGACAGAATGGATGATGCCGTCAAAGAATATAAATCAAAAAAATAATGGGGGGATTATGTCACGCAGAAGAAGACAATCGGATGCCAGTATTTCTCTGACCCCGATGATTGATATTATGACGGTATTATTGGCGGTATTTATGGTAACAACGCCAATGATGACGGCGGGAATAAATCTGGATTTGCCAAATGGTGGAAAATCTGCATTAACTGGTAATGACCATGCAATCCAGGTCGGTGTTGATTCACGTGGACATTATTATTTGGGTGATGTGCAAATGTCGCGCGATGATGTTGTAAAGCGTGCGGTTGCAATGCGTGGTGAAAATCCAAATTTGATAATAATGATTAGTGGTGACAGACATGCGGACTATGGTGCGGTTATGTCTGTTATGGGTGGATTAAAAGATGCTGGATTCCAACGTGTTGGGTTACGAACTCAGATAGATAGATAGTACTGTACAATGGTTGCTTTTAAACAATTTTCATCAGAAAACTTGTTAATGTCTGTATTAGGACATTTGATATTGGTTGCAATAATGATTACATCGTTTGCAATTGTTGTGGAACGGGCACAAAATGTTGCCAGTGATCACGTGCAAATTATGGAAATCGATTTAAATGCGGTCAAAGTATCAGGGGATAAAACGCAACTGTATAATACCAGCAGTCCCGTTGTTGATTCCAGTAAAGATGCCGAAACAGCCGACACCCCGTCGCCTGTACAAAATGATGCAAAATCTGATACAGAACCAGTAGATGTGGCACCATTGGATACCCCGAGTTTAGTGGAAGATAAAGAACCTGTTCCAGAAAAGGTGAAAGAAGAACCAAAACCTGAAAAGCCGACCGTGGCGTCACAAAATGATATACCAACTGCACCAAAGAAAAAAACAGTCGTTCGTGTAAATCGCGAGGTTATGTCCCTGGACCGAACATTGACAATATCGGTTGTTGATGCGTTGCGTGTGGCGATGACGCGTTGTTGGACAATTGATACGTCGCGTCCTGATATAAAAGATATGCGTGCAGTTGCACATTTAACAATGCGTCAAAATGGAACTGTTCGTGATGTATGGTTTGAATCTGCGGCGCGTGCAGAAACCGATAGCGCATTTGCGTATGTTTTGGATACAATACGTAATGCTATTAATGTATGTCAACCATTTAAGATGTTGCCACAAAATGAATTTTCAAAGTGGGAGAAAATACAACTGACTTTTTATCCAACCAGTGGAAAAGTTATGTAAAAAATGCCCTATTGTATCAAGGGGGGATTTTTTTGCTTGCGCTGTGTGTAACGTTTTTTCTAGAATGTAATTACTAAGGAAGGATTAAATGGGGAAAAAGCACCAAATGCTGGGCTTTTTATCGATTTGTGTGTTTTGTATATTTGCACTGATGGGTAACGTCGGTGCTGTTACATGTGATTCTTCGACGTATTTGTATGGTGATGTGTGCGTTAATTGTCCTGATGATTATCCACAATCAGATTCAGGGGCAACATCTATAAATCAGTGCTATGTTCATTACGAAGGAAAATGTGTGCCTGGTACTTGTCCTGAAAATTCCAGAAGTTGCACATGGAAAACTAGTGAGTATGTTTCTGTTGATGATTATTATGGTATGCCTACTAACAAAACGTGCAAGGTTAATACGTTACGTTGTCAGAAAACGTATTATAGGGAATCAGATGACCAATCATGTAAATTATGTTCTGAAATTCCAGGATACGAAGGCGTTTATGATAAATCCACCGGCAATGGATATGTGGAACAGTGCTACAAAATTTGTGTGCCAATGTGCATACATGATGAATGTCCTGTACATGGTGAATGTACGTATGAAGATTCGCCCGCAGGTGGCGGTGGTATATTTTATCCAAATGAAGTTAGTACTGAAAATTGTGACCCGATTGTCCCCAGCAGTTGTGCCATGACGGTTGATTGTGTTGATACAGGATATACGACATTTGACCCTGATACGGTTACATGTAACGCAAATGAATTGACAATAAATTATGATGCCAATGGGGGAACGGGAACTATTGATGCAACGATTTGTTTATATGACCAGGCGTGTTCAACCAGTGGCGCGGATGCCTTATCACGACCAAACTGGGAATTTACGGGCTGGAATACAGCAGCAGATGGAACGGGGCGTTCGTATGCGGTTGGCGCGGATATAAAAAATATTATATCCGATGGGGCTATTACTTTATATGCCCAGTGGAATCGTTTAAGCACCCCGTGCGAGGCTGGTAAATATTATGATGGCGAATCTCAGGTTACATGCCCTGTGGGCAGTTTCTGCCCTGGTGTTGGCGAATCTCCTGCTGGGGAATCAGGATGTTCAGTCGCGTGTCCAAATGGCGGAACCAGTTTGGCAGGTGCCACATTACAATCACAGTGCTTTGTTACGTGTCCAGAACCTGCAACAATAAAGAATGGAACGCTGTTGCATGTTAATGAAAAAGAATATAATGATGGTACGTCTGATACGTATCCAACATGTACATATCATGCGACGTGTAATACGGGATACGTTGCAAAAAATGATAACTCAACTGCACCAAAATGTGTGTGGGAAAATCCTGCAAAATGCCCTGTTGGATTTTATTGCCCAGATGGTGCGGATGAACCAATTGCGTGTCCACGAATAAAAGATGATGATTCTGCACCACGTGGTACCAGCGAAGTCGGCACACGTGTGGTTACGGATTGTTACTATATATTTGCGCCATGGGATAATTTTAAAAACGGTAATGCGTCTGGAAAATGCAAATATACAAATGATACTGCGCGTTATTCCGCATGTAATCTAGAACGTGCGTTTTCGTGCCTGCCTGGATACTATCATTTGTCAGAACAGACCGTGGGATGCACTGGTGTTCAGCAGGGATATTTCAGTGATGGTACAACTATGGAATGTTTGGCTGATAATTATCAGAGTGCCGAATGTGTAGCGTCATTGTCACAAAAGGAATGTCCAGAAAAATTAACAAATTCAACAGTTGCATCGGCAGAATTTGCAACGTCTATTACCCAATGCAGCAAGGAATGTGTGCGTTCTGACCCACATGGTACAGTGTCCAGAAAAAATGAACGTGTAAATGCAACAATTGACGGTGAATATGAAGCCTGTGAATTTACAGTTACATGCGATACGGGATATATGCCTGTTGATAATGGCACAGAAAATGCGCGTTGTGTGGCGCGTCAATATACAATCACATTGGATAAAAATGGTGGTGCTGGCGACGTTGTGGACAATATAACCTGCACTTTTGACAGTGGGGTGTGCGATTTGCCATCAAATGTTGCGTTATCGCGTCCTGGATATTCATTAGTGCCACGCTGGTGTGAACGTGCGTCTGGGGATGGAACTTGTTATACCGCTGGTACAACAATTGCTACAAATATATCGACTGACGGAACTGATATTACGCTATATGCAGTATGGACACCAAACGTGTATGAAGTTGCATTGAATTCAAATGATGCAACAACGGCAGTTTCGCCATCGCGCGTATACTTAAAATATAGCGTCGGTTGGTTCACAGACGCGGATGCGCAAACGCCGATATCACGGTTAACAACAATTCCAACGAAAACAGGATATAATTTTTCGGGCTTCTTTGATTCAACAAAATCTGTGCGCATTATCAGCGACAGTGGGGAATTATTGATGGCTGACCAGGTATTAACATTTACAACACAAAATGCGACGATTTCTGTAAACTGGGCGGCAGGATTGACCGATTGCGCAGCTGGGACATACTATACAGGCACAGGCGCGGTTTGCGCAACATGTACGGCGAATAATTATTGTTCTGGTGGAAAATTTGCAACAGATGCAGGTGTCGCAGGATATGAATCCTGTCCTGCTGGTGGAATCAGTGTGGCTGGCGCAGCATCTGCGGATGTATGTTATAAATCTGGACAGCCATATTCTGCATCGCATGGTGCAGGAACCCAGACGTGTTATTATGATATTTCCGCACAGACATATACGAATAAATGCGAGAATCAATTAATTACCAGTTGTAATGCTGGATATTGGCTGAATTCCGACGTTACATCTATTGATTGCAGCCCCGTTGGAATTGGATATTACAGTGTTGGTGGCGGGCTGAATCGCGATGTGTGCCCAACAGAAGATTCCGTTACAGGAACGACAACCAATGATAATTCGTCATCTGTATCTGACTGCTTTATGGCAAATCGCGTTTATGATTTAAATAATGGTGGTGCATTATATGGTCGTGGAACACAAACGTGCTACTATAATGTTGGTGCATTGAAATATAATGACAGATGTATTCGTGACAGTATTAAAATTACATATTGTAATGCAGGATATTGGTTTGATTTGACACAAAATAAATATGATTGTGTGCCTGTTGGGGAAAACTTTTACAGTGAAATCGGCGATGTCGCGCGTCATGCATGCCCTGCCCCTAAATCGCCAGAATCAGGCACGCCAAATACACGTGGGAATACAACGACAGACAGTGCCGAGGGGTGCTTCTTGACACGTGAATTGACAACTGCGTTACATGGTCGTGGACGTTGGGGATGTTTCTATAATGCTGATGCATCAGTTATGGATTATACGAATTGTTCAAATCCTGAAATGTATGAATGTGATGCAGGATATTATTACAAGTCATCTGTACTGGCGAATGACTGTATTGCGGTTGGGCGTGGTAATTACAGCCCTGCCTTGGACACAGCGTTGCATGCATGCCCCAGTGATGGATATACGTTAAGTGATACCGCTGGAAATTCAACAGATTGCTTAAAAGACGAAATCGCGTGTAATGTTCAAAATGGTGTTGGTTTACAGACATGTGCATTCAATGGCACAAATGCGTACAACAATTGTGACTGTGCGAATGGTTGCACCATATGCAGTATTACTGGATGTGATTCTGGATATTCTATGGTTGGAAATATGTGTATAATGTGCCCTGCCGATAATGTATGCAGTGGCGGTGTGCAAAACACATGTGCATCTTTGACAGATGGTGTGTATCCAAATTCTGATACAGGAACAACAGATGTGTCACAGTGCTGGCGTGAATGTCTAATAGGTGCAAATGCTATTGCGATGTCTGGACGCGATTATTATGGCGGTGATAACAACTGTGCGATTTCACAGTGCAAACAGGGATATTCTTTGCAGAACGGTGTTTGTGTTGCATGTCCAGCGGGCAGTTATTGTGATGGCACCGACAGTGATATAAATGGCAAATCATGTAAAACATTGGGTGATGGCAGTTGGAATTTGTCTGCGCCTGGTGCATCCAGCGCATCAGAATGCTATAAAGAATGCAAACAGTATGACGTTGATAATGGTACAGCGATACCGTTGGAACCACGTGCATATTGGAGTGAAAATTGTGAATATCGTGGAAAATCAGACCTGGGCAATGATTGCGATATTATTGATGGGGTATGTATTGAAACATCGTGTATAAATATATACGAAATGATAAACGGGCGATGCAAGCCATGTAATCGCGAACATGCGTTGTCATATGCAGCGGATGGCAATTGTGTAATTGCATCGTGTGAAATTGGATATCATGTCGAAGATGCTAAATGCGTTGCAGATACGCGCGAATGTACCGCGCCAAATGCAAGCATTGCGCACCAATCGTGGGACTATAAACTTGGTTCGTATGGCACCTGTGTAATAGAAGAATGTGCAGATGGATATCATGTTGCGTCGAATGCGTGTGTAAGTGATGTTCAGGTGTGTGATATTGAAAATGGTGTTGGTGCAATGGAATGGAATCATTCTGCGCACACATGGGGCAATTGCATTGCCACGTCGTGTAATGCGGGATATACCACAGACCCATCACAAACGAATGAACGTTGGAAACAGTGTGGCGAATGTAAGAACAAATTCAGCGTTCGTGGGGAACTGGCCGTCAGCACGTACGTCCGTGAATGTGAAATTGCGTCATGCCTGTATCAAGGCGAGATGTATAATCTGGAAAACAATGAATGTGTACCAATTTGTGATGTAAATGGGTACGAAGATGAAACAGGTACAATGAAATGGAATCCTGTAACGCATAAGTGTGAACGGCATTGTAAATCAGGATATCGTATGTGGTAATTTTCCCCCGCCATTGGCGGGGGCAAGCGAAAGCCTGATGGGGGACTATTATATTCGTCGCATGGTAATCCATAAAATAAAGCGGATGAATTTGATTAATTGACTGGATTGCTTCGCTTATCACCCACACAAATAAAATTTGTGTGGGACCCGATGACACTCGCAATGACAAGGATGCGTTAAATTTGTAATTATAAAACTTGGAAATTTATCTCTTTTGTCATTGCGAGGGAACATAGTGACCGCGGCAATCCAGTATGAAATGACCAAGCAACGATGAGAAATAAAAAAAACGCCCCGTTTGGGGCGTTTTCAGATGTACGATAAGCCGGATTCTGTTCTGCCAAGACCCAGTCTTTTCAAACCAAATCAAGGTAGCGAGCATAATTAGTCTGCATAATGTGTTACCACAAGATGTCATGCCTTCTACCCGCCCCCACCCCTGGGACTCGTTATACGGGGGCCTATTTGAAGTTGCTGCACATAGAGATTGCCCGTTTCACCCGAATTTAATCGATTCGTCACTGTTGCTCTAATCGTCAGATCACTCTGCCTGGTCGTTAGCCAGTATGTTGTCCCATGCAGTCCGGACTTTCCTCCAATTCCGATTGGAATCAGCTATGCTCTGTCCATCTGTGGGTGTAATTTTATCATTTGTTTTTTGTAAATTCAAATCGTTTTTTTGTGTTGCCACGCTGCGCTGTCGCTTGCCCGCAATGACAAGGACCCCATAACAGAAAAATACACATAAAACCGCAGATTATTTGACGAACAAAAAATATTATAAATAAATGCTATATTTTCACTTGCACGATATCCTTGATTTTTTCTAAGATATGAGAGTAAAAGAGGAAAAGAAGTGGGAAAAATGACAAAAATTCTTCGTTTATTAACGCTGTTTTGCGTACTTATTTTTACATCAAATGCTGCGTATTCTGCGGGTTACACGTGTGATAGTATTAAACAATATGAGTCGTGTAATCCTGGGTATTACATGACCAAGAGCGGTTCATATAGTACAGCCGTTGGTAATGCGTGTACGCAATGTCCTGCGAATTATTATTGTACTGGTAGTACAGCAAACAAAGTTGCTTGTAATGTTTCGTTTAATACATCTATTACGAATGGAGCAGGAACATCGGTTGGAACAAGAACATGTTATCATACAACCAGTGCGGCGGGCTCGGATGCATCAAGTGATTGTACAGGTACTACTAACTGTTATTGCTCATGTAACAGTGGTTATCATGTTTCTGGTTCTGGCTCCTCTTGTACATGTGAAAAAGATGCAGTTACTGTAACCTATAACTTGAATGGTGGTAGTGGGACAACCCCAAGTAGCAAGTCATGTACAAGTGGTTCTTCGTGCTCGTTACAATCTGGTGCAACGACAAGTTTTTATCGTGCTGGTTATGTGTTTAATGGATGGAGTACATCATCTACTGCTACATCTGGATCTACTTCTTTAACGTTTTCTGCAAATACAACTGTTTATGCTGTATGGACTGCATGTGCAAAAGGTACGTATAAATCAGGAAGCGGAACCCAGGCGTCAGCTTCGTGTAGTTCATGCCCAACTGGATATACAACATCTGGAACTGCTACAATAGCAAAGACTTCTTGTTATATTTCTTGTGCTGCTGGTACACGTGTTGTTACAGCTGATGCAACATGTACATCCCCCGCAGGACCATGGTATTCGTGGGCACAGACTGTGTATTCTGGTTCTACGTCATATGTTGTATATTGTATGAATGGTTTTACAAGTACTGGAACTGCTGCATCTAACCATGATTCTATGGAAGATTGTACTAGAACCGTTGTAGCGGGATACGGTATTCCAAAAACGACAGTGTCTGCGCGATATATTAAGTTTACATCTGATGGTAATACAGTTAATTCTGATACGCATTTATGTGAAATACAGGCGTTCGCAAATAATGGAGGTTCTGGTACCAATTTGCTGTCAGGTAAAGGTGGTATTTCTGGTGGCAGTTTGACTAATGCAACAGATGGCAGTTGGAGTTGCTCGAAATACTCAACAGGTAGTACACAAATTTATGATTTAGGCTCAATACAAGAAATTGGTAGTATAAAGTTTTCATTATATGCATCAGATGGTCGTACATATAACAATGTTCAGATGTATGTTTCAACTGATAATTCAAATTGGACCCAGGTATTGGCATCAACAAATATTGCGACACAGAAAAAGTCAACGCCTAATCCTGATTGGGTTATATTAAATGGCTATTCTGCTTGTACAGGTAATACGTATAATCCCAGCATTTCTGGAGCATATTTGCAAACCAGTGTTAACAGTGCTTGGGCTTGTAAACCATGCAGTGCATTGACAGATACAAATGGTAATACAGGTGGATATCCATCTATTCGTAATAATAATCATACATCTACTGCATGGTGTTCATTGATGCCTGTGCCTGCTGGAAAATACATTAGTGTTGCAAAAGGTCCGCAGCTGGCATGTACAGCGGGATCGTATTGCCCAGGGGTTCCATATGTTGACTATGACGGTTCAAATAAAGCAAATACAATAGTAGCGTGTATGAAGGGGGCGTATACTTCAACAACAGGGCAATCATCATGTACCGCATGTACAGGAAAGACAACAACAGGTACAGGTCAAACCAGTTGTAATGCAACATGTCCAAATGCTGCTAATGTAGCTACTTGGAATACAGCTACCTGGTCAAAAACAGTTAGCAATACCTCTACGGGTGCAACGACACAATCTATATCAAATTTGTGTTCAATTAAAACATGTTCCTCTGGGTACGAAAGAACGGGCTCTGCAGGAACAGAAAGCTCTTATGTATGTACAGCAGGAACCTACACCATAACATTGAATAACAACGGTGGTACAGGTGGCAGTGGCACGGTATATGAAAAATATGCGACTGGCTATTCATTAACAAACTTTGGCACAACAGTAACATCTGTAACAAAGCCAACAAAAAGTGGTGTTGCAGTTACATATAACGCCAATAATGGCAGTGTAAGTCCAACAAGTGCATCAACCAGTTACACATTTAATGGATATTACACAGCAACCAGTGGTGGCACACAGCGTATTACAAATGCAGGTGCATTGCCAAGCAACACAACATTTACAAGTAATACAACGTTATATGCCCAGTGGACATGTAATAGTGTAACATTGCCAACGCCGACACGTGTAGGTTACACCTTTAATGGATGGTACACAGCGGCATCTGGCGGAACACGTGTTGGCGGTGCAGGTTCATCATATTGCCCAACCAGTGCAACAACCGTTTATGCACAATGGACACCGACCGTATACACCATAACATTGAATAACAACGGTGGTACAGGTGGCAGTGGCACGGTATATG
>JBJEXB010000106.1:2079-3109 GCA_051885395.1 Candidatus Enterousia sp. | reverse complement strand
AATATGCGACTGGCTATTCATTAACAAACTTTGGCACAACAGTAACATCTGTAACTGTTCCTACTCGCAGTGGATATACATTCCGTGGTTATTACACTGCACAGGTATCAGATTTATCTGCAAATGGTTCGACGGGAACCCAGCGTGTGACCAAGACTGGTGCATTGCCAGGCAACACAACATTTACAGCAAATACAACGTTATATGCAGCGTGGGCAAAGAATTGTACAACACCGTCAAATGGTACTTGTTCTTTAAGTGTATCTGATGCTGGTGTTGTCACATATACGACAAGTTGTAATCCTGGATATACGATAAGTGGTAACGGAACTGCGACACCAACTTGTACTGCAAATACGTATACAGTTGTATACAACAAGAATGCAACAAGTGCGACAGGCACAATGAGCAACAGCAGTCATACGTATGACATATCGAAAGCATTGACAACAAATGCATTTACGAATGGAACCAAGAAGTTCCTGGGTTGGTCAACTAGCAGTACTGCAACCAGTGCAACATATACGAATGGTCAGAATGTGTCTAATTTGACCACTACTAATGGTGGCACGGTAAATCTGTATGCAGTATGGGGAAATTGTGATGCATGTGCTGCAACAGGTGCAGATTGTACATTGACGGCACCAAATGGTGTATGTACATATACAACATCATGTAAAGATGGGTATTATGGAATAACGAATAATGGCAAATATAATGCGAGTTGCAGTGCATGTAGTGCATTGACCCCAGCAGTAGCGGTAACTGGTGGAACATATAGTTCAGTATCGCCGCGTAATGCCAATACGACCTGTCGATATGTTGGACCAGACAAGACAAAGCCAGCAAACTGTGCAACAATAACCAAGAACACAGTAAGTTACACTGGCTCAGCGTGGGGAACAGGTTTATATACTGTGACAAACAATCCAGGTTATCATACCAACGGAACGCCTGGTGCAAGTCCGACCTGCCCTGCAAATACGTATACAGTTGTATACAACAAGAATGCAACAAGTGCGACAGGCAC
>JBJEXB010000106.1:0-1979 GCA_051885395.1 Candidatus Enterousia sp. | reverse complement strand
TGGTGGAACATATAGTTCAGTATCGCCGCGTAATGCCAATACGACCTGTCGATATAAGGCATCAACACCGACATTGCCTACGTATTGTGCTACTAAGACAAGTAACACCATAAGTTACAGTGGCACTGCATGGGGAACGAATATATATACTGTGACAGCAAAGGCGGGTTCAATAATAAGTGGAAACAACACGAAAGATGCGACATGTACGCAGTGTAGTGGTGCGGTATGGTCTGATGGTGGCACAGCGACGAGTTGTAGTAAGTGCCCTGATCAAACATCAGGTTGGACACGTAATACAGGAACTGGTTGGAGTGCAGTAACACAGTGTTACGAAACTCAAACCCCAGCAAACTGTGCATCTGGTACTGTTAAGCATCATGCAACCAGTACAACTGCGTGGAATACAACACCAACTTTGGTAACACAATTGAAATCAAAGGCGGGATATTATGCTAGCAGTACTGCTACAAGTTGTACGATATGTCCAGTGGGATCATATTGTCCTGCAAGCGCGACAGCAGCAACATCTTGTACAACATTAGGTGGTGGATTGTATAAGAACAGTGTCCAAGGTTCGTCGGCTAATACAGCATGTTATGTAACTACAACCGCAGGTAAATATATCGCGGCAAATACAGATACAGCACAGACAACGTGTCCAAATGGCAGTTTCTGTACGGCGAAAAATATATATTGGCCGAATGTTGGTGGTACAGAAGCATGCCCAAAGGCGGATTCTACGACCCAACGTACAACCTTCCCTGATGAATACTATCCGTACAACAGTGCAGGCAGCGCGATAAAGACTACAACACCTACTGTTGCGAGTATTGCTAATCAGTCATGGGGAAATGGTTGGGCATCTAAAAGTAATTGTTTGGCGTATTATAGCATTAAAAATGCAGCAGCAACGTTCAGTGTAGAAAGTGTTGCCTTTAATACAACGACGGGTAAATATGATGTCAGTGGCAGTATGTATTATTCCAGTGTTAACGGTGGGTATTATTTGAATACAAAGTACAGTGATACATATTGCAATACTGGTACCAACAGAATGCTGTATAAAAAGGCAATATTGTGTCCTGCGGGCAGTTATTGCCCAGGTGGTACTGTGCCATTATGTAATACTGGTACACATAATGCCGAATGGGGACGCTATGCCTGTGCAACAGGTTCGTATCAGGATGCGACAGGTCAGAGTGTATGTAAAGCCTGTGCGGCTGGCAAGACAAATACTGGAACTGGTAATACAGCGGCATGTACGACGGCATGTTCAAACAATGCAGGCGTAAATGCATGGACAACGACCACATGGAGCAATGGAACAGTAAGCAATCTGTGTACGGTTACCAACTGTTCGACAAATTACTATAAAAACAGTAATGCATGTGCAACATGTACCAGTTATAACAGCAAATATACACAGAGTGCGAATGCAAACAGTTCTGGTGTAAATGCGTGTTATCTGACGACGGATGCAGGAAAGTATGTAAAGACGGCAGCAGCCGGTCAGGAGGCATGTCCTGCAAACAGTTACTGCACTGGTGGAACAAAGGTATATGTTACAACTGGGGTTGGTGTAACCACAGGTGGTATTACGGGGTGTCCAAGTGGATATGCGTCACCTGCCTCTGCATCAGCCAAAAATCAATGTACTATCAATTGTGCAGCGGGTAGTCGAGTAACGACAGCAGATGCGACATGTACAGCGATAACGAGTGGCAACGTATATATGTTGGCGCACACGGTAAAGGCGGGTAGTGCATCGCCTGCGGCGACAAATTGCCCAACGAGTTACACGATTAGTGGCAACACGCAGGCAGACCATAATGAGAAAGCAGACTGCAAGATAAGTTGTGCGGCAGGTACTCAAGTAGCAAGCGCGGATGCAGCATGTACAACACCAAGTGGCAGTTGGTACACAGGCTTGCATACGGTAAGTGCTGGCAGTAAGTCTAATACTAATGTAAAGAGTT
>JBJEXB010000105.1:0-6292 GCA_051885395.1 Candidatus Enterousia sp. | reverse complement strand
GTGCATAATGGCGATGCCAAATATGGCGTCTGCTGCGCAGTACGGTGTCCAGTCTGCATGGGATAATCCAACCGCAAATATGTCTGCAGGCAGTACAAAGCCAGGATATGCCCAACTAGCATGGGCGCCTGGGAACGTTTTGCCAATCAAATTACGTAATGGTATGGTTACAATGTTAACACTGCCAAATGGCGAACAAATTGAAGATGCATTTGTCGGAAACACAGGATTATTCACATTTGATGCTGCCCAGGGTGGACGCACAATGATGATTACACCCGCAAGTGATAATCAGGGTTCAGATACAAATATGATTATAACTGGGAAATCAGGCAATAAATACATATTCTATCTGCAAAGTCACCCAATTGGTGCAGACGAAATTACATATTCTCAGGTTGATGTTGTTCTGGATGGAAATGCGAATTTACCAACAGCCGCTGCAAATGCCACAGGTGGCAATACTGCAACAAGTGGCGCCAGTTCAATATTCAAAAAATCATCCAAATCAAGTGGTACTGTCGGTGTTGATGGCGAAGATTATGGATGGATAAAATCTATGAAAATTGACCCATCTGAATTCCGTTTTGATTTAGATATATTTGTACCAAATCCTGACGATTACGTTATTGCACCAGAACGCGTATGGCGCGACCGTATATTCACATACATTGATTTTGGAGACAAGGTTATTTCTATGACACAACGCCCAGTTGTATCGCTGTTGGTCGAAGGTGGCGAATCCCCTGTTGGATTCCGTACCGACGGCGAAGATGGACGCTTACTGATTGTAGAAGCGGTTGGCGATATGGTTCTGCGCAGTGGTCAACGCATTGTATGTATCAAAAAACGTGAAAAACCATTTTTGATTGCAGATACAGCATCTGTTATGGCACTGGCAGAGGCAAATGTTGCCCAATC
The DNA here is from genome assembly GCA_051885395.1 of Candidatus Enterousia sp. GTDB lineage: Bacteria > Pseudomonadota > Alphaproteobacteria > Rs-D84 > Rs-D84 > Enterousia. The sequence goes on along the minus strand of JBJEXB010000105.1, from coordinate 5,371 downwards.
AATGATGTCAGGTCAGTCTTTGAATAATATTGCATATAATGCCGATTTGGCGGCAATGTCGGGCGGGGTTGCAAATTATACAACAACACCAATGTTTGCTGGAAATGCAGCAATGTCTAATCAATCAGGGACAGGGATATATACGCCTGCGGGATATGGTGTTGCAGCAGGGACATATTCCAGTGGCGGCACATCAGGATTAACAATGATGCCAACAGAACGCGTTACAGCAGGTTCGTACCTGCCACAGTCAAATATTCCATTAATAACCAGCAATCAAACAGGTGTTGCAGTTGAATTGAAATCCGATACATCTGTAAAAAAACTGGATGATTATTGGGCAGGATTGCTGGCAAAGTTCAGTGGCGAAGATGGTCAGGGGATACTGACCCCATACAAAGACATGGTATTCTTTGCAGTTGATGAACAGGGTGTTGGTGATCTGGGGGCGTCTTCATCGGCAGGTCGCTTGTATCGCTTGCGTATTGGTCCAATGTCAGATATAGAAGTTGCACAAAAACTGTGTGACCAGTTATTGAAATTCAGTGGTGCCAGTTGCAGTGTTGTTCGTATGCAATAACACATTGTAACCCGGGCAAAGGCGGATATAACGATGGCAAATATAAAAGAACAAATTTCAGATTTTCGCAAATCTACGCCAAAACACATTCAGTGGTTGCTGTTGGCGGCGGCATTTATTGTTGTGCTGATTTTGTTGACGCTGTTGTTTACCAGTCGCAAGGATACGCAAATAATCAAAGATGAAGAAGGCAGTGCAACCGAAATATCTTTTTTGCCTGTAATGCTGGATTTTGGAAAAACACCAGTGGGTGAAGTCAAGACGAGTGATGTTGCCATATCTGCAAATAATGCCATAAAAGTTCTGGCTGTTAATTATGCAGAAAAGGTTGATGGTTTCGAATTAAAGCAATCGTGCGAAGGGCTGGAAAAAATCGAAACCAGACCAACAAAATGTATGTATGTAACGTATGCGCCCAAAAAGCCAATGGCGGATAAAAAAATAATTTTGACTGTTTCGTGGCGACTGCAAAACGCGCCCGACAGTATGCAGCATACATCCGAATATTATGTGAACTTGGGGGCAACAGGCACAGCAATTGCAGATACGCCTGTTGAACGTCCTGTTGTAAAAAAGCCAGAACCAGTTGACACACCAATTGTTGAAACAAAAACGGATACAGATATCGATATTGAAGATGACGATGAAGATTTGGATTTAGATTTTGACATTGATGATGATATTGATGTGACACAACCAACATCAAAACCAATTATTGATGAGCCGGTGGCACAACCACAGCCGACACAAAAAAATGTCAGTAATGAAATCCGCAATGATATAAAATCAATTGCGCCATCTGATCCATTTGCAAGTGCAAAAGAAAATAAAATATCTGATGATGCGACTGTTGCACCCGAGGGATGCTCGGACTTTGCAATTCCAGGATACGGTCCGTCTGGCAATCAAATCGGATGGATAAAACCAGAACGTGGGGCATATTATTTTCATCCATTTTCAGATAAAGAATGTAAAACCCCAACGGGAATTTATAATCCTGACAATGGAATTATCACAGATATCAAGGGCAATGGGAAACGCATTGGCACCGATGCGGAACACATTGGTTACAGCACAATAACAAATGGTACACTGCCAAAATTATCAAATCCTGCGACGAAAAAGGCATCAGAAAACGCGATTTATTATGCCGCCAGCCAGGTTGGTCAAAATGGCACACTGTCACCACTGCCAGAAAATACAACAATGGAAGAACGTCCTAAATTTACAAATAGTATAATAAAAAAATCAAATGAAGGTTCTGAAAAATTTATGGGTTCATCTGACAAATATGTATTATCATCGCAACCGTATGATCGCCAGTTTATATTACGTCAATACAAACCAATTCCCGCTACAATCGTGTCAGAGGTTCGTGCAGATCCTAGTTTATATCGCCTCAATGAACAAGACAGCCAATCAATTCAATTGCCAGTTCGCGCAACGGTTGATCGTAATGTATATGCGGACGATGGGCGTAACATTATTTTACCAACGGGTACATTAATGTTGGGATATGTTACAGGCGATTTGCCAGGTCCATATACTGCGGTTGGGCGTATGCAAATAAAGTGGTATCAATTCATTTTGCCAAATGGTGTTGAATTTAATTTTGAGGGGTCAAATGACCCGATCTCTGCTGATTCCCAGGGGCGTATGGGTGTACCAGGTCGTGGCAGCACAGATTATCTGGAACAGTTTGTTATGCCAATGTTGACCGCAATTGTGCCGGCGGCGGTAAATATGATTGCACCAGTTGCAGATAAATTCGTCAATCAAATTGATTTGGATAATAATACCGTTGTACAAAGTGGAACAATGCGTTCATCGGAACTGGCGAAAAATGAAATCATTACTGCATGGAATCAGGTCGCACAAAAATTATTGGTTGATATGATGGATAATACAGTGCCACCATTTTCAATTGCCGCAGGCACACGTATAACCGTATATTCCCCAGAAGATTTAATTGTCAGTTGTGGTGACCCTGAAAAAGGCGCAACAGGCAAATGTGCATTGGGTTATAGCAAGACAAAGCGCCGTAGTAACGTAAGTGGAAACGTTAAGGTTGATTATAACGATGCGTCATGGATTGGACAGGCACGTTCTTTCAATTGGAGTCAATATTGTACATCTGATGGAAAAGTTAACGAAAACAAAAGAGAAGAAATCTATAATGCAGGCTTGGATTACAGTTCTGTATTATTCTATTGCCAATCAAACCAATACAAAGCAATCAATAATGCCAGACAAGATGCTCTGTATCAAAATCAGCAAGACCAGTTCACAAAGACATATGGCACGGCTGGCAGTCAAACCGAAGCACAAAAACAGGCATACAATCAGGATATTCTGGGATTAAAGTACGAAGACAGTGGGGCGATTGTAAATCCATTCTCTAAACCTGTTTCTGAACCAGAACCTGAACAACCTGCAACAATCGGATGCTTGGATGGAACACAGCCTGATGCAAATGGTTGCTGTACTGGCGAAGTTTATACTGATATGGGCGAAGACGGATTTAACTGCTGTCCAGAGGCAGGCGGTGATTGCTTCCCACCAATATTGTAAAAAATAACAAAAATAATTTGAAATAATGGATTAATACACTATATAACAATCAAGAAATAAATAAAACGCGTACGATCATCGTGCGCGTTTTTGTTTTTTTTAAATCAGGAAAATTAAATATTATGCAAATTTATCGATTCGCACACCACTTTGCAAAAACTTAATATCGTTCGGATTTTCGATTCGTTGTTCAACTACCAGTTGTAATATTTTACAGGATTCTTTTCTTAGGCTATATATTAAAAATCCATACAACGTCTTGTAACCAAAGGAGAAAAATATGAAATCGACAATGACAGTATGTACAGCAGAAAAATTCCACAATGCAGAACAATTGTGGTTCTGGTTTATTTATTCTAAATCTATCCAGACGGGAATAATGCATATGCGCGGAAATCCTACACGCCGACCATGCGAATTATTGGATGTTGAAACACTGGTAACGAAACTGTACCTGTGTGGAAAATTAACAACGCAACAATTAAATGTTATGAAACAATTTGGTGACCGCAGACGCGCACCAAATCAATATGTATGGGCAGAAAATAATGCAGCAAATCTGTGGGAAAATGCGATGACGGTACTGGATGGTGCGGCACGCGAACGTGGCTGGATTGAATAACAAATCCCGTTTATAAATCGGGCAAAAATGCGAGAGAGAATTAAATGATTATTGTCGGTTTCACATATAAAACATCAAAAATACTGCCACGAATTTTTTGCCGTCGTTTTCGGCATTGTGCACCAATCATTATTGGTGCAGACGGCAAAATGAAAATGTATCAATTTATACACCATGGCAATGTTGCAAAAATTCCAATTAATATGCGTGATATACGCATTCTGCGTGCGCATGGGTGGGTATTTATATGCCTGCCCGATGCGAACTTTAACAAGTATATGAAAAGACAACACTGGACCTGTGTTTCATTTACTTGCGGTGCGATTGGATTGCCACGTCCGCATCCCATAACGCCATATGGATTATACAAAAAAATTACCGCCAAACGGCGGTATTTTTAATAACGCGGTATGTGCAAATTATTTGCCAGCCCGTTTGATAATATACATTTGTAATATTCCAAACAGATTAGATACCGTCCAATATAAAACCAATCCAGCCGGCATCCAGGCAAACATTACTGTGAATATTAACGGCATCCAACGCATCATTTTCTGGGTCTGGGCAACTGCATCATTTGCGTTTGACAGCCCTTTGCTGGCAGCAGATTGCAAATACTGTTGCAGCCACATTGTCGCCCCCATTAATATCGGCAAGATAAAATATGGGTCCATTGCTGCCAAATCATGTATCCATAAGAAATGCGCCCCACGCATAGGAACAGACACCAATAATGCTTTATACAATGCAAAGAATATTGGAATCTGAATCAGCATCGGCAGGCATCCAGACATAGGGGATGTCTTGTGCGTTTGATACAGGCGCAGCATTTCCATTTGCTGGCGCGCTTTATCATTCGCATACAGTTTTTGAATACGTGCAATTTCAGGCTGCATTTTCTGCATTGCAATCATTGATGTATATGATTTGCGTGTCAATGGCCACAATGCCAGACGCAGTAATATTGTCATTATGATTATTGCAACACCATAATTCATAACCAGCGCATTTAACGTATTCAGAATCCACAACATTGGTCGTGCCAAGAACCAAAACCAACCATAATCTATTGTTTCATCAATGCCTGCAATTGTATTTGATACAGTTGATAAAACACGTTGGTCACGGGGACCCGCAAATATATATTGTGTGACACTTTGGGTATCGCCTGGGGCGATAACAATCGCGCCTGCGGATGCATCTGCCTGATATTGTGTGCCAGATTTCTTTGCACGCATTGTTTGGTCAGGACGGTCGATTTGCACAACGGTTTCCCAATATTGGTCTGCGAAGCCTATAAATCCATTGGTTGTTGAATATGCATACGATTTTTTATCCAGTTTATGCCAACCCGCGTTTTCTAAATCTGAATTTACATACGTCATTAAACCTGTATCAACGCCAGAACTGGATGTGGAATCATTTGTGCGCATAATACGTGTATATGGTGTTAACGAAACGTCGTGCGACGCGCCATTACGAATTTCATCAGTGACCGTTATTAAATATCCATCTGCGGTAATATGACGTGTGAATGTTACACCATCAACACTGCGCCAAGTGTATGTATCATCCTTTTGTGTCCAGACGGTATCTGG
>JBJEXB010000104.1:0-6339 GCA_051885395.1 Candidatus Enterousia sp. | reverse complement strand
AACTGTTAATTAAACAGATGTATTTTTCAACAATCTGTATAAAACACCTTGAAAATCAAGGAAATAATTGTTGAAAAACTGTTGATAAAAACTCAAAACACGATTTTCAACAAATTCAACAGCCCCAACTACAACAACTAAAAATATAATATATTATTTGATTTTTCAGAAAATGTGTTTATAATGCCCATTGTAAAAAGGATTTGATATGAAATTTTTAAGTTCATTAAAGGCCTGGAAAAAACGCGGTAATGTAAAACAAATCCGTCGTGGCAAACAGATTATCTTGATTGACCCAGATAATCCAAAATTGAAAGCGAAACAAGGCTTTAAGAAAAAATAAATAGCGGATTGCGTTTATGCTTTTCGGGCGTGTCGGTTATGACGCGCTTTTTTTTATTCTGCGTTGGCTGGCGAACGGGTGGTCAAAACAAATTAAAATTATTCAAGAAGGCATCACGCAGGGCGGTGTCAACCTCTGCCCCAGATAGTCCTGCCTGACGCAGATATAAAATTTGTGATGTGGCGGGTTTATAAAGTGATGCACTGTGGTCAGCACTGGTTGGAACACTGGATATGTATTGCGCTGGCATAAATTCAATTCGTGCGGTTTCATCAACTGCCATGGCACTAAGTGTGATATCTGATACCGCATTTTCAGCATACGGTTTTATAATCGCACTGCCGTGCATTTTTGATAAACTGTTACGACTGGCTAATAATTTAGAATTTACTAAAATGCCGGTATTTTTAACAAAATGCATGGCACGACATTCGTATTCCAATGTGTTTGAATTTTCCAATCTTACATGACCGCGTAATTCTGAATTTTCCCCGGCATTTTTGATTAAAATCTTTAATTTTGCCGATAAATTGTTTTTTACATCAACACTTAAAAACACCGGCTGATTTGATGCACCAATATTTATATCAATTATATTATCGCCAGATATTTCACCTGTATATATTATATGTACAGGCAAATCATAATTCTTATCAATATCTGTATTTTTTAACGTAGATAAATCAGCACAATACACCCCATCGCGAAAAACAACAGTTTCCGCAGGAAAAGTTTTTATATTGAATTCATTCCACATGTATGACATATTAAACGCATTATAAAGGAAAAATAAATGGGATTCAATTGTGGAATTGTTGGGTTACCAAATGTTGGTAAATCAACATTATTTAATGCACTGACACAAAGTGCGGCGGCGGACGCACAGAACTATCCGTTTTGTACAATCGAACCAAACACAGGACGCGTAGTTGTACCAGATGCGACGTTACATAAATTGGCAGATATTGCAAAATCAGTAAAAATTATACCAACACAACTAGAAATTGTTGATATTGCAGGTTTGGTCAAAGGTGCATCCAGTGGCGAAGGACTGGGGAATAAATTCTTGGGCAACATATTATCAACAGATGCAATAATACACGTTGTCAGATGTTTTGAAAACGATGACATTGTTCATGTAAACGGTCGTATCGACCCATTATCTGATATTGATACGATTGAAACAGAATTAATGTTGGCAGACCTAGAAAGTATTGATAAACAAATTAAAAATCTGGAAAAAAAGGCACGCGGTCTGGACAAAGATGCTGCAAAATTATTGGCGGATGCAAACACAATTAAAAATGGACTCGAAAATGGAACACCTGCACGTAATAGTGGGGTTGATGCAGCGCCATTTAATTTGCTAACCGCAAAGCCTGTTATTTATGTTTGTAATGTTGATGAAGCATCTGCCGCAACAGGTAATAAATATTCAGATTTAGTACGCGATAAATTCGGTGCAACAAATGCGGTATTGGTAATATCATCAAAAATTGAAATGGAAATCGCACAAATTGTTGACCCGGCCGAACGCGCAATGTTTTTGACAGATTTAGGATTGGCAGAATCTGGTCTGCAACAGGTAATAAAGACAGGATATAAAACATTAGGATTGCAAACTTTTTATACTGTTGGTCCAAAAGAAGCGCATGCTTGGACAATAACACGTGGGTGTACAGCCCCCCAGGCTGCTGGTAAAATCCATACAGATTTTGAAAAAGGATTTATCCGCGCAGAAATTATCACACCCACAGATTTTATTGAACTGGGCGGCGAATTGGCAGTAAAAGAGGCAGGTCGTATGCGTACCGTTGGCAAAGAATATATAATGACCGACGGCGATATATGTCATTTCTTGTTTAATAATTAAAATATATGTTAAAAAATTTCCCGGCTTTTTTGATAAAAATGTTCAAAAAAGCCGGTAATTTTTTTTATAATTCGTAACAATTACATTAAATCGATGCCAGTGTTTCCAATTTTTCATTGTATTTTTTTATATCTGCATCAATTTTGGCAATTTGTGATTGCGCACCCGCGTCACCAGACAAGGCAATTAACAATACTTCTTTTCTTTGTATTCTTAAACGTTCCAAATGTCGTTGTAATTTTAATGATATAATATATTTTTCTGCCGCTGATGCAGTCCAACCCAAATCATTTGTTTGACCATCAAAATCAATATTCAGTGTTTGTAAAAAATCACTGTACCGTTCGGTAATATCTGGAAAAGCGTTTGTTATGTAAATTAATGTATTTTTTGTGACGTCATCAACCGATGGCATTTTTATATCAATTTTTTTATCACTTTTTTTCCATTTATGCCACTGGTTAAACATACGATTTGAAAAGTCGTGTAATACTTCTTTCTTTAAATTATTATCGGATATTTTTTCTGATTCAGTATTCAAGAATTTTTCAGCCTGCGTTCTGCCACCAGGGGTTGCGGTTATAAAATCTTTGTTTGCAATTTCCCACATAAAATCAAATAGCGGTGTTGCATTATCAATGATTTTTTGCATGGCGTTTTTGCCACCTGTCTTTAACACTTCATCAGGGTCTTTGCCACCAGTTACAAATGCAAATTTAATTTCAGAATTATCACGTATAAAGGGCAGAACAAGGCTTGCAGCACGTTTAGCCGCCTTTTGTCCAGCACCATCACCATCAAAACAAAATGTAATATTTCGATTTGATTTACACAGTAATGCAATATGGTCTTCGGTTAATGCGGTTCCTAATGGCGCGACAGTTTCCGCAAATCCATTACTTTGCATTTGAATTGCATCAATTTGTCCTTCGACGACAATACTGCGATTCGCACGATGAATTGCGTCCCTGGCAAAGTTTAAACCAAATACTGTTTTTCGTTTATGGAATAATTCTGTATCAGTTGTATTTATATATTTTGGTTCGCGACCATCCATACTGCGCCCTGAAAATGCAACAACCGCGCCTGACGGATTCATAATTGGAAACATTAATTTATCACGAAAGAAATCATATAATCCATAATCACCATGCCGACAAAGACCGGCTGTTATTAAGTTTTCAGGTTTTACATTTGTAAATGTATTTGCGATAAAGTTATTTTTTGGTGCATAACCAATGCGATATTTTTTTATCATATCGTCTGTAAAACCACGCCCACGAATATATGCCAATGCTGCCGCACCATCTGCATCAAACAATCGTTTGTGATATGTATTTGCAGCACGTTCCGTTATATCAAAGTATGATTGTTCACGTTTTATTTGTGCGTCTGATTTTGGTTTATATTCTGGTAATTTTAATCCTGCCATATTGGCAAGTTCAGCAATCGCTGCACGAAAGTCCAGATTATCAGACTTCATCGTAAAAGAAATTATGTCGCCGTGTTCGCCACAGCCAAAACAATGATAAAATCCTTTTTCTTCGTTGACAGAAAAACTTGGCGTTTTTTCATTATGAAATGGACAACACCCCCAATAATTTAGCCCCTTTTTTGTCAATGGAACACGCCGTGATACTACATCCACGATTGATAGTCGTGCGCGCAGTTCATCGGTAAAATTGCCCCAATTACCCTTTGTTGCCATTATTTTTTAGTTGTCCTTTTGAAACGTGATGATGGTTTCTTGTTGTTGATTAATTCAATTGCTGTATCCAAATCAGGCTGCGCGGAAACAGATACATTAACCTTGTTCGATGAAATATATGCGCCATAACGTCCTGTTGGATAATAATAAATCATTTTACCCGTTTTTGGATTTTTACCAATTTCAATTGGGTCTGGTTTTGTCGCAGTTCCATTTAATAATTCACGTGCTACATCAATTGTGATTGTGTCAGATGTGTATCCTTTGGCTGCAACATTTTTTTTGCCATTTGTAACGTATGGACCAAATCGTCCAATACGGAATGAAATACCATCGCCTAAATCAACGGATATAGATGTATCCGCTGTATTGGTCGATTTTTCATCATCAACTTTCTGTTGCACATCATCATCGGATAAACGTTTTGTATAATTACATTTTGGATAATTTACGCATCCAATAAATGCACCATATTTTGATAACTTTATACCTAATGTCCCACCACACTGTGGACATTTATTATCACCGTCTTTGAACAAATGATTATGCATTTGTTCATTTATAGTATCAATAATATCTGTCGTTTTAACATCGCGTGCGCCATCAATCATTGACTGGGTTGGTGTCCAGAATGCGCGCAGTGCCGCCAGTTTTTTCTGCTTTCCATTTGATACATCATCCAATGTATCTTCGGTTTTGGCAGTAAAATTAACATCTACTAAATCTGTAAAGTACTTTGATAAATATGATGCGATAACCCAACCGCCAGGTGTTGGATGAAAACGACGTTGTTTGTCTTGTTCAACATATTTACGGTCAACAATTGTTGACATAATTGTTGCATATGTTGATGGACGACCAATTCCCAGTTCTTCTAATTTTTTTACCAATGATGCTTCGGTATATCGTGCAGGTGGTTGTGTGAAGTGTTGTTCAGGAACCAGTTCTGTAATTTTTATATTATCCCCAACATTTAATTGTGGCAATTTCGCGTCTTTTACATCACTTTCATCATCGTTGTCTTCAATATATACACGCATGAAGCCATCAAATGTACGAACTGTACCAACTGCATGGAATATAGCAACCTTGTTTTGTGTTTCAATATCTGCCGATACGCTGTCAAATTCTGCATTCCGCATTTGACATGCAATTGTACGTTTCCAAATTAATTCATATAATTTTGCTTCGTCCCCTGATAAATTATGTGCCGCATCATCAAAGTGTGTTGGACGAATAGCCTCGTGTGCTTCTTGGGCATTTTTAGATTTCGTAACATATACGTTTGGTGCGTTCGGTACAAATTTATCACCGTATGATTTTGCAATATATTCACGTATTGCATTTACTGCATCAACAGACAAATTTGTTGCGTCTGTTCGCATATATGTAATCAAACCCTGTTCATATAATTTTTGGGCAGTTGCCATTGTTCGTTTTGATGAAAAATATAATTTACGTGCCGCTTCTTGTTGCAATGTACTGGTTGTAAAAGGTGCGGCGGCTTTTCGTGATATTTTCTTTTTATCAATTGCAATTACATTTGCGTCGATTTCAGGCGTACCAATTGAAGACAATATCAAATTCATTTCATCATGATTTTTGATTGTCATTTTTTCAATTTTTTGCCCATTGGCTGATATTAAATTTGCCTGAAAATTATCTTTGTTTAAATTGCAATTGGCAGTCATTGACCAATATTCAACGGGGGTAAATGCCTCTATCTCGCGCTCGCGGTCAACGACCAGTTTTACTGCAACTGATTGTACACGTCCGGCAGATTTACCTAAATTTCGCCGCCACAATAATGGTGATATACCAAAACCGATTAAGTAATCCAATGCACGACGTACCAAATATGCATCAACCAGATTTTCATCAATTTCACGTGGATTTTCAATTGCTTCCAATACAGCACGTTTTGTAATTTCATGAAAAGCAACACGATATACTTTTTTGCCTGCCAGTAATTTTTTTGCACGCAGTATATCCAATATATGCCATGCGATAGCCTCACCTTCGCGGTCCGGGTCAGATGCTAAATAAACAGCATCTGCTTTTTTTAATTCATCAGTTATCAGTTTTATTTGCTTTTCTTTGCCTGGCATAATTTGCCAGCGCATTGCAAAATCATTTGCAGTATCAACACTGCCATTTTCAGGCACCAAGTCGCGAACATGACCAACAGATGCAATCACGCGCCATCCTGGGCCCAGATATTTTCCAATTGTTTTTGCCTTTGATGGTGATTCGACAATAAGCAGGTTCATTTTTTAACTTCCTTTGGCAGATAACTGTTGGTCTTTGTGAATATGGGCATTTTGACATAAACCAAATCCGAACATCAGTGACAATAAACTGCTGCCACCAAATGACATCAGTGGCAATGGTACGCCAACCGTTGGCATCAATCCC
>JBJEXB010000103.1:0-28850 GCA_051885395.1 Candidatus Enterousia sp. | reverse complement strand
ATGCACATTAAAAGCGCATATAATGATATATTTAATTGCAATTTGTTAACGAAAGTCATCTTTTTCCCTTTCCGTCTTTCTTAATCTTCCATATATCCTGTATTCAATGGGTCCCCATTGCCAGATATAACCGAATATTCTGATACAATAATTCCTAATGGATTTGACAGTCTGTCCTGCCATTTCATTTTATCTGCGGTACCCAATGTTATACGAATTGTATAATTTTTTTTACTAACCTGTCTATTATTATCTGCATCTGTACAGAAATAACTGAAAGTTACTTCATATGTTACAAACTCTTTACCATTTTTATCTTTTGTTTTTCCATATTCTTTAACCGCGCCCTTTTCAAATTCAACAGGGCATGAAAATTCAAAATCAGGGCTGTCATTCATAAACGCGCGCCACATATTTGTTGTCTGCAATTGTTCATATACCTCTGGCGAAGACCAAGCATGCATTACGCTATTGCTGTCATTGTTCCATTTTTTTCGCATATCTGCGACATTTGGAACGATTTCATTGCGAGCCTTGACATATTCACGTAAAAATCCACGAACAAAGTAATCATAATTCGCGTCTTTTGCAGTCAATGGAACATAAACGATTTCGCGTTCGCCCCGCAACTGTGAAAACAGAAAAAATATCTGGGGTCTGTTCAAAGGAAACATATTGTACAGCGTAATAAACAAAACAGCCGCCATAACCACAGACGCAGCAAAGACGAACGTCATTAATCTAGACATTAAAATTGGCGGTTCTATGCGGTCTGCCACGTGATTCCTCCCCCTTGGATATGCCGATTGTAGTCAAAAAATATAACAGCGCGCAAGTAAAAAGTGCATTAAATACATAATAAATGTATAAAAATACTTAAATACCCGTTTTTAGAAAGGTGAAAAAACGCTTGCGTAAAAAATGTAATAGAATTATAATACTTTCTGCTTGATTTTTTGTACAAGTATGCTATCTTGTCCCCGACTATTGGGGGTAATACAGGTACAAACGACAGGTAAAAAACAGTTTCCAGGGGCTTAGTTCAACGGTAGAATATCGGTCTCCAAAACCGCGGATAAGGGTTCGATTCCTTTAGCCCCTGCCAAGAAAAAAAGGCACGATGTGTTGAAAAATACATTTGGGGCAAAAGGAATTGAACCCGAATCATAAAATGTGGTTCGCGTACGAGTTCGGTTTCGTGAGCATTGCGAAACGAAATCGGTACGAGTGGTGAGTGAAACGAACTTTCCTTTAGCCCCTGCCAGGAAAAATGCTGAAAATCTTGACCTTTGATAGTCATGGAATAAAACGATAGTATCGGGATTTTTGATGAAAAAAATACTGAAAAACATACTGGATTACGTAAAGTCGGTACGCGGCGAATGGTTTAAAATTGTGTGGCCGTCACGTGATAGTGTTGTGCGTGCAACAATTATGATATTGTTTGTGTCTGGCTTGGCTGCGCTATTTTTCTTTGTAGTGGACAGTGTGTTGAACGCGATTGTTGGATGGATTTTCTAATTACGGACAAAGGATGTGCATATGGAAGGCAAAATGCAGTGGTTCGTCGTAAATGTTCATACTGGGTGCGAAGACAAAGTCGCACGCGGCTTGCGTGAACAGATTGACAAACGGCGTTTGAATGCGTTATTTGGAGAGATTTTGGTCCCAACACGCGAAGTTACAGAAATCAAAGGCGGCAAACGCGTAAAAAGTGAAAAAAAGTTTTTCCCTGGTTACATCGTTGTGCAGATGGTTTTAACAAATGAAACATTTTCATTGGTTAAATTGATGCCCCAGGTTGTAATGTTCTTGGGTGCAAAAAATAAACCTATTGCTGTCAGCGAAGAAGAAGCACGTCGCCTGCAACGCCAGGTCGAAGAAGGTGCAGTCGCCACAGAAGATGTTGAATACAGTGTCGATCAAGAAGTACATGTTATCGATGGTCCATTTGCAGGCTTTAATGGTATCGTCGCCGAAGTGGATAATTTGAAACAAAAAATGACTGTGACGATATTGGTGTTCGGTCGTGAAACCAGTGTTGCATTGGACTTTACACAGGTTGAAAGAGTTTAATCGGGGTATCCCGACGGGCGTGTGCAAGGCGCGCATCAATTGTGGTAGATAGCCAATCGTACCACAATCACAAACCAAAAAAATGGAGTGAAAAATGGCAAAAAAAGAATTAAAGGGGATTGTTAAATTAGTTGTCCCCGCAAAACAGGCAAATCCAGCCCCTCCAATTGGACCGGCGTTGGGTGCTGCTGGTGTTAACATCGCAGAATTCTGCAAACAGTTTAACGATAAAACATCTGACAAAGAACCGGGTATGCCAATTCCGTGCATAATCACTGTTTACACAGATCGCAGTTTCGAATTCGTTATGAAATTGCCACCGGTGTCATATTTTATCAAAAAGGCATTGAAACTGAAATCTGGTTCTAAAAAGCCAGGTCGTGATTTCGTTGGCACTATTTCACAGGCGCAAATCAAAGAAATCGCAGAAAACAAAATGCCGGACTTAAATTGCTCTACCATTGAATCAGCAATGAATATCGTTGCCGGTCAATGCCGTTCTATGGGCGTAAAGGTGGAGGAATAAGATATGAAAGTTACAAAAAGACAAAAAACGTGGGCAAATTTGGATACTGACAAAGTATACAGCATTGCTGACGCGATTGAAACCTTGCGCGGATATGCGTCCAAAAAGTTTGATGAAACATTGGAAATCGCAATTCGTTTGGGTATTGATGTAACCAAGGCAGACCAGAACATTCGTGGTATGCTGTCTTTGCCAAATGGTACTGGTAAATCTGTACGCGTTGCCGTATTTACAGTCAACAGTGCTGACGAAGCCAAGAAAGCAGGTGCCGACATTGTTGGTGGCGAAGAATTGATTGAAAAGGTTGCAAACGGCGAAATTAACTTTGACCGTGTTATCGCAACACCAGATATGATGCCAAAAATGTCAAAGGTTGCACGTGTCTTGGGACCAAAAGGTTTAATGCCGAATCCGAAATTGGGTACCGTTACAAATAACGTTGCCGAAGCGGTCAAGGTTGCCAAAGCAGGTCAGATTGAATACCGTGCAGAAAAGAAAGGTATCATCCACGCTGGTATTGGTAAAATGTCTTTCACAACCGACAAATTGGTTGAAAATGCAAACGCATTGATTGACCAGTTGAAAAAGATAAAACCTGCATCATCCAAAGGTCAGTATATCTTGGGCGCAGCAGTTGCGACAACCCAGGGCCCTGGTTTAAAGGTTGATGTAAAATAATAATTTGTGATTTGGGGTGCGTCCCCAAATCACAACAGCAGATTTCTGTCCAAGACTGATGGTGTGGTATCCACTTAATTCCCATCATAGACAAAGAAAAATTCTTTGGGGCAGGAAATAGCCCCACCTGGCGAACCCAGATGGAAAGTTTAACAAAACAGAAGCTTGAAGGAAAAAATAGATGAAACGCGAAGAAAAATCAGATTTGATTTCAGCGTTGCAGTCGTCCCTACAGCAAGCAAACGGTGTTTTCGTTGTTGAAAACCATGGTTTGACCGTACAGGAATTCGAAGCATTGCGTAACGAATTACGTCCATTGGTTTCGATTTTCAAAGTCGTCAAAAACCGTTTGATGAAATTGGCGTTAAAAGACACTGATTTCGAACCTGTATCTGATATGCTGAAACGTCCAACAGCTGTTGCTGTTGCCACAGACGGTTTGGCTGTTACCAAAGTATTGGCAAAATTCGCAGAATCACATCCGAATTTGACAATCGTTGGCGGTAAAATGGATGCAGACGTTTTGACGTCGGACGGCATTGTGCAATTATCCAAGCTTCCTTCCCTGTTGGAAATACGTGGTACAATTGCGCGCATTTTGGTCGAACCAGCATCACGCTTGGCACGTGTATCAGCAGAGTATGGAAAGAAAGAACAATAAGATTCAGAAGGCACACCTTCTGTTACTGAAATAGGAGCATTAAAATGGCAGACATTCAGAAATTAGTTGAAGAATTGTCAAAATTGACTGTTTTGGAAGCAGTTGAACTGTCCAAAGCATTAGAAGAAACATGGGGCGTTAGCGCCGCCGCCGCTGTTGCAGTTGCTGCTGGTCCAGTCGCCGCTGCAGCCGAAGAAAAAACAGAATTTGACGTTGTATTGGCAGAAGTCGGTGCAAACAAATTGGCTGTTATCAAAGCTGTAAAAGAAATGACAGGTTTAGGTTTGGGTGAAGCAAAAGCTTTGGTCGAATCTGCACCAAAGACCGTCAAAGAAGCGGTTGCCAAAGATGAAGCCGACAAAATGAAGGCTACATTGGAAGCCGCAGGTGCCAAAGTTGAATTGAAATAATTATGGCACACGAATCCATAACGGATTCAAAACAAAAAATCACGGTAAACCGTGAAAAAACGCCGCCCGTCGGGGAATAAATCCCTGGCGGGCAAACAGGCGTAATAAACAGATATAAACGTTTCGTTTGCAAAACGCAGAAAAAAAGGATTGATACCCATGGCAGTTATCCAGAAAATTAGAAAATCTTTTGGTAAAAGTTTTTTGCAAACTCCGCTTCCTGATTTAGTTGAAATTCAATACGATTCGTATAAGGACTTTTTACAGGCCGATGTTGACCCCAAGGTCAGAAAAAATATCGGGTTACAGAATGTTTTTTCTTCTATGTTCCCAATCAAGGATTATGCTGGAATCGCAGACCTTGAATTTGTTGAATATACCTTGGACAAGCCCGTTTACAACGTCAAAGAATGCATGCTGCGTAATATGACATATTCCAGCAAGCTGAAATTGAAGCTGAGATTGATTTTATGGGACATCGCCGAAGATGGCAAAAAAACTTTGCGCGATATCAAAGAACAAGAAATATTTATGGGCGAAGTGCCGTTAATGACTGAACGCGGCAGTTTTATCGCATCAGGTGTTGAACGTGTTATCGTTTCTCAGATGCACCGTGCCCAGGGTGTCGTGTTCGCAACAACCAAAGAAGCAAAAGTTGCGGGTAATCCAATTACATATACCGCGCGTATTATCCCAGAACACGGTTCTTGGATTGATTTCGAAGAATCCAAGGGCGTTATTTATGTTCGTATCGACCGTCGTCGTAAAATCCCAGCAACAGTATTATTACGCTGCTTGCCTTTGGCAGAAGACGAAAAGAAATGGTTAGCGGACCCACGCAAGACCACAATTCGTGGAATGTCTGATACGGAAATATTGGGCGCGTTTTACAAACGGATACCATTGTCTTTTGATGGAAAATATTGGGCTGGCGAAACATCTGCTTTCGAAGGTTTGGATAAATATCGCCTGAATTATGACCTGATTAATCCAAAGGACAAAAAAGAATTGGCAAAGAAGGGCGACCGTCTGAATGCAAAGCGTTTGACTAAAATTATGAACGCATCCAAGACATTCGGCATATTGCCAGAAAGTTTGATTGGGGAATATCTGTTTGACCCAATTACCAATGGTGACGAAGTCGTTTTCCAGGCTGGTACTGAAATTACAGATGAAGTTTTGTCTGATTTGGATAAAATGGGAATCAAGAATATTTCTTTGATTTCTATTGATAACACAACAATTACTGCACATATGCGTAACACATTGATGGCTGACAAAACCACCAATCGCGAAGAAGCATTAATTGAAATCTATAACATCATTCGTCCAGGCGAACGCCCAACATTGGAAGCCGCAATCAACTTATTTATGCGCCAGGGCTTTGATGCCGCATACTATGATTTATCAGCTGTTGGTCGTTTCAAGATGAACAAACGTCTGAAAATTGAATCTGGTAAAAAACCAGAAGATGAACGTTTGTTGACGAAATCTGATTTCTTGGCAGTGTTGAAAACATTGACCAATATTATCGACCACAAAGATACTGTTGATGATATTGATAACTTGTCAAATCGTCGTGTTCGCACAGTTGGCGAATTGTTGGAACAGAATTTCCGCAATGGTATGGTTCGTATTGAACGCTTGGTTCGTGAACAATTGTCCAGCCCGAACATCGCAAATATGCAACCTCAGGATGTTATCAATGTAAAACCATTGATGAGTTTGGTTTCTGAATTCTTGGGTACATCACAATTGTCACAGTTTATGGACGCGTATAATCCATTGGCAGAATTGGAACACAAACGTTTGATTTCTGCATTGGGGCCTGGCGGCTTAAATCGTGAACGCGCCGGCATTGACGTCCGTGACGTTCACCCAACACACTATGGCAGATTATGCCCAATTCATACACCCGAAGGTGCAAATATTGGTTTGATTAACCATATGTCAACATATGCACGTGTAAATCCATACGGATTTATTGAAACACCATACTATGTTGTTGAAAATGGTAAAATTACAGACAAAATGCTGTATTTAACAGCAGATGAAGAATTGGGACACAAAATTGCCCAGGGTAATACACCAACAACAGCAAACGGCGTTTTGGCAGAAGATACGGTAACCGCACGTGTAGATGGCGAATTTACCATGGTTCCAAAAGATGAAGTTGATTTAATCGACGTTGCCCCACGTCAGGTGGTGTCAATTGCAACAGGATTAATCCCATTCGTTGAAAATGACGACGCGAACCGTGCATTGATGGGTTCAAACATGCAACGTCAGGCTGTTCCATTAATGCGTGTTCAAGCCCCATTAGTTGGTACTGGCATTGAACGCGAAGTTGCACGCGATTCACGCACTGGTAAAGTGGCAAAACACAGTGGTGTTGTTGAATCTGTTGATGCAAACCGTATCGTGGTAAAATGTATGAACAGTCGCAATGTTGTGACAGGTGTAGATATTTATAACCTGGAAAAATTTGAACGCAGCAACAGCGAAACATTAATTCATCAGAAACCATTGGTCAAGGTTGGTGACCGTGTATCTGCCGGCGACATCATCGCAGACGGTGCATCAATGAACTATGGTGAATTGGCATTGGGACGCAACGTATTGGTCGCATTTATGCCATGGCGTGGATATAACTACGAAGACTCTATCGTTATTTCCGAACGCATTTCACGTGACGATGTATTTACATCTATCAAAATCGTTGAAAAAGAATTCAAGGTTCGTGATACACAGTTAGGGCCAGAATCTTTCACACGTGATATTCCAAACGTCGGTGAAGAAGCACTGAAAAACTTGGACGAATCCGGTATTATTTATATCGGTGCGCGTGTAAAGCAGGGCGATATTTTGGTTGGTCGTGTATCACCAAAATCTGAAACATTGTTGACACCAGAAGAAGCGTTGTTGCGTAACATCTTTGGTGAAAAGGCATTGAATGTAAAAGATACGTCACTGCGTGTTGGTCCAAACGAAGAAGGTACAGTTATCGGTGTGAACGTTTTGACCCGTCATGGGGTAAAGAAAGACGAACGTACCCAGATGATTGAACTGCAAAAAATCGAAAAGATTAACAAAGACCGCGAAGAAGAAACATCTATTATTGAAAAGGGCTTTGCAGACCAGGTATTCCAGATTGCGTCTGGTATGATTATTGATGCAGGCGTAGGCAGTTTGAAGCCATTTATCGGCAAAAAATTGACCGAAGAAGTATTTGAAGGCATCAAACCATCTGATGTAAAGAAACTGGTTGTCCGCAACAAGGAAGCACAGGCAAAGATTGATGAATTGCGTGAACAACATGTTGCGAAATTGAAAGCCTTGAACGAAAAAGCAGATGCCGAAGTTGCAAAGGCAACAGAAAGCAATTCGCTGAACGCTGGTGTTTTGAAAGAAGTCAAAGTTTACATCGCACACAAAATGAAATTACAGCCTGGTGACAAAATGGCTGGTCGTCACGGAAACAAGGGTATCGTATCCAAGGTTGTTCCAATCGAAGATATGCCACACCTTGCCGACGGTACACCAGTTGACTTGGTACTGAATCCATTGGGTGTGCCATCACGTATGAACATTGGTCAGATTTTGGAAACCCACCTTGGGATGGCAGCACGCACATTGGGTGAACAAATTGGTGCTGTTCTGGAAGAAGTAAAGGCAAAACGTGCTGTAACCGATGATTTGCGTAATGTTATGGGTAAAATCTATGGCAAAGAAACCGCAGAAAAATTGGAAAAAATGACAGATACTGATGTCCGTGCCGAGGCTGCATTGTTGCGTGACGGTGTTCCAATGGCAACACCAACATTTGACGGTGCAACACCCGAAGATATTCGCAGTATGCTGAAATTGGCGAAATTGCCAGAAACAGGTCAGTTTGACTTGTACGACGGTATGACAGGCGAAAAGTTTGCACGTCCTGTAACCGTTGGTGTTATGTACATGCTGAAACTGCATCACTTTGTTGATGAAAAGATTCATGCACGTTCAATTGGCAACTATTCGTTGGTAACACAACAGCCATTGTCTGGTAAGGCACATATGGGTGGTCAGCGACTGGGTGAAATGGAAGTATGGGCATTGGAAGCACATGGTGCAGCACACTTGTTACGCGAAATGTTGACTGTTAAATCAGACGATATTGTCGGACGTAACAAAATGTACGAATCTATCATTTCAGGCAGCAATGATATCCAAACCGGTACACCAGAAGCGTTCAACGTATTTGTTCGCGAACTGCGTGGTTTGGGTCTGGCAATGACACCAAAAAAAGTAGACTAAAAAAAACGGTATGATGTCGGGAAACAGGCATCATACCAACAGTATCATAGCGACGATTAAGGAGCAAAATACATGACCAATATGTTGCAGAAGATATTCGGACAACTTGAAACCAAAGAGCAGTTTGATGCCCTGCGTATCACAATTGCATCGCCAGATGAAATTCTGTCTTGGTCTCATGGCGAAGTGAAAAAGCCAGAAACCATCAATTATCATTCATTAAAACCAGAAGCAGAAGGTCTGTTTTGTCAGCAGATTTTCGGTCCTGTAAAAGATTTTGAATGTGCTTGCGGTAAATATAAACGTATGAAATTCCGCGGTACAATTTGCGAACGTTGTGGGGTCGAAGTTGGTTCTTCGACTGTACGTCGTGAACGCATGGGGCATATTAAACTGGCAATGCCTGTTGCACACACATGGTTCTTGCGCGAAGGTAAAATTGCGACATTGTTAAATAACCTGCCACAAAAGAAACTGGAACAGGTTATTTCATACGATGCATACATTGTTATTGAACCAGGATTAACCAGTTTGAAACAGTATGATGTTATCAGCGAAGATGAATATCAGGCCGCTGTTGAAGAATTTGGTGCAGACGCGTTCAAGGTTGGCATCGGTGCCGAAGGCATTCGTGAAATTATTGCAGGTATGGACATGGGCGAAGAACGCACACGCCTGCGTGCAGAATTGAAAGATGTAAAATCTGAAACAAAACGCAAATCACTGATTAAGCAATTGAAATTGGTGGAAGCGTTCTTGGATTCTAATACACAGCCAGCATGGATGTTACCTGATATTATCCCAGTTATTCCACCGGATATGCGTCCTTTGGTAACATTGGATGCGGGACATGTTGCTGCATCTGATCTGAATGATTTGTATCGTCGTGTTATTATTCGTAACAACCGTTTAAAACGTTTTATGGAAATGCACGCACCTGAAATCATTGTCCGCAATGAAAAACGTATGTTACAGGAAGCAGTTGATTCATTGTTCGATAACGGTCACAAGGCACGTCCAATGGTTTCACAAAACCGTCGTCCATTGAAATCATTGTCTGATTCTTTGCGTGGTAAATCTGGACGTTTCCGTATGAACATGTTGGGTAAACGTGTGGATTATTCTGGTCGTTCTGTTATTGTGTCAGGACCAAGTTTGAAATTGCACCAGGTTGGTTTGCCAAAGACAATGGCATTGGAATTATTCAAACCATTCGTATATGCCAGATTATTGGCTGGTGATTATGCAAACACGTTAAAGACCGCACGTAAAATGGTTGAAAACGGCGAAGATATCGTATGGGAAATTCTGGAAAAAGTTATCCATGAACATCCTGTATTGTTGAACCGTGCGCCAACGTTGCACCGTCTGTCATTGCTGGCATTTGAACCAGTATTGATAGAAGGAAAAGCAATCCGCTTGCACCCATTGGTATGTAAGGGATTCAATGCTGACTTTGACGGTGACCAGATGTCTGTTCATGTTCCAATTTCATTAGAAGCACAATTGGAAGCACGCACATTAATGTTGTCTTCGAACAACGTTCTGTCACCTGCGAATGGTGAACCAATGATTGTGCCGTCACAAGACATGGTTTTGGGTGTGTACTACATTTCATTGATTAATGGTGAACACACTGACAAATCACCACGTTTTGCAAATATGGACGAAGTCCAAATGGCATTGGAAAACAAAACAATTACATTGCATACACCAATTATTGCACGTATCAATGGTAAAACATACAAGACCACAGCAGGTCGTATGATTTTAGGTGAATTGTTACCAAAATCAGAAAAAATGCCATTTGATTTGGTAAATAAAGTTATGCCAGTAAAAGAAATCAAGGCATTGTTGGCAACAACATATGAACGTTGTGGTGACAAAGAAATGATTTTGTTGGCTGACGCGTTAAAGAATATGGGCTTTGAACAGGCTGCACGCAGTGGTATTTCTATTGGTTATGACGATATCGTTATTCCAGCCGAAAAGAAAGAAATGATTGCAGAGGCTGAAAAGGCTGCATCTGAAATCGAAGACCAATATCAAAACGGTTTGTTATCTGGCGGTGAACGTCACAATAAACTGATTGACTTGTGGCAAAAGACAACCGATAAAATGGGTGACTTGGCATATGCCGCATTAAGTAAAACATCAGGTGACAATTGGAATTCTGTATTAATGATGGCTTTGTCTGGTGCGCGTGGTTCTAAACGTCAGATTCAGCAGTTGTCAGGTATGCGTGGTATGATGCAGAAGCCAGACGGATCTATTATTGAAGTTCCTATTATTTCGAACTTTAAAGAAGGTCTGACTATGTCTGAATACTTTACATCTACCCACGGTGCACGTAAGGGTATGTCGGACACGGCTTTGAAAACCGCTGACGCTGGTTACTTGACACGTCGTTTGGTTGAATTGGCACAGAATACAGTTATCACAGAACACGATTGTGGTACAACCGAATGCATTACTGCGAAACCAGTATATCAGGGTTCTACACTGTCTGTTGCATTGGGTGATGTTGTTTTAGGACGTACTGCTGCCCACGATATCATACACCCAATTACCAAGGAAGTTATTGTCCCAGCTGGTGAATTAATTACCAAAACAGCCGCAAAGCAGATTAATGAATCTGGATTGCCATCTGTTGATGTTCGCAGCGTTTTGACATGTTGTTCTGACGGTCTGTGTGCGAAATGTTATGGTATGGATTTGTCACGTAATGCGCTGGTACACGTCGGCGAAGCCGTTGGTGTTATCGCAGGACAGTCCATTGGTGAACCTGGTACCCAGTTGACATTGCGTACCTTCCACATTGGTGGTATTGCTGGTGGCAGCGCGGAAAGTCACTTTATGGAAGTTCCTGTATCTGGTACCGTAAAATTAACAGGTGTTAACACAATCAAGAACTCTGTTGGACGTATTGTTGTATTAAGCCGTAACGGTGAAATCGCAATTGTTGATGACAGTGGCGAAACATTGTTCAGCACAAAATTGCCATACGCGTCAATGTTGATTGTTAATGACGGTGACAAGGTTGAAAAGGGTGCCAAGATTGCAGAATGGGATCCATATTCCAACACAATCATCGCTGAAAAAGATGGTATCGTTCAATTCGAAGACTTGATTGAAAACGTTTCCTATCAAGAAGAAGTTGATTCTATGACAGGTATCGTTTCGCGCAAGGTTATCAATTGGAAAGCCAATACCAAGAAGGCATTAAACCCTGCAATCACATTGGTTGATGAAAAGGGTAATATTGTATCCTTGGGTGGTAAAAAGATTGCTCAATACCTGTTACCAATGTATTCAGTATTGAATGTTGCAAATGGTGCGACAGTTTCTGCGGGTGACGTTTTAGCACGTATTCCTGTTCAGGCAAAGCGTACAGGCGATATTACGGGTGGTCTGCCACGTGTTAATGAATTGCTGGAAGTACGTCGTCCATCTAACCCTGCATTGTTGGCAGAAGTTGATGGTACTGTCGAACTGGAAGATGCAAAATCAAAGATTATCATCCGCATTGAACCTGATGATGGTGCCGCCCCAGTTGAATATGCTGTGGCAAAGGGTACAAACCTGATGGTTCGCAGTGGTGATACTGTTCGCAAGGCTGATAAACTGGTCGATGGTGACCCAGTACCACAGGATATCTTGCGTATCTTGGGTCAGAAAGCACTGGCAACATTTATGGTTGAACAGATTCAGCAGGTTTACCGTTTGCAGGGCGTGGTAATCAATGATAAACACATTGAAATCTTGATCCGTGAAATGACACGTCGTGTTGAAATCACAAATCCAGGTGACACAGGATTCTTGATGGGGCAGGTCGTTGACCGTGTTGACTTCGAAGAAGAAAATGCCCGTGTTGCACGTGATGGTGGTAAATTGGCAACCGCATCTCAGGTCTTGGTTGGTTTGACACGTGCGTCATTGACATCACGTTCATTTATATCAAACGCATCGTTCCAACAGACAACAAAAGTATTGGTCGATGCTGCAATCAGTGGTTCAACCGATAAATTGGTCGGTATTAATGAAAACTTGATTGTTGGTCGTCTGATTCCAATTGGAACAGGTGCATACGTACGTCGTGTTCGCGAAATCGCCAAAGAAGAAGAACGCGCCGAACGTTTGGCACGCGAAGGAAATGCACAACAGCAGTTGCTGGATATATAATAAAAATTTGCACCACGTGATGAACGGTTGTTCTGTGCGTGGTGCAAAGTTTTCCTTGCAATGCTGACATATTGTACTAAAATACAGGGAACAATTTAAATCCCGACTGTAAATAAAAAGGATAGAAAAATGGCAACGCCAAAAAGTAAAACAAGTAAAGCACGTTCCGCACAGCGTCGTTCGCATGATGCATTGTCTGTCATGCCATGCAGTGTTTGCAAGACATGTGGCGAAAAGAAACGTCCACATCACGTATGTCCTGCATGCGGTGCGAAATAATATTTATTAACATCTAACTTTAAGGCAGCAGGGTGCTGGCGTTTCAGTGCCTTTCTGCTTTTTTAATATAAAATAATCATGTCAGAATCAAAAAAAATAATTGCTATTGATGCCATGGGCGGGGACAAAGGACCAAATGCGGTCTTGGGCGGAATAAACCAGTATCTGTACCAGAATGGCGAAAATGACGTTCATTTCCGTATTTTTGGCGATGAAAAGAAATTAAAAAAATTGATGTCCAAAAAATATCAGCGTGTCGCGCGTAATTGCACGATTGTTCATGCACCTGGTGTTATCAAAGGAACTGATAAATTGCGTGATGTTGTTCGTCATTCACAAGATACATCAATGTATATGGCGATACGTGACGTCCGCGATGGAAATTCTGCGGCGGTTGTCAGCGCCGGTAATACGGGTATTTTGATGTCACTGTCAAAATTGGCATTAAAAACAATTGATGGAATTTCCCGTCCTGCAATTACAACAATGTTGCCGTCTGGTGGTGGTGATTCACGGGTGGTTGTATTGGATTTGGGCGCAAATGTTCATTGTGACGAAGAAAACCTGTTTGATTTCGCAATATTGGGCAGTGTCTATGCCGAAGTTATTGGAAATATGCCACGTCCAAAATTGGGGGTGTTAAACATTGGCGAAGAAGAAACCAAAGGTAATGAAACACTGCAACGGTTGAATAAATTATTAACCGCGCATCGTGACCAATTGCCGTACGATTATATTGGCTTTGTCGAAGGTAATGATATCAGTGGCGGTAATGTTCAGGTTGTGGTGACCGACGGCTTTACAGGTAATATTGTATTAAAAACGGTCGAAGGAACCGCAAAGTTAATCAAACGTGTATTGATGGATGCAGTCCAGAAATCGGTATTAGCAAAAATTGGCGCATTCTTTATGGTGCATGTTTTCAAGCGTTTAAAGCACAAAATTGACCCACGTTCGTATGCGGGTGCAACATTCTTGGGGTTGAAAGGCTTTGCCGTTAAAACGCATGGTAACAGTGATGCGTTGGCATTTGCGAATTCAATTCGTTACGCGGTAAATTTGTCTGGCGCGAACTTGGAAACATTAATCGCCGAACGTGCCGCCACCGTCGCCGCCATCCGTGATGAATTAAAAGAAAACGCTGCATAAGCAAACCGCCCATTCGGGCGGTTATTTTTCGTGTGCTGGCATTTGAATTAGTGGTTGGGTATTGTTGGACAATTGTCGTGACAGTTCATCTATTTCCCGACGCACATTTGCACGTGTCAGCATCAATTCATGGCGTTCTTCGGGATTCAGACTGTCAGACGCCAGTTACAGCAGTATTTATCCCAGCCATTGTTTTTTTAGTGATTGAATTCATCTGCAATGCCTGTGCATTAAAGAACCGCTGGCAATTACTTGCCAGCGATTTCTCCCTTCCTTCCAGATAACTGGAAACTGATGTGCAATTTGCCGCGCGCAACGCACGGGGATTGCGGAAATTATGCAGCCTTGGCGGTACGGACCAGTGTTTCTGCTTCACCTGCGTCCATAATCTTTTTGGCTTCTGCAAATACCATTTCTTTGACACGCAGTGCCAATGTTTTGGTATCCAGACTTTCTGCTGCGATATCAAAATTGTCTGTGCGAATTTGCAACGATACGTATGCACCAACCAATGATGCACGGGCTAAATCTTCGATAGAACGTGGTGTATTATTTTTACCAATCTGTAATTCGTCGCGCAGTGATATAATCTGGCGGTCTTCGTTAACCCAGACAGTTGTTGTTAATACTTGATTCAGTGCAATCATTATTTCTTTTATATTTTTTGGCATTGCGCGGTCCCTCCTTTCACGGGTTTATGTCAAAAATACAGACAATTGATGTATTTACACACGTATTTACATATTTGTTCGTATTCTTGTGCCTTTTATATTTTTATTTCCCAGATTTTCAGTTTTTTTGCGAATTTCTAGGCTTTTTGTTTCTTTTCCCTTTGTCTATACAACAATCTTAGAACAAAAACGAATCGCAGGTCAAGTGGAAAATATATTTATTTGCATTTTATTAAAAAAAATATGTGTTTTATTTGAAGAACCATAAAATCCCATAAAATAATTATAAATTGTCATTGACAACCATAAATGCGCGTGCTAAATTGCCAATGAAGTCGGAAAGGGAAACTGGGCGCGTCCCACAAAACAAAGACCTAAAAAAATGTCATTGTTTCTCTCATCTTATGAAAATCGTTTGGATACCAAGGGGCGAATTTCAGTGCCTGCCTCTTTCCGATCTTCGGTGTCCAATGAAAAATTTCAAGGTGTTATTTTATACCGTTCTTTTACCAACAATTGTATTGAAGGATTATCTATGTCCCGTATGGAACAGTTGGCATCTGCCACGGACAAAATGGGTGTATTTGATAATCAGTTGGATGATTTGACTGCAATGCTGTTCGCAGATGCGCGACAACTGGCATTTGATGTAACAGGGCGTATTGTTATCCCGTCTGATTTGTTGGTGCATGCTGGCATTCGTGACACGGCGATTTTTGTTGGACGTGGGAACAGTTTTCAAATATGGAACCCAACCGCATTCCGCGCTGCGCAAAATGCGGCATTGGAACGTTTGCGCGATGCGCGCCCAGAATTAAAATTGGATTAGTAAATGTCAATCCAGACAACTGATAAAATGTTTAACCGTACTTGTATAAAAAATCCCCCAATCGGGGGAATTTTTATTTCGCAACGCGTTCACGGAATTCTGTACATGGGCGGAACGATGTCACACGTCGTGCGGATATGACTGCGGATTCGCCTGTCTTTGGGTTGCGCCCCATGCGTTCTGGTTTTGTCAGGATTTTAAAACTGCCAAAGCCTGCGAATTTTACTTCTTCGCCATTAATAAGTGATTCTTGGATTTCGTCAAATATAACGTCAACCAATTTATATGCATCCGCTGTTGTGAAACCAAATTTTTCGCGCAGACGCATTGCCAAATCATTTCTTGTTACTGTTTTCATTTTTTACACCCTGATTAATGCCGCACCCCAGGTCAGACCACTGCCAAATGCGGGATATAATATTAATTGACCACGTTTAATATAACCTTTGTCCATGCCGTACGCCAATGCCAATACGCCAGATGCCGCACTGGTATTTGCATGCTTGTCAACGGTAACTAAAATCTTTTCTAATGGAAACCCCAAACGCTGTGCGCCACTTTGAATAATGCGCAGGTTTGCCTGGTGTGGAATAATCCAATCAACATTGTCTGCGGTAATTCCAGCATGTTCCATGATATAGTTTGCTGCCTCTGGCATCAAGGTAACGGCCTTTTTATACGTTTCTGGTCCGTTCATTGCGATTTTATGATCCGCTGTTCCATGCAACATATCAAAGCATTTTCCGTCAGACATAACAACTGTATCAATAATTCCAGAATAACTGGACGTAGAATGTTCAAAAATCATTGCGCCTGCGCCGTCACCAAACAGTACAGCGGTACTGCGGTCTGACCAGTCGATAAAGCGCGTCATTTTTTCTGCACCGACAATCATTATTCTGTTGTGCATCCCGCTGGCAAAGAACCCGCGCGCACAGTGCAGGGCGTATATATATCCCGTACATGCCCCGCGAACATCAAACGCAGGCAAATCGCGCGTTGCGCCCAGTCTGCCCAGAATTTGAACCCCAACCGATGGGAAATCCAATTCAGGTGTTGTTGTTGCGACAATTAACAAATCAATGTCATTAATAGACAGATTTGCATTTTCCAGTGCGCGTTGTGCTGCGATTGTTGCCATATCAACAACGGTTTCGTCATCTGCGGCAAAGTGGCGTTCGCGCATACCGGTACGCTGAACAATCCATTCGTCGGATGTATCCATAATTTTTTCAAAATCGTGGTTGGTCATAATGCGCGTCGGCAAATAAGAACCATAGCCAATCAATCTGCTGCCCATACCTTTCCTTTTTATTTGTACGACGGTATTATATCGGTGCGGATAAATACTTGCAATATCAAAATCAGGATAATAGAATAAATGTCAGTGTCCCTATAGTTCAACAGGATAGAACAAATTCCTCCTAAGAATTAAATCCAGGTTCGAGTCCTGGTGGGGACGCCAAGAATTGGCGATCGCAACG
The DNA here is from genome assembly GCA_051885395.1 of Candidatus Enterousia sp. Taxonomy (GTDB): domain Bacteria; phylum Pseudomonadota; class Alphaproteobacteria; order Rs-D84; family Rs-D84; genus Enterousia. The sequence goes on along the minus strand of JBJEXB010000103.1, from coordinate 11,609 downwards.
GACGAAGAACCGTCCAGCGACGCAGTCGCGCAGGTTCGAAAACAAGTAGGCGCGACAAACGAAGTGTAGTCAAGCCGTCACGGTTTGCACGCAGACACAATGTGTCGAGTGAGTCCTGGTGGGGACGCCAAGAATTGGCGATCGCAACGGACGAAGAACCGTCCAGCGACGCAGTCGCGCAGGTTCGAAAACAAGTAGGCGCGACAAACGAAGTGTAGTCAAGCCGTCACGGTTTGCACGCAGACACAATGTGTCGAGTGAGTCCTGGTGGGGACGCCAAGAATAAAGAGATGATATTCATGAAAAACAAAGCCGTAAAAATCGGAATCGTTGCAAGTATTTTACCACATGTATTTTGCTGTGGGTTGCCAATAGTGTTGTCTATTTTATCGTTATTTGCGCCAGAGGTTGCACACACAAATTCAATTATTCCAGAATGGATTGAACCATGGATTTTTGTATTCTCGGCTGGTATGCTGGGATTTTCATGGGTATTGGTAATGCGTGAATGCAGATGTGCGTGTGACCATTGTCATGGTGGCAAATCACATCATCTGCAAAAGATTGTTCTGACCATTGTTACGGTAATATTTATTATCAGTATATTGCTGCATATTGCAGCGCATCATTAAATGAAATAAATATAAAAACGCGCAAATAGCGCGTTTTTAAACAAATTTTTCGGGAACCAGACTACATATTGATTTCCACATACGACGAAATACAGTTGTGTCAGGGCTGCGCTTGTATGTGCGTGGGGTTGTGTCACATGGACGACTGCCTGTCCATGTTGGGTTCCCATTTTTGTCGTGTGTAACGTGCCATGATGTTTGTGTGTCTTGGATAATCATTTGGCGTAATTTATCCGCGAATTCACGACTTTCAAAAATTGCAACATTTTCTGTGTTATAGTACGCACTGCGTGGGTCCAGGTTAAAACTGCCAATCCAAGAAATATTGTCATCAAAAACAATTGTCTTGCTGTGCAGTACAGAAAAACTGGATTGCTTTCTTTCGCGGTCGTGCTGTTTGCCGCGCAGATTTTCTGCGGACAGCATAAATTCATATACATCTGCCCCAGATTCTATTAATTGTGGACGATATTTTTCCCATTTCGAATATACGGTTGGGGCGTTTGTTGATGCCAACGAATTTGTTACAACTGTTATATGTACGCCTGAATTTTCTTCGTGTAACATGTGTTCCAGACCGCCTTGTCCTGGGACAAAGTACGCCGCAGACATATAAACGCTTTTGTTTGTTTCGTCCCACAGTTTTTGCAGTGCCTGGATAATAGTTCCACGATACTGTTCTTTTTCTGCCATGGTCATTTCAACCTTGGATGGTGGATCTGCCAAGAATTTCCCGTGCCCCCAACTGAAATCAAAGTGTTTATATTTAAATTCATGTTGTGCCAAAGATATAATTTTGTTGTATCGGGCAACATCAGCGGCACTTTTGCGCTGGATTTCGGCAAATGTGCGTTCCAATTTTTTTAATGCCTTTTTAGATTTTGCCTTTGGGAATACATCTGCTGGAATTGACAGGTGGTGGTTCCAGTATTCATTAAAACTTGCGGTGGCATATCGTGTCATGTCGCCCAAAAACAATACGTCTGTATCAGAAAAGTTTGACGCCGTTTCTGGATAGAAATAGTTACTGCCGACGTTACGCCCGCCTGTAATGTATGCGATGTTATCCACGATGAATAATTTGTTATGCATACGTGAATTCAATCGTGAAAAGTCCATCAAGAATTGTGGATAATATAAAATCTTGGTACGATTTGATACGGTATTAAATACTTTAACCTCTATATTTGGGTGCTGGTTTAATAGCATAAAGTCCGCAATATCGGAATGTGTTCCATAATCATCAACCAGAATTCGAACCTTGACCCCACGGTCAGCAGCATTTTTTAATTCGCCAACCAGCACTTTGGATGAAAAGTCATTGCTGTATATATATGTTTGCAGGTCAATAGTCTTGGTCGCCATTCGTGCAAATGCACCACGAATAACAAATGCAGACAATCCATCTTCTATCAGTGTTGCGCCGCTGATATCATCGTCGCGGCGTAATTCTTTTGCATAGCATTTTGCAATTGGGGTTTGCATCGGGTCGTAATCGAAATCATCATGGGTTACTTTTGCAGTGTACCCTTCTAAACGTTTATCGTGCATGGTCGTCGGTACTGTTGTGCAACCAATCAGTGGTAACGTCAGAACAAACATTGATGCTTTTTTTAAAATTGACAATTTATAAAACCCCTTTCAGGGGATTATATTATAAAATAAAATTATTTTACAAGATAAATCAATAACCGCCGTTACATTAATAATATCTTGGAATAACATTATTGCTTGCGCGGGTGTCGTCTTTGTGATAAAATACTGGTATTAGGAAGGATAATTTCGCTATGAAAAGACTGGTTGTTGTATTAAGTGGTTTGTTGGTTTTGCCCGCATTTGCTGAGGTTGCGCCGATTTATTATTCGGATGCAATTGAAATGTCGGAAACCGATATTGTTGAAACAGATGATGTCGCAAATGATGTGACGTCAGTGCAAGACGACACTGATAACAGTATGATGCCTGTCGCGTCAACAGTTGCCAGTCCGCGAAATACTGGGCGTACAACGTCTTCGCGCGCGATGCCAAATTCTAGCGCACGTTACGGAACGCGTACAAATATCACAAATAGCGGAACAAATACTACACGTAATTTAACAACACGTGACGCGCATGCTGGTGCAAATAATGTGGCACGTTCAACGGTTTCACGTGCATCGACAACACGTGCGGGAACCACCGCGACAACGCGTTCTGTATCTGCCCCAGGTGCAACAGCAAATGTGTCAACACGTTCTGTTACCGCATCACGCACAGTTCCATCCAGTGTCAGCAGTGCGCGCAGTGCCGCGCCAACAAACACAGCACGTGCATCGATTGTACAAACGGATACCGTAAATACGCCATTATACACAGGACGTGTTGGCACGGCCAGTTCTGTTCGTGCGCGTGTTCCGGCGGTTCGTATAGCAACAACGTCAACCACAACATCCAGTTCGGAATCAACCGCAGAAACCAAGGCAGAAGCAGCGGCGACCATGGATGAATTGGCACAAATGACCGATTATTGCAAGGCGCAATATACACAATGTATGGATAATTTCTGTAATGTGTTGGATGACAATCAGGGACGTTGCAGTTGCAGTGCAAACTTAAAAAATTATGCAAAGACAGAATCTGCGTTAAAGGAAGCAACCGAAAGTCTGCAAAATGTTGCGCAACAGATTCAATATATTGGATTGTCCAAAGATGATATTGAAAACCTGTTCAATCAGACCGAGGCGGAATTAGCATTGTCTAACAATTCAGACAGCAGCCAATTAAAAAGTGACCTTGATCGTATCAAAAACATGATAGTTGATGTAAAATCTGGTACAGCGTCTGCAACCAGTGATACAGGGCTAAGTTTTGATTTGTCAGGTTTGTTGGACTTTAACATCAGCAGCACAGGTTTTGATTTAGGGTCTTTATTTGGAACGAACACAAACAACACAGCGTCAATCAGTAACCAGCGTGGTGAACAATTGTACAAAACAGCAGCAGCACGTTGCAAGGCTGCGGTGTTGAATACTTGTGCCAACCAAGGTGTTGATATATCTGTAATAACAAATGCATACGATTTGGAAATCGACAAACAGTGTATTTTATATGAACGTTCGTTAACAGATGCGAACGAACAAATGACATCAACTGTACGTAACGCCAAAAGCGTATTGCAAAAGGCACGTCTTATGGTTGCACAGCAAAAGAATTCGTATGACCTGCGTGGGTGCGTCAATGCATTGGATACATGTATGCAGGATGACTTTGTATGCGGTTCAGATTATGAAAATTGCTTGGATCCAACCGGTAAATATGTCGTAAATGGTGAAATTGTTATTGGCAGCACCCCAGGTGTATCTGGTGGTGACATATCTCCAACCACAACAATTGCAAGCAATATGTACAGTGTATGGAATTATTCAGATAACAGCTCAGCTTACACGGCATTTGGTAATGGCAGTGTACCAGGATATGTTGATAAGAGTCTGTACACAACAGTAAGTGATATGAAAGCCGTCACACCAAATATGGCAAAATATCTGCAACAGAAAATTGGTTATGTTGATCCCGATACAGGAAAAAGTGTTGGTATGTGCGTATCAATATTGAACAAGTGCCAAGATTATACATATACAGCAGTCAAGGGTAATAATAAAGCATATAAGCCAGACAATGATGTTATCCGCAACTATCTGGAACGTGTATCAATACAGATAAAAGCTGCCCAGGATCAACTGTTGTCAAATTATGCTGAAACATGTATATCTGACGTTTCTGCATGTTTAAGTCAGAATAACTATGGTAATTTGGCAACAATAACAACAGAAACAGGTCAAGTATCAGCCGTTGCTGTTTCTGCATGTCGCCCGATTATAACATCCTGTATGTCAGCGACAGGTTATGGAACAAATATAACGCAAAATATGTATAGTTGGTTGCAAACAACATTGAAAATTTCTGTAAATGGTGTATATGCCACTGAAGATAAGATAAAAACACCGGCTGCGTGTATGGCAGCATTGGGAAAATGGGATGGTTCATTGTGCTCAGCACCAACCAATGCCGAATTTACTTACGGAATGTATTCTTGTAAATACGAAGGCGGATTTGATACAAATGGTGAATTGGCATGTTGTGCTGAGAAACAACAATGGGATTCTGCAAATAAGGCATGTAGTTCTTAAAGCCTGGTCTTAATTTTCCTGATGTCTCTGAAGCGGATGAAAAGGAATATCTGACACCTGGTTCAGCGACAGCGGCTCAAACAAATGTTATATAAAGAATTAATGGGTGTTAACTGGATAACAAAATAATAAATATTAACAAATCCTGCCAAATGGCAGGATTTATTTTTATCAACCTTGTTATTGTGTACAAGGCATTATCACTTTTATTATTGCGAGGGAACGTAGTGACCGCGGCAATCCATAAATTAAAGCGAATATGTTTGACATTTACCTGGATTGCTTCACTGCGTTCGCAACGACAAAAGTGACAATGTTTCCAGTGGTTATAATTATGCGATTAATCCCCGTTGTCATCGCGAGCAAGCCTCGGCGTAGCGTCAGCGCAGACGGACGCCGCGCGGCGATCCAGTAAATAGAGAGTGTGCAACGCACACAGCATATCAAACTGGATTGCTTCACTGCGTTCGCAATGACAGAGAATATTTTATCGGACTACACAAAAACAAAGTGTGCGCAATGCACACACTTTATTTGCACTCTGAATTCTGTATTACCACAATCTGACGCGTTTTTCTGGGGCAATGTACATCTGGTCGGTTGGGGTGATATTAAATGCGCTATACCATGCATCAATATGTGGTAAAATTCCATTTACACGATTTTGCCCCAGCGAGTGTTCATCCATCTTGGTCAGGCGTAATGCTTCAGCATCGCGCATATTTTGCGCCCACGTCCCTGCATATGCGACAAAGAAACGCATATCAGGTGATAAGCCTGCAACATCATTTGTTTTTGTCCCAAATTTTTCATATGCGGTAAATGAAATCGTAATTCCACCATAATCTGCCAGATTTTCGCCCAATGTAAATTCACCATTTGCAAAAATACCAGGTGCAATTTCAATTTTATTAAAGAATTCACGCATAACACTTGCACGCGCATCAAATCCTGACGCATCATCTGCTGTCCACCAATCACGCATATTGCCGTCTGCATCAAAGTGTCGTCCAGAATCATCAAAACCATGTGTCATTTCGTGACCAATGATACTGCCAATTGCGCCATAGTTAAACGCATCATCTGCGGTCATATCAAAGAATGGGTATTGTAAAATCCCCGCAGGAAAACAGATTTCATTTGTTGATGGGTCATAATATGCGTTTATTTCGTGTGCATTCATATACCAAATGTTTGGGTCTTTCTTTTTACCAATTTTGTTTATCCAAAATGCGTCTTCAAATTCGGATATGCGTACGATATTATCCCATAAACTATCGTTTTTGATTTCAAGTTTTGAATAATCACGCCATTTGTCAGGGTATCCAATTTTTGCACGGAATCCATCCAGTTTTTTTAATGCGCTTTTTTTGGTGTCATCACTCATCCAGGTTAAATTTTCAATGCGCATTTTATATGCACGTTGCAGATTTTTTACCAAATTTTCCATACGCTGTTTTGCACTTGCTGGGAAATATTTATCTACATACAGGTGACCGATTTCTTCGCCGAGTGTCCCATCCAGCAAACTGATTGCACGTTTCCAACGTGGTTTTGGTGTTTCCTGTCCTGCCATTGTGCGGTTATAGAAATCAAATGATATATCAAAAGCCGTATCGTCCAGTACAGAATCCGCTGTGGTTATAATACGGTATTTCAGATAATCTTTTATTAAATCAATATCTGTATCATTGATTATCGCAATTGATTCTGTAATGGCAGATGGTTGCCCAATATTGATATGTGTTGCTGAATTTGCGCCGCGTGCCGCCAGATACGCATCCCAATCAAAGTTTGGAAATTGTTTTTTTACTTCATCAATTGACATCTTGTGATAGTTTGCGTGTGGGTCGCGCAATTTTTCTTTTGGAAAGAAAGATTTTGCCATACGTTCTTCCAATGCATATATTTTTTCTGCATCAACTTTTAATCCAAAGTGTTTCATTTGCTTTGAAATGAATTCTTTGTATTTCTTGCGTATCTCGACAGATTTGCTGTCTTTATCAAAATAGTAATCACGTGATAACCCCAGTCCACCTTGACCGATATTATACAGGTAATGTTCACTGTCTTTTTCATCCAGTGCAACCCCATCACCCCAGAATGCAGATGTGATTTTGTGCATTTGCCCCAGGTATTTGGGTAAATCTGCTGCGGATTTTATATTGTCAATTTGTTCAATGTATGGGCGAACAGGTGCAGTACCGTCTGCATTTAACTTTGTCGCATCCATAGCAATTGCATACAGGGTTCCAATTTTACCTGTATCTGTTTCGGCAATTTCACGCACACGTTCCAAGTTTTTATTGTGCAAGATTTCAAATGTTCCATACCGCGTATAATCATCAGGAATTGGATTTGCCACACGCCAGCCGCGTGTTGCATAGTCATAAAAATTATCGCCTGGATTTACAGATGTGTCCATATTCTGAATATTTATACCTGCGGTCATTACTTTCTCCTTTGTCAAAAAATATGCCGATACAATCGCAATTATAACAGCAATTACACCAAAACAGTTCAGAAATCTATTCTTCATTTATTTTATCCTATTAAGTCTAGCATTATGTCGTCCAAAATCAACATCCCACGTTGTGTTGTGGCAATGCGATTATCCGATCTATATTGCAATAAATGTGGATTGGTGTCGATGTATTTTTTGTTAATTATATTCAGTACATCTGGTGTTAATTTAACGCCACGCACCTGACGCAATCCTGTTATTATTTTTTCTGTGGCACGTGCCTTTGTATCAATTGAAATAAATTCTTCACCACATCCGCGTTGTTGATACCATGTATCGTCAATATAAACGCGCCCTGATGCACCACGCCCAATACCAATATATGCATCGCCATCCCAGATGTTCTGATTGTGCCGACATTCATTGCCGATTGTCGCATAGTTTGATACCTCGTACCGTGGCAGTTGCAACACATCAGATATCGCCATATACATATCAGCCATTGCGTCATTAGACGGCATATCTAAATTCATTTTTCCAAATGGTGTGTTTGCCTCGATTGTCAATTCATACATTGAACAGTGCTGTATCCCAAGTGTGTTTATTTGTTTGCATGTATTAATTACATCGCCTGTTGTATCATTTGGCAGTCCGTATATAAAATCCCCAGATACGCGCAATCCTATATCCATTGCAGTATTCAATAAATTGATTGCATCACGTGCTGTATGGCGTCGCCCCAAGAAACGCAATCGTGCATCATCAAAACTTTGCACGCCCACCGATAAACGATTTACCCCACAACGAACAAAGTCTTTTAATTTTTCACCTGATAATGTTCCAGGGTTGGATTCCAGTGTAATTTCTGTATCATTTGTGATATCAAAGTTGGAATTTAATGCATTCATAATTGATGCAAAAACATCTGTTGGCATCAAAGACGGCGTTCCACCCCCGAAAAATATCGTTGGTACAGATATAGACCCAAGTTTATCCCCCCAGAAATTTATTTCAGAAATAATATTTGTTGCATATCCTGCCCAGTCTGGCGAACTGTTTGCCACCGACCAAAATGCGCAATAATTGCACTTAGATATACAAAAAGGAACATGAATATATATGTTATGTGGAACTGACATTTGGCAACATTGTACAATTCATATTTCCCTGTGCAAGTGATAAATTAATCACTTTCTGTTATGGGTATTTTATGATATAATAATCACAGTTAAAGGCATGAGAAAGTCATTTATTACACTTTTTACAGGAATTTTTGCGCCATTTGTGGCGTTTGCCGCGAATGAAGGCGTTCCATCATATTATCAAACGGACAATGCGCCAACCGCAAACCAGGCGGCATATAGTTCATACGCCAACCAGGGATATACCAAATATGTTGGTAAATCTGGGAACAAGCAAATTGTTGATACTCGTTCATATTCGTATCAGGTTCCACGTCAAATTACACCCCAGGTTTCGAGTAATGGTATGACTGCAAATGGTATTGCGGTTCCTGTGGCAGATCAGCCTGCAACGACAATTTATGCAGGATATGCGCGTCGTTTCGCAGATTTTCAGTTTAAAACTGGCGTAAATTCCATTCTTGAATGGGACGATATGGTGTTTAATGAAATTGAAGTCGCCGCCCGTCATAATTTCAGTTTGCGTAATTTCGATATGTTTGCATATGGTGAATATGCCTATGGTGTATTGGACCATGGCGGTCTGTCAATGGACTATGACTTGGAACCATTTGAAAAAACATTACAGGATGTTGGTATATTTACCATATCAATGGGTGACCAGTCTGGAAAGACACATCACTTTAAATTTGGAATTGGTGCGCATCATATCTGGGATATAGCAGGATGGAAATTATCGCCATCAATAGGATATGAAATTTTCAAACATAATTTGGAAATGTCTGACCATTATTATCCAAATCCTGGAATTTACCTGCCGTTGTTGACGGACAAAGGGGACTATGTATTTGGTGATGAATATGGTCATTATTACACCGTTCCCCAGGGAACAGATGCACCTGAAAATTGGTATCAGGTTTGCATGTCACCAGAAGATATTTTGTTGGTCCAGGCACCAAATGGTGGTGGAATATTCGACCTGGGGACTGGTTTGACCACTGGACCATATGAACCCGCAATGGGAACGATTCCGTGGGGCGTGGCACCCAACGAATGTGTTATTATTGGCGGTGATGGTCCTGTTATAGTAGAGGGGACAACCCATATCTATAATACTACATGGTCTGGTTTTTATGTAGGATTGGAAATTGAAAAGCAAATGACAATGTCTGACAAATTGCGTTTTTATGTGCAATTTGGTTTGCCAAAATATTCATCCGAAGGTATATGGCCAAATCGTACAGATTGGCAGCAAAGCCCCAGTTTCATTGACGAAGGCAGCAACGGTGCATACTCATATTCTGCGGAAATGGAATATAATTTACGTTTGTCCGACCGTATGCAATTGTCATTAAAGGTTGATACAAACGCATTTCATGTTGGTGAAATCCCTGGTAAATTATACCAAGCAGAATATTCGCAATATCTGTTGGATGAAAATGGTCAGTATGTCCTTGATGATTATGGCTGGCCGATACTGGAAAATATTCCTGCATCAACTGTTGATATCAGCAAGTCATTAAAAGAAGCAGACTGGCAGTCATTTGGTCTGCATCTGGGGATAAAGTATTCTTTTTAAATCAAAGGGTTGACCCATGAAAAAAAATATTATTTTTCGCCTATGTGGTGCTGTGATGTTATGCACTGCACCATTACGCATAGTATATGCCAGGGGGGAATTTGATATGGAACGCTGGGACGGCATAATAGAAAATGTGCGTAGTCGCGCCGCAGCGCAAAATATATCGGACGAAACGATAAAGGCAACATTAAAGTCCCCATCATTCATACCATCAATTGTTAAAAGTGATAAAAATCAATCTGAATTTAAATTGACATTGGACCAGTATTTAGACCGCACGGTCAGCAATAAACGCATAAAAAACGGTCGTGCAATGCGTGCGAAATATCCAACAATGTTGTCACGCGTTGAAAATATTTATGGCGTGCCAGCACACGTTATTTTGGCGTTTTGGGGAATGGAATCAAACTATGGCGAATTTAAAGCCGCCCACAGATTAAAAGATGCTTTTTTTACATTGATGTATGATGGCCGTCGCGAAACATTTTTTGGTAATCAATTGTTGTCATTAATGAAAACTGCGGATGTAAACGGTTTGGATATAAATGATATTTACGGCAGTTGGGCTGGTGCGATGGGGCATTTTCAATTTATTCCAACAACGCTGGCGTCGTATGGTGTTGATGGCAATGGTGATGGTCGGGTTGATATAATTCACAGTGTTGGTGATGCGATGTACAGCGCGGCCAATTACCTGAACAAACTGGGGTGGAACCCAAATCAACGAATTGTGCGTCGTGTCGCGTTACCTGCAAATTTTGATTTAGGGTTATTAGATGGCAGTACAAAAAAAACGCTGTCAGAATGGGCGGAAATGGGGGTAACGAACCCAGACGGTACACCAATTCCAATTGCTGATATGACCGCAGGATTGGTTGCGGATGTAAAGGCGATTGAATCCACAATTGCGTCATCACAAATGGTGGTTACAGAATCAGATACCGATGTCCCACCACAGCCAGTTATAACCGCATACCTGACGTATCCAAATTTTTATCGTATAAAGAAATGGAATAACTCAAATTGGTATGCAATCGCAATTTCGCAACTGGCAGATGAATTGAAATAGATTGATTTTTCAGCCTGTTTGTGATATAGTTATTTTCAATAACACCGCGCTTTGCGGTGTTTTTTTCTATTTGCTTCAAACCAAAGGAAATTTTTATTATGTCAAGACAAATTCAAATTCGTCGCGGAACCGCGAACGAGCATACAACCTTTATCGGTGCTGATGGCGAGATAACGGTTGATACCACAACCCACACATTACGAATACACGATGGTATAACACCCGGTGGTCATACAGTCGGTGCAAACCAATTGCCTGACAATATTGACTATGTTGTCGAATGGCAAACGCCCACAGCAGAAAATAATTATACTTGGTATCGAAAATATGCATCTGGCTGGATAGAACAGGGCGGAACAACAAATAATTCAAATATAACGTTCCAAGTTCCGTTTACAACTACGTCTTATACAGTTATGGCCATATCAGAAATGATTGATGGCGGCGTTGGTAATATATCAATTTGTTATGGCAATAAACAAACAACAAAAATAACTATACAAGTTAGATGGAATGGCGCGGGGCGTGATTCAGCGCAAAGAATGTGGACAGCT
>JBJEXB010000102.1:0-29370 GCA_051885395.1 Candidatus Enterousia sp. | reverse complement strand
TTTCAATGATTTTCTTAAAGTCTGACACGCGCGAGAATTTGCGATACACAGACACAAATCGTACAAACGCAATCGGGTCCAGGTTCAGCAGTGAATCAGATACCATTTGACCGACCTGGGCGCTGGTTACTGTATCGTCAGCAGTTTCCGTTTCCAAGCGTCTGTGAATTGATGTGACCAATTTTTCAATCTGTTCATCGCCAACATCACGATTGCGACACGCCAGTTTTATGCTGCGACGTAATTTTTCACGGTCAAATTGTTCCAATTTTCCACTGTTTTTACGCACCATCAGGTCACGCATTTGCACGCGTTCAACGGTTGTAAATTTTGCGCCACATTGATTACAAACACGGCGACGACGAATAATTGCGTCTTCGATATCGGGGCGGGAATCCGTCACACGACTGTCAGTAGAATTGCAGTATGGGCATCTCATGACAATAATCGTAGCAATCTTGTCGCGGACTGTAAAGCAGAATTTATAAATCAAAAAAATCACATTTTTATAAAAATCAAGTCTTTTATTTAAAATTCTGGGGTGTGGGTGTGTCTTTTTCGGGGCGCAAATATGGTAAAATATAACCTGAGATATGAGAGAGATGGAAAAATATCTGAACCAAATTTTGTCTGGTGATTGTATCGAGGTGATGCGTCAAATTCCTGATGCGTCTGTTGATGCGATATTCGCAGACAGCCCATATAATTTGCAACTGGGGGCAAAGACATTATATCGCCCCGAAGACCAAACCGCAGCACGTGCTGTGCGTGACGCGTGGGATGCGTTTGACAGTGTTGCTGCGTACGATGAATTTACCCGTGCATGGATGCGTGAATGCAAACGAATTTTAAAACCAGATGGTGCAATGTGGGTTATTGGTTCGTATCATAATATTTTCCGTGTTGGTTCTATTTTGCAAGATTTAGGCTTTTGGATTTTAAATGATATTGTATGGGTAAAAACCAATCCTATGCCGAATTTCCGTGGAACGCGTTTTACAAACGCGCATGAAACATTGATTTGGGCAACTCCGCGCAAGACTGGCAAATATACATTTAATTATGAAACGATGAAAAAATTAAATGGTGGCAAGCAAATGCGTTCTGACTGGGGGATTAATATTTGTCTGGGCGAAGAACGCGTCAAAGGCGATGATGGAAAAAGCCTGCATAATACGCAAAAGCCGATGGATTTATTGCGCCGTGTGATTTTATCATCGACCAAGCCTGGTGACATAATTTTGGACCCATTTGTCGGCAGCGGTACAACCGCAGCGGCGGCAAAAGAGTTAGGACGTCAATTTATCGGTATTGATAAGGATGCGTCGTATGTTGCGGCTGCCCGTCGTCGTGTGGATGCGGTGCAACCTGTTGATTTGTCTGATATAGAGGTTGCAGCCCCGAAACGTGCCGAAGTACGTGTTGCTTTCCGTGAATTAATTGATGCGGGTCTGTTATATGTTGGGCAGACGCTGGTGTCGCCACGTGGCGAGCGTGTTATGATTACGCGTGATGGTCAATTGACGCATACACTGTATGGCAAGGCATCAATTCACGTTATGGCTGCCAAGATTCAGCACAGTGTCAGTTTTAATGGCTGGGATTATTGGTCTGCACAAAAGCAAGATGGAACATTGGTTCCGATTGATGATTTGCGCAAATATATCCGTTCTGTCAAAGCAGATATGAAGAAAGCCGCATAAAAAAAACTATTCATTCCCCCGTGTGGGGATTTTTATATTGAAAAAATGATACTTAGCCCTATATATATCATAAATTCGCGAATCGGGTTTTTATGTGGTATAGTTTTATCAATAAGAATATAAGGATTGTATTATGGCATTAATACCGATGGTTATAGAAGAATCCCCACGGGGTGAACGGTCGTTCGACATTTATTCACGCCTGTTGCGGGACCGTATTGTTATGGTAAATGGTCAGATTGAACCAAATATGGCAAATTTGATTGTGGCACAATTGTTGTTCTTGGAATCAGAAAATCCAAATGCTGACATTTCTATGTATATTAATTCGCCTGGTGGTGATGTATCCGCAGGTTGGGCAATTATGGACACAATGCAGTATATAAAATCGCCTGTATCGACAATTGGTATGGGATTGGTTGCATCAATGGGTTCTGTATTGTTGGCAGCAGGACAAAAGGGTAAACGTTTTGTTCTGCCAAATACCCAGATTATGATTCATCAGCCAATGGCAGGTTCCCAGGGGCAGATTACAGATATGGAAATTCAATTGACCCAATATCAAAAGAACAAACAAATGTTGATTAAACAAATGTCTGAATTTACAGGCAAATCTGAAAAAGAATTGTTTGATGCGATGGAACGTGACAATTGGATGTGCCCGTCCGAGGCAAAAGATTTTGGTTTAATTGATAAAGTTCTGGTCAGAAAGTAAATCTTTTTTCATAGGATTTGATATGAGTGACGATAAAACACAAACGCCGAATGAGCAGAATGCGACAAATTCGCAGCAGTTTTGCAGTTTCTGTGGCAAGGCAGTATATGAAGTAAAAAAACTGGTCAGTGGTCGTAATGTTTGCATTTGTGATGAATGTATCGCATTGTGCAATGACATTATGGCAGGGGACACAGGTATTGATATTGGCAAAGACACTGAAAAATTGCCGACCCCACGTCAGATTTATGAAATTTTGGATGAATATATCATCGGACAAGAAAATGCAAAGCGCACATTGGCGGTGGCGGTGTATAATCATTATAAACGCCATAATGCGACGGCATCTACAAATGTTGAAATTCAAAAATCAAATGTATTGCTGATTGGTTCAACAGGTACTGGTAAAACTTTGTTTGCGCAGACATTGGCGCGTATTTTGGATGTTCCATTTGCTATTGCAGATGCCACCACATTGACCGAGGCTGGATATGTCGGTGACGATGTTGAAAGTGTTTTAACACGTCTGTTGCAGAATGCGAATTTTGATGTTGAACGTGCCAGTCGGGGTATCATATACATTGACGAAATCGACAAGATTTCACGTAAATCAGAAAATCCGTCATTAACCCGTGATGTATCTGGCGAAGGTGTACAACAGGCATTATTGAAATTAATCGAAGGCACTGTTGCAAATGTTCCAGCTGGTGGGGCAGGGCGCAAACACCCAGGCGAGGCAACCGTACAACTGGACACGTCCAAGATTCTGTTTATCTGTGGTGGTGCGTTTGATGGACTGAATAAAATAATTGGCGCGCGTATAAATACACGTTGTGGCATTGGATTTGGTGCAGCGGTTGCATCACGCGAAGAACGCGAATCTAAAAATTATCTGGACGAAGTTCAACCATCAGATTTGGTAAAGTTTGGTATTATACCAGAATTGGTTGGACGATTGCCTGTAATTACAACTTTGCAGGAACTGGACGAAGGCGCATTAGTTAAAATTCTGACAGAGCCCAAGAATGCAATTGTAAAGCAGTTTAATGCGATGCTGGAAATGGACGGTGTAAAACTGAACATAACAGATGATGGATTGCGTGAAATTGCCAAAATGGCGGTTGCGCGTAAAACGGGCGCACGTGGTTTGCGTGGTATATTGGAAAAGATATTATTACAGCCAATGTTTGATGCGCCAGACAAAGAAGATTTGGCAGAAATCGTGATTGACAAGAATGTTGTTGCTGGTAAAAAGGCACCAATTGAAATATTACGTGATGCCAAAAAGGCTGCATAAAGTTTCGGGTAAAAAACGAAATATACAGTTTCCCGCTTCTGTCGATAATCGTATGATTATCGGCAGTTTTTTGTTTGTTTTGTGTAATTGGGCGCGATGTCAAATACTAATTGTTCAATCAGTTTTCGCCCATCATCGTTCATATTGTATAATGTACGTAATATGTTTGTGATATGTTTGTCGTGGTTATATGGTTTTTCCATTTCGGATAAAAATGTGCCAATTGTCATACCAAAACATTCTGAAACAATTTTGTTTAAACGACTGACAGATAAACGATTGTCCGCGGTTTCATATTTTTGAATCTGTTGAAATGTTACGCCTGATTTTTGGGCGACATCTTTTTGGGACATTCCGAAACGAATACGCGTTGTTGCCAATATGCGCCCCAGTTTTACATCATAATCTGTTGGGGTAAATGGTTTTCCTGACATTGTTTATCCATAATGTTTGGTGGCTGGGGACTTGATAGCAGTCTCAATATGCAGTGTTTATTCAATATATTCACACACCCCAACCAGTAAAAAATGAAACCACCAGAAAAATCTGTGTGGTTGGAGGTTCAAAGCTATTACAAAGTATAGTGTGCTTATTTATTATTCGCACCCTCCAACCAGAGTTGGAGATTTTTCGTCTTAATAAACAAGACGCTTTGTAAAGGTCTTTGAAAACCTACAAAGGCAATTCGCCTTTGCATCTGCATTATACATATAAGTGGGTATAAAATCTAGTTTTTTTTATACTGGATTGCTTCACTGCGTTCGCAATGACAAAGAGGGATAATGTTTCAAGTTCTGTAATAGTGTCGAACAACACTTGGTCATTTATGCATACATCCATTAAAAATCCCCCAATTGGGGGATTTGTATCATTTGGTATTTTGCAATTAATCCAATGCAGAATTAATCTGGTCATATGGAATTGCACCTGGGAATGCCTGTTCACCGATAATCAAGAATGGTGTACCGTTGATTTCAAAACGCTGGGCTATGTCACGTACGTTTGACAATTCACGTGCAACGACTTCGCCGTTCATATCGTTTTTCAACTGGGCTGTATCCAAACCTGCTTCGGTTGCAAATTTCATAACATTTGCTTCAACCTTGGATGCCAATTTTGACTGGTCCTGCATGTCTTCGGATGAATAGTATTCACGTGTCATCAACATTTCAACCAATTGTGCCGCTTTTTCTGGGTTCTGCAATTTTGCAGCGATAACGGCTTTTGCTGGTGCATCAGACAATGCCCCGTGGATAGAGAAGTTTTTAATAACAACGCGGACGTCATTACGGTTTTTCAACACACGGTCCAATTCGCCATGTACACGACGGCAATATGGGCAAGAGAAATCTGTCCATACGAATATGGTTTTCTTTGCTTCTGGGTTACCCAATACTGGGGCATCTGCAATCATTGTGTCGCTGTTTGAACGTACAAATTTTTTGATTTCTTTGTTCTTTTCAGCGTTCTGCTGTTCCTGCATTTTTGTAACCATTTCTTGCAGAATCGCAGGGTTTACATCCAGCAAATAAACTGGCATATACAGACGGCAAACACTGCCTGCAATCAGCAATACAGAAACTAATTTGATTGCTTTTTTACCCAAGATGATACCTGTTGATGGTTTTTTGCTGTCTGTTCGGAACAACATGCCACCGAACATAAACAAGATAATACCAACAACCAGAACTAAGATTGTCCAAGTCATAGTTTTCTCCTTTCTGTTGAACGAGAATACCATAGCACACAATCTTGAAAAAGCGCAAGGAATAAATATATCAAATTATGTTTTTTATTATTCGGCGTGACAATGGTAATGTACATCCCTGTTGAATACATACAGAGTCAATAAAACGCAATGTTACATTTAAATTTAATGGCAATTTATACAGTTTGCTGATGTATGGGGCGGCACATGCGTCGCATACGGCGCGACCTGTGCGTGGTGACATATAATTTAAATTATCTGTTTTGCCACATGATGCGCAGCATGACATATCCAGTGCATACCCCAGGTCGCGCAGTAAATTTACCTCCCACGCTAAATATGCGTCACGCGGATTTGCGGCTGACATTTGGGTCAGTAAATCAATCGTTTCATTATATAATGTTCCGTATTGTTCGCGTTCTGGTAACAGGGTATCTAATAAATCAAATGTGGCATTCATAAATTGCAATCGATTTGCATCCAGCATTAATGGCGCGGCCAGATTTTTTTCTGCATCCCAATGAAATGTTCCCAGTTGCGAATCCAGGCGCGCAACCCATGTTGCACATCCAACCTGTCCGACCAATGGTTTGTTTTTACGTGCAACGGCACCGCCACGCATAACGCCGCACATTATCCCATAATCGTATGTAAATATATGGGCAACCGAATCACGTTCCCCCAGTGGGCGCAATGATATTAAAATGCCATGACTGTCCAGTTTCATGTTTTTGATTATAGCATTTTGTTTGGCGATGTTTATTGAAAAAAAAAACGGGGGATTTCCCCGTTTTTTTATTCGTCTTTGAAATACTTTTTATATTGTAGTTGCGATGTTTGATACATTTGGTCAAATATCGCATCAGCAGCAGATTCATCCGCAGGCACATTTGCGCCACCTGTATTATAGTCTGCACCATTTAATACAATCAGACGACTGGGCAATATATCAGAACCAGTACATTCAATGAAGTATTCAGAATCATTAAAATGTTTACCATAGCAACGGTTATTTTCCACTGCAACATATCCATCTGCCGCCAGGCGCGCACATGATGGTTGTGTGCCAAATGTAATTTCGCCGGATGCAACCTGTTCGTCTGGATTATCCAGAATACCATTGCACCATACGTTTACGTATGTGCCGTTAACAGATGCCTTGGTTCCATTTGCAGTCGTTTTTCGTACACCAAAACAATCGCCATTTAATAATGAAATATCAAAATCAGCATTTATGTTTCTGCCACTGGCAATGTCAGCACGACCGACAGGAACTGGGTCATTATGTTGGGTTTTCATTGCGTGTGGACAAATCAGTTTTAATCCCCAGCAGTTTGCTGTGGCATCCCACATTCCAGAATCAAATCCAGCACCCATTGCAGGATAACAATTCGTTGGGTCCAAACGACAAATTGTCGGTTGCTTCCACCATGGAGTTGTTGCTGCGTTGGTTGTCAGCGTTATTATAGATAATAAAGAAACATAAAGTATTTTTCTCATAATTTTTTCTCGTATAATTTATATTATCAGTTTTTTGCCTCTGGTGCAATTGTCTTGTTTTATTTAATTATTCATTTGTAGGTATTTTATAGGTAGAACACCAACCTTTGTCCCAATATTTGTCGATGTTTGGGTTGTCTTTATAGAATTGGTTGTCAATTGCGTATTTTTCGTCGGTATCATCATAACCGTTATTATTTGCATCGCGGAATTGAAAGTTCATCCACAGACCAGGGCATTTGTTTATAGCTGCCTGTAAATCTGCATTATTGGCATTCCCACCACCCCCAGATTGATTGTTTGATCCTGAATCACTGCCAGAACCTGATTCAGCACAGAATCCCCATTTATCATTTGCACCAGTTTCATCATAGAACTTGCGATACTTTTTGTTTCCTGTTGTATCGTGTTTGCCGTCAGGTCCACCGTTAGCAACACCTTCTGTTTCTGTGTCTTTCCATTCGGTTGATACCCATACACCATCCAAGCGTTCACATTCTTTTGATAATGCCTTTGCCATATCGACACGTATTTTATCCATGACAACGTTTACATCTTCTAAGACTGTGGTTGGTGGTATCATTGTATCGGCTTCTGATGGGCGGACACACGCATTTAATGCATACCGTACCAGTTTTTGATACAGGCTGCCATTGTAATCCCCACATTCAGCTGTCATAATTTCCCCAGCGGTACCAGGACATGTGGTGCCACCAGGACATGTTTGTCCATCTGTGCATGGGGCACACATATTGCCTACCTGTGGTGATGAATTACAAATTACGCCATCTAATGACATAAAATATCCTGGATTGCACGAATCGTACTTTTTGATGCTGTCACAGACATATCCGACAGAGTTTTCGCCAGCAGCACGACTTAGTGGGGCCTTTTTGATGGCAGGGCCATCATCAGATGTGCTGCTGCTTAGCTGGGCGTTACATGTCGCCTTTTTTGCGTGTTGCTGTTCACCAGGTGCGTATGTGCGACATGAAAATGGATATGCGTGCAATGTATCGTTGCTGGGGATGGCACATAAATCAGCAGCATATTCTTGTAATGTTATGCGACATTCTTTTGCAATCTTTTGGTTTGTTATATTATGCATTGCGGTTACTAACAAATCCATACTGCCGTACAGATTGCTGCACGCACTTAATTTATCACGGCACATTTCTTCGGATAATTCTAAACGCTGACCTAGTAATAATTGTTCTTTGACGTTACTAAAATCTTTCAGTGATTTGCTTTGTTCATCATAGCATTTATTTACCACGTCCAAGCATTCATCTTTGACCTGGCGAATGCGTTCTTGCTGTCCTTGGTATATTTCGCGAATTGCCTGGCGCATGAATTCGTCCCATACATCATCTGCCAAATCTGTGCATGTTTTTAAACTGTTTTCTGCATATTTACGTTTGTTCTTTAATTCGGCAACAATCATACGGTTGGCCTGGTTGTTCAGAACATCGCCAGACAATGAAACCTGGCTTTCCAATTGATAAAAGTCAGGTGTATATATTGGTTCACCTGTATCACGGTTCAGGTATCGGCCACTGACATCCAAGCAATGAACAAAATCTGTACCACATGCCGTATCGGCAGTAATGTCACTGCGGACACTGGCGATACAGTCGTTAATAGACGCGGCGTTATGTGCATTATAGTTTTCCAGACGTGCAACCTGCATTTCGCGTTCTGTGTCACGTATTGTTGAATTTGCTGATAATAATTTTTTGTCCAGACTGTTAATTAATGCACTGCAATCATTTTCGATATACATGCCGTATGCAGATATTACCATGTTTTGCGTTGCAGTTGTTGGACAGTAACTTGACATTATTTCTGCACACTGGGCATGGACTGCGTTATATAATGCTTCGCCAGTCAGGTTGGCGATATTTGCACCACCCGCCAGGTCGGTTGTTGACCATATCGCGTTTATGTCGCCTGCGATATCTAATTGTCCTTGGGTTGATAATGCTGATTTTTTTGTTTTTGATAATACTTCGCTGATGCCTTCCAATTGAGCAGCGGCAGCAGATGTATCTTTCTTGGTTGTGGTGGCATTTTCGCCCGCAGTGGCGGTTAGCATTGCCTTAACCTCGGCTGCGGTTTTGGGGATTACGTCAATGTTCAGATTTTTAAAGTATGTCAAACTGTCGGCGGCAACACCCAATGCACGTTCACGTGACTTAATTTCTGTCAGGCGCGATGAACATACGCACCGACGATACGATTCGTTTTGTTTGGCACAAAATTGATCCATGCATGTAAAGTACGCGTCGCGACATGTGTTATAACCTGTGCCAAAAGTATTTGTTGCGCTGGCGTTCGTTGCACTGCGTGCGGTTTTTGCCTGTGTTGTCGCACTGCGTGATACAGATATGATATTTTTTTGTGTGGCGTTCGTGGTCGCCGTACGTATAGTTTTTGGTTGTGTCGCACTGCGTGATACTGTGCTGGATACGCGGTTGGCGGGTGCTGTTGCGGTGCGGGCTGTCGTTGTACTGCGCGCACTTGTGCGATTAACTGTTGTGTTATTCGTTCTGCCTGATGTAGTAGCGCTTTGTGGGCGAACATATACTGTTTTCGCAGATGTGGTGGAACGTGTAACGTTTGATGCATCACGAACAGTGGCATTGGCAACACCAATCCCAGTGGAACATGCAGCGATAAACAGCCAAAACTTTTTCATCCTTGTACCTATATATGATAGCAAATAATTGCAAATCGGGGCAAGGGTTATTTAAAAAAACAGCCAATAAACGACAAAATAAAACGCCCGTTTGGGCGTTCTGATTAATTGTTTGGTGTTGCTGGGGCGGGGCGGTTGCGTTCAACGAATGTTATGCGACCTTTGTCCAAGTCATAAGGTGTCATTTCAACACGTACACGTTCGCCAACGTTTACCCAGATGCGTGCCTTGCGCATTTTGCCACAGACAGTTGCCAGAATTTCATGCCCGTTTTCAAGTTTAACCTTGAACATAGTGTTTGGTAATTTGTCTTCGACCGTGCCAGAAAACACAATTACATCATCTTTTGCCATAAATATTTCCTTTGATAAATCTGTATTTGCTGTCGGTAATGATATTTGGTCAACTGAAAAATTGCAAGATTTTTTTATTTGCTTGTGCCACAGGTCATCATTTGATAAAATACAGGTAATAATGTAGGGTGGATAAATATGAATTTTAGACTATTAGTTGCTTTGGTAGCATTGGTGCCATCGGGTGCTGCGGTAGCGGCGACACCACGTTCGTCAGATGCACGTGTCAGTGTATCGCGATTATCAATGGCAGGATTGCATTCGCCAACAATGACGGTCAATGTCAGCGGTACAAATAATGTGGCAGGGAATGCCAATACATCAAATGGTGGCAATAACGGCGACAATACTGATGGTAACAACGGTGGCGGAAATAACTCTGGCGGCGATAATGGCGGTGGCAACGCTGGTGGAAATTCAGGCAGTGGTGATAACGGCGGTAATAATGGCGGTGGAACATCAGGTTCGTGTCGTGATGTATATCGTCAGTGTATGGATGAATTTTGCTTGCTGGATGAATCCGAAGGGTATCGTTGCGCATGCAGTTCAAATATAAATAGGTCAAAGTCATTAATCCAAGAAATTCAAAAAATCCAAGAAGAAGCCGATAAGTTATATACCGAAGGTGTTGAACGCGAACAACTTGGGGCCAAGGCTGCATATGTATTTGGTGAAAGTGAACGTGCAAAGAAAAGTTCACGTGCATCAGGGCTTAGTTTTTCAGAATGGTTGAAAAGTGGTGATGTAGAAACCGAAGATTCATTGGGCAGTGATTCGGATATTGGCGATGGTTTGTATTCAATGGCATCTGAATATTGCGCGTATGCATTGGAATCATGTGGTGCGCGGGCAGAAATGGAAGAAATGCTGTATTCACGCCAGGTTGTCCAAGACTGCAAGGGGTTTGAAACATATCTGGCAGACCAGAAACGTAATGCAGAGGCGAATAAACGCACCGCAGAAGCGGCCGTTCGCAAAGCGCGTCTGGAAATGTTTGATACCACAAATAAATATAACCGTGGTGAATGCTTGCTGGCATATAAGGCTTGTATTGCAGACAAGGGCGGTTGTGGAACAAACTTTGAAAACTGTCTGGATGCGGACTTGCTGGGACGTCGTGCAAATGCATGTGAAAATATTTTGGATCAATGTACTGCCAGCAAATCTTATGTATTAAAAGACTGGGAAGCGGAATCAGAGGCTATCTTGGTTGACGCTGCAAAGTATGCAGATAAATATAAACGTCAGACATGTTTGGCGCAGATTCAAAACTGTTTGGAAGAAGGTTGCAGCACCAGTACAAATTCTGCGTGCTTGACCGACGTTAATGTTGCAGCAGGTGTTTGCCCAATTATTGATGAATGTAATGCAATAATTCCTGGAATCAAATCTGTTGTGAATGACAAATTGGGATATCTGCGCTTGCAGTTCTGTCAAAACGACGTTGATAAATGCTTGCAGGATAAATGTGGCGCGGATTATACCGCACCAGAATGTGTTGGCAAAAAGACATCTGAAATTGTTGCAATGTGCCCACAAAGCATGTTCCCATCATGCAAGGGTGAAAACCAATACAACATTATTGTCCAGGCGGCGTTATTGCAAATGGATTATCAGATGTTGCAAGGATGTTTGAACTATTTCAGCGAACAATTGGGACGTACGTGTGGTACAGATATGTCTTGCTTGACAACGGATCCACAGATTACGTCATTGGTTGAATTGCCTGATTCTGAGGCTGGGTTAATGTCGCTGCGTGAAACAGTTCGCGCGAATTCGAAAACCGCTGTTGCACAGTTCATGAAACAGTTTGAAAAAGATATTACTGTCGCCGCATGTATGGACAGTCAGCAACCTACAACAACCAAGGGTGTAAAGCGTGCAAGTTTAGGCTCAACCGTTTTCAATACAGCCAAAATAATTGCGGAAATTGGTGCAGAAAATCGTGCGATGCGTGAATTGGAATCCAAGATTGCAGAACTGTCACGTAAGCAGGATATTGAACAGGCACGTCAAAACTGTCTGAATACGTACAAGGTTCAGGACCCATCCGAATTCGAAGAAAAAGGCAAAGAAAATTATACATATATCCGCAGTGTGTCATTTGAACCTGATTTACGTAACTGTCACGTATGCCGTATGCAACAGGTTTGTGAAACAGGAGGGGAGTCCAAGGGAGCAGGATTTGCCAAAGGTGCTGCTGGTGGAATGGCGGCAGGTGCATCTGCTGGAACAATGGTAACACCAGGGTGGGGAACTGCAATTGGTGGTGCGGTTGGTTTAATTGGTGGTGGTTTGGCTGGAATGTTTGCCTCTGGCAAAGAAACATATTGCCAGGAAATCGAATCCTGTGAAGACGTAAATATGTAATTTAATATGGCGGATTTTACTTTGGGGATACATGATATGAAACGAAATATATTTGTTGGTATTGCTATGATAATTGCGGGGACTTTTATTGCCCCGCAGTGTCATGCGGTAACGGCAAAAAATACTGGAAAGCAATCTGCTATTCAAAAGGGGACTTTTGTTCGTACCAAGGTTACAGCAACAGGATTGTATGACCAAGAATGCTATGATGCGTATTTTGGATGTTTGGACCAATTTTGTATTGCTGATAATACGAATGGTGGCAGTTGTGCGTGCAGTGATGACAGTGCAAAGTATGAAAAACAGTTTTCAGAGATCCAAGATATTTTAACCGAGGCAGAACGTATTCGTACTATCGAGGTTGAAAAGGTCAAGGCTGGTGCCCAAGCCGATATCATATTTACTGGCGAACGTCGTTATGACGAAAATGGTAATTTATTAGATGTTGATGAATTGTCCGAAGCGGAAACCAAACAAAAAAAACGTGCTGATTTAATGGCGTTGTTTGAAAATAATCTGTATGACGATGAGGACGAGGAAACAGTCGAAGATATTTCGTCCAAAACAGGGTCTGCATTATTTGCCGCCGCCGAGAATGTTTGTTTAAATCAAATCCCCGCTAAATGTGAAAAGGATACGAACTTTTTACATCAATTGTATGCGCGTCAAATCGTTTCAGATTGTGAAGGTTTTAAAAACAGTTTGGCTACGAAAAAGTCTGAGGCAGAAATTGAATTGGCATCTGCCCAGGGCGAAGTGCGTACCGCATTAAAAGAAAGTTTTGATTCTGCAAATAAATATGACTTGGGTCAATGTATGGTGGAATTTAAAAAGTGTATGCAGACAGATGATGCGTGTGGTAAAAACTGGGAAAATTGCGTATTTACAATTGCGTCTGAAAATATGCAGAATAACAAGGCAAAATCAACCGCAGGAACCCAGATCGCAACGGTTAATACATACGATATTACTGCATCTACGATGGAAATATTGGAATCAAAACGTTTTATCTGTGAAAACGTTTTAAGTCAATGCGTTGTGGTGCGTGATAATGTGTGGCCTGCATTTTTAAGAGAAGCCGCCCCAACAATTCGATTGGCGGAAAATCAGGCAGAATCAAAGTTCCGTCAGTCATGTTTGACCAATATTTCACAATGTGTTCAGACAGCGTGTAAAGATGATATCGTTGGCAAGGGTGTTGATACTATGGATGCGTGTTTATCACGTCCGGATATGGTGCGTTCTTTCTGTAAAATTGAAATCGACCCATGTGAACGTATGGAACCGTTAATCTGGGGATATGTCAAAGACAAATTGGCGGCAATGCGTGTTGATGCCTGTACGCAAGAGGTCAAAGAGTGCTTTACCGCAGAAGACCGCTGTGGTCCGAATTTTGAAAATTGCTTAGGTATGGATTACGACTACATCCACGATATTTGCCCGCTGGATAAATTGGTCGTGTGCAAGGCTAATAATCCTGCATTTTCAATGGATGATTTGGATTCTATGTTAATGGGGCTTTATCTGAATATTGATAATGCTGCCTTGGAACAATGCCAAAACATTGTTGATGCCAAAATGGAAGAAGTCTGTGGCAGTACCACCGATTGTAATAAATTTGCCGCAGATGATACGATGGGTACGGGTTCGCTGCGTTCCCAGAAAGATGGCGATGTATATCGCGTTACAGGTATGATTTCATTTGGCAGTATTAAAATGGGTGACGCGACAGGACGTACCAAGGATATTGGCGATGATGGTGATACAAAACTTGGCCCTGGTGAAATCGGCGTTCAAGAATATCTGAGTCACGTGCGCGCACGTAATGCATCTGTTGATAATGCGGCGGGTATAATATCGTCTATTGAGGAAGAATTGAACAATATCGCTGGTACAATCAATCGTACAATTGAAATGATTGAACAAGACCCAGAAATTCAATACTGTGTTAATGGACGTAACCTGTCACAAATAACAGGCAAGGCGAATGATAAAACCACAGGTCGATTCCCGAATTTGTTGACCCAGGTCAAAATGCAAATTGCAGTTTCTGCATTGCGTAAAGCACAAGATAACTATAATGCAAAACTGAACAAAGAAATAGCCGATGCAACCAAAAATGCATCAGCAGACCTGGCACAATATATGTGCCAAAAGATTGCGCAAAATGGTGGCAGTGCAGGTGTTGGCACAGCATCTGTGGATACGCCATTGACCGCCCCCTATGCAATCAGTTATGATGTCAGCGCAGGTATGGCGAATTCAGATCTAATGAAACAGGCGGCGAATATGGAATCGCAATATACAACAACTGCGGGCAGTGGTGTTACAAAAACTGTATCTGCATTGTTCAGCCGCGAAACTCGTAATTGTCACGTGTGCACAACGATAACAACGCAGAGTTGTACCAAGAAAGGTGGATTCTTGGGAATTGGCAAAAAGCAAAGTTGCGATGTTTCGACCAAGGGACCTGATTGCGAAGACATTATAATGTAATGTATGAAACAATTTATAACCCCAGCGTAATGCTGGGGGGCGTGTAGTAAAGCATAGGGGGTATAAAATTATGACGCCAGATACATCATCACCATTAGTAAATATTAATTTCCATGACCTGTTACGCCAATTTATAGAAGGCGCATTGCGGTTCAGTTTAAAGATAATGATTGCATTGGTAATATTATCTATTGGATTATGGCTGTCGGCACGTTTGACCAAGATTGTAAAGCGTGGAATGGAACGTCGTAAACTGGAACCATCATTGCAGTCGTTCTTGGCTTCATTTGTCAGCATAATATCAAAAGTATTTGTTTTTGTTATCGTTCTGACCACGGTTGGTGTCCAGATGACGGCAATTACTGCGGCATTAGGTGCAGCGGCATTGGCTGTTGGTATGGCTCTATCTGGGACAATGCAAAATGTTGCAGGTGGGTTGGTGATACTGTTCTTTAAGCCATTCAAGGTTGGTGATACGATTATTAGTCCCAGTGGTCAAACGGGTGTCGTAAAAAGAATTATGATTTTTACAACAGAAATTCAAACTTTTGATAACCAGGTTGTTATTGTGCCAAATTCAAATTTATCAAATGGTGTAATTACAAATATGTCGCGTGGTGGAAATCGTCGTACAGATTTAACCATTGGTATTTCATACGGTGACAATGTTGAAAAAGCGCGTTCTGTAATTATGGATATATTGGCTGCGGATTCGCGTGTTTTGAATAAGCCAGCCGTTCCAACTGTTTTTGTGTCGGATTTGGCAGACAGTGCGGTTGTTTTGACTGTTCGTTTTTGGACGTCATACGCTGATATGTATCCTGCGGCGGCAGATATTCGCGAAAAGATTTATGAAACATTACCAAAGAAGAAATTAAACTTCCCATTTCCACAAATGGATGTGCATGTTATCAAATAAAAAATGCTCCGAATGGAGCATTTTTTTATTCCTAGATTTTTTGAATATAATTTGTGATATAATCGTATTACACGGATAAAATACAAAGGGGGAATGATATGAAAAAAGTTTCTATTGTTGCATTGGGGGCAATATTATTAGTTGGTGCGGCGCATGCCGAATTTCAAGAAACGGTCACAACTGTTACAACAGGCAAGGGCGGTTTTTCAGGTGGTACAGATACAATTGTTACAACAGAACAAATAACGGAATTGCGTGATGATACGCCTGTTGTAATGACTGGAAAAATTGTAAAACGTACAGGTGGTGAAAAATATTTATTCCAAGATGGTGCAGGTACAGTCATTATCGAAATAGATGATGATGATTGGCGCGGTGTAAATGTTACACCAAATGATACAATCAAAGTATATGGTGAAATTGACCGTGGTGTATTTAATACCGAGGTTGATGTTGACTATGTCGAATTGATAAATCAGTAATCACATATATTTTCTTTCGTTAATAAAAATCCCCAATGTTGGGGATTTTGTTTTACCAGCGGTTACCTTTTTCGTGGTTATGGTGTCGGCACAGCATTTGACAGTTCGCTGGCTCTGTTTTGCCACCATTGCGCCACGCAATGATATGGTCTGCGTCCATTTCTGATAATTTCCAAATTTTATTTTCATTTGATGTGTTTTTACAGTATGGGCAAATACCGCCTTGTTTTTGATATTGTGTGCGTTTTGTTGCGTCATCAAAATCACGCAGTGACAGTTTTGGAAAATTGTTTTCTTCGTCAAAAACAAATTCAAAGATTCCGCGTTTAGATTTAACTTCGCTATCCGCCATCAGTTGTGCGACACGTGCACTGTAATCTGTTGCATCATGCTTGTATTTTGCATACAGTGTTCCCCAATCAATGCCGCGCATTTCTTCATAGTATTCTGGAAATCGTGCTTTGACCCAATCTAAAACAGCCTTGTAATAATTCCATAATTCGTTAGCGTTTGGTTTTGTGCGATTAATAGCCATATATTCTTTTATCTTTGGGTTTATTATGCGGTTGATTTCATTGTCTGTGACACGTTCGTTGCCACGTTCATCTGAATTTACAATCCACGATAGCGCCAGTTCCAGTAATGCTTGGCGTTCAACCCGCTTTGGGCTAAATTTATCGCCATTGGTACTGGGGATAACTAATGGCTTATCAGAGTCTGCCGCGCCGTTACCGTGATATGATTCATTCAGTGCCAAATTATTTTGTGATTTGCTGAACAGTTCTTTTGCGTGATTTAACCATGGACCTGTAAAGTTTGCATTTAACAATTCTTGGGGTGTCATTGGAATACCCGCGATATTAATTGTGTTAAACCAGTCCAGTTTTTCATCGTCGGTTCCTTCGCAAATACAAATTTGTAATTTATATTTGTGCATAATATAATCATATTTATCAGGTGAAAAATCGCGTAAAGATTCAATGGTATCTGTATTTTTCCCGTTAAACATAATTGCGATTGGATTGCCAAAGCCATCATCATTTGTTGCAAATTGACAGATAGATATTAAGCGTTGCTGACCATCAATAACTTCGTATGTGCCATCTGGATTTTTTGCCCAGTAAATAAAGTTTAGTGGTAATCCGTTATAAATACTATGAATAACTTTTTCGCGTTTTGCAGAATCGTATATAAATTCGCGTTGATATGCGGGTCGAATGTTCAGTCGCCCAGCAAAACCAGTGACACCCCCTTCGTGATTATCACAATACCCATTAACAATATCGGCAATGGTAATAAAGTCTTTACCAAATTCATCTTTTGGGTCGATTACTTTCATTGTCATTTATTTGCCTTTTTTTTGCGTATAAGAATACGTTGATAAACTTTTTTATAAATTCCATCACGATTTAAGACGCCTGCTGCATTTAAGTCATAAACCCCATTTTTTTTGAACAGGATACGATATGCATTTTTGCATTCTTCGGCAGAGTATTTTTTTATTTTCAATTTATACAGGTCTTCGTTCTCGCACATTCCGACAATTTCAAATTGTTCGGGATTGTGTTTGTCCAGAAATGTAATTGGAACGCCCATTACCCCATCATAGTCCATTGGAATATGTGAAACTTTGCTGACTTCTATGGCATCATAGTTATCGTATTTCGGATATTCGGATTCGTGCCCTGTGTATTCCGCCCCCGTATTTAGCCATTCATTTCTGCGTGCGTTCGGCAGATTGGTATACCATGAAACATTCCCAAAACTTTGTGTTTCGCCGTTTGGTTTTGCAAATTGTTTTACTGAACCATACCCGCACCACATTTTATTGGTTTGTATCAGTGGAAATATTTCTTTGTATGTGCGACAATTATCATTTCCAATTATCAAAAATTTTTTATTATATTCTATCAATTGGGCAACATATTCACGGAATAATGAAAATGGCGGATTGGTGATAACAATATCTGCTTGTTTCAGAAATTTAATACATTCATCGCTGCGAAAATCGCCATCGCAACGCAGCGGAATTTCTTCTATATCTTCTAAACATATAATGCCATCACCTGTGATATCGCGGTCCAGGATATATGCACAACTATTACTGCCGTCTTTCTCGTAATGGGTGGCAATTAAGCGTTTTAATCCGAACGCTTGAAAATTATCAGCAAAATATTTTATAAAGTTTGATTTTGGTGTGCCTTTGCTGATGCCATAATGGTCATCACAGTTGCAATAAATAACCTTGCCCCGAAATGCGCGTGCGTATTTATCGCATTCTGTTTTTATGTCTGAAAACTGAGTGTAAAACTCATCATTTTTTACCTGTTTCGCAGATTGCAGACTTGCATTTGCCATTTTTGCATTGTCCCACGCGTTGATGGGTGACTAGAATTAATTGCACAATTCTATCCAAGGTTGAAATTATGCAAGCGATTTTTTAGAAATTCTATTGCTTTTACCCAATTTTTTTGATATAATCTGGGGCAGAAATTGAACAAATTAATGGTTCGATAAATAAATTCATACACCGTCTTTGGCGGTGTTTTTTCTATAAATAAAAAAAGGATTTCTGATGGTTTATGCGTATGTTCGTGTGTCAACAGACAAACAAGATTGTGAAAATCAAAAACTGGGTATTATTACAAAGTGTGGGCAAATGGGGTTGACGGTTGATAAATACATTTATGACGATGGTATATCGGGTACATTGCCACCTGAAAAGCGTGCATTGGGTGGATTACTGCGTAAAATAAAAAAAGGCGATATTATTATATGTTCTGAATTATCGCGGTTGGGACGCAAACTGTTTATGATAATGCGTATATTGGAACATTGTATGAATGTTGGCGCGGTGGTTTATACTGTCAAAGATGGCTATGAACTGGGGGATAATATTCAAAGTAAAGTTCTGGCGTTCGCATTTGCATTGTCTGCGGAAATAGAACGCGATTTAATATCGCAGCGCACGCGTGAGGCACTGGCAATCAAACGTTGCCGTGGTGAAAGGTTAGGGCGAATTCGTGGGTGTAAAAATAAAAAACATAAACTAGACGGCTTATCAAATAAGATTTTTGATTTACGTAATATGGGCTTTTCAAATCGCAAGATAGCCAGTATTTTGAATGTAAGTCCCAGCACAATAAACAATTTTTTTTGTGGTTGAAGGCACGCCTATAATAAAAATCCCCAAGTTATGTTACCATGGGGACAGATGTTTATTATTGATTTGTTAATTGTAATTCAATTCGACGATTTTTTTGCAGGTCGGCGGCAGTATTGCCTGGGGCGAATGGATGTAAATCACCAAAGCCACTTGGTAACAGACGGGTGCGATTTACACCGCCGCGTGACAGTTCGTCCACAACAGCCGTTGCGCGCAGTAATGACAATTGCATATTATTGCGATATCCACGTGTGCCTGGTATGACCGCTTTGTTATCTGTATGACCATCAACACGTATAATCCATTTTACGTCTGATGGAATTTCATTTTCCAGATTTTTTATCACATTTGCGATTGTTCGCAGTTGGTTTTTACCATCTGATGATATTGTGTATGAACCACTGGCGAATAAAATATCGCTGGGGACGATAAAGCGGTCGCCTTCTTGCTTGATAGCGGTGGTGTCGCCCAAAGCCTCTTTAATAGCCCTGTAAAACGCAGACTGATATTTGGACATATTATTCAATTCTGCAACTTTGTCAGCCAATGCCTTGTTCAGGCGTGATGACATTTCAACATATTGAACTTCTTGTTCGCGTGATTTTTCTTCGGCGGCATCCAGGGCGGCTTGCAATTTTGCCAGTTGTTCAGACAATGATGCACGCTGCGTGTTCATTTCGTCCTGTAATTTTTTGCGTTCTTGTTCCAATTCGGCTGTACGTTGTTTATCCAATGTTGCCTGATTTAATTGTTCTGTTAATTCGGCAATTGTTTGCTGCATATTTACGCCCTGGGATTGCAGTTCAACAACCTTGGATTCATAGGCGGAAATTAAATCTTCGATGCTTAAATCCATTTCTTGGATTTCGGTTGTTAATGCTGCGTTATTTGATTCCAGATTTTCCAGTTCTTTGCGTGCCAAAATCAGCAAGCGTTTTGCTTCTTCTTCGTCTGCGGCCATTTGCTGGATGCGTTCTGCCTGGGCATTGTTTGCTTCTTTTAATTCAGCAACAGTTTTTGCACCCGTGCTTTTGTTAAACACGCTGGTTGTTGTCCATAAAAACACAAATACAATCAACAGAAATATTAAAATAATAACCAAATTCGAAAACAGGTCCACAAATCCTGGCCATGTATTTGTTCTGTCTTGGTTGCGAAAGTTTAACATTTGTTCTCTCTCTCTTTGATTCTTATTATTTTATTTATCAGATGATGATTCATCTGTGGTGGAAAAATCTGTTACAATTGTTGTGTCGGCAACTGGTGCAGCAACACGTGTGTGTGCCGCAAAATATTCTTGCAGTTCATTAAATATTGAATTTTGCGCCAATTGAACCTGCAAGCCCAGAAATCCGATTGTCAAACTGCCCCCCAGTCCCAACAGTGAACTGGTAAATGCGGTTCCCATACCAGATAATGGTTTTGCCAATCCTTGTTGCATTGCGAGTAGAACCGAATCGTCATTAAAATTCAGATTGGTCATTAAATCTGCAAAACTGCCAATGGTTAAAATTAATCCCCAAAACGTTCCCAGCAGTCCTAAGAATATCAATGTATTTGTGATGTATCGAATTGATTCACGTGAATCATCAAAACGTAATAAAATCATATCCATCATATTATTCAGACCAGATGCTGAAATTTGACGTGGACGTGATGCCAGCATAATCGCAACAGGGCGTAATAATTGTGGTGGCATTTCAATACGGCGTTTGCCGCGCACGTATGAACGTAACCATTTGTATTCTGGCAATAATTTAAATATTTCAACAAAGCACAACCCAATTCCAAACAAGGTTACACCAATAATCACCCCGTTTAAGTACAGATTTGATACGGCAATCTGTAAAAACTGTCTGCGGAACAAAATTAGCCCAATTGCCAGCAACGCGGTAAACAGTGCCATCCGATTAAGATTTATGTGAAATTGGTTTGTCATTACTTTGTTCCCCCACTGTGATATATTAAATCATAGTAAAATCGTGCAAATAATGTCAATAGAGATTTAATTCTTTTATAACTATATCAGTATGGCGATTTGATATGCACAGGATTGATTTCAGAAATAAGAAATCCTGACAAGAATTTTATGTTTGTATGACGGTTTATAGGTTCTTCATTCGTTCAGAAACATCAAAACTTAAAACAAAAAACATCCACAAGGGATGTTTTCCGTTTTAATCTGGCGGCAAATCACCCACAAAAATTATAATTTTTGTGGGGCCCGATTACTGGCCGGACTCTCACCATGGTTCTCGTCCAGCCAGAAAAACACAGAATTAAAAACACCCCAAATGGGGTGCTTTCAATTCTGGTGGCCCTGGTCGGACTCGAACCGACACTCCTTGCAGAACTTGATTTTGAGTCAAGCGCGTCTACCAATTCCGCCACGGGGCCAAAACCGTCCGCATAAATTATTTTGCGACTGTTTTAGATTCGACCTTTTTTACCAAGCGTGCGCTGCGGTTTGGTTTGTAGGCAGCCTTTTTCGCTGGTGTGGCAGGTTTTCCCTGCTTTTTTTCAATGGCTTTTTTGATTGCTGCCATTTCTTCGGTCAAACGTGATACTGGTTTCGCCATTACGTACGCATCCAGACCGCCGTGTTTGGTCAATGTACGCAGACCAGCGGTTGAAATACGCAATGAAAAATCGCGATTTAAAATATCACTGTGGAATTTTAATTTTTGCAGATTTGGCAAGAATGTGCGTTTCGTATGACGCATAGAGTGGGAAACGTTCATCCCAACTTCTGTTTTCTTACCTGTAACTTTACATACACGTGGCATATTACTAATCCTTTTAACTCGGCATAATTTATAACAAAAATCACAGAAAGTCAAGTAATGTTTTCATATTTTAATTTTTACCCCTTGTGTGTCGTGTCCAACAGGTCACAAATTGTTTTTACAGGCGTAAATGTTATGATTGGCGTTTCGACAAAAATCGTGTTCCACCGTGCCATTGCGCCGTTCCATAATCCTGGGCGTTCCATTGCGCGCAATGGGTGACCATTTTTTGATTTTTCAGATATAAATCCTGCTGTGTCATCAACAAAGTCGATCAGATTAAATTTATTTCCGTTTATATCACGGGTGGCACATACTATATCTGTTGGACTGAAAAATTTACCACGGGTTAAAATTTCAATTTGATTTGGCGCGATTTGACCAGGTTCAACAATCTGTAATGATTGTGTGCCGTCAGAGTTTTGCACCCAGAATGGACCACCCCCAGGTGCGCCAGTATTTTTGATAATTCCACACACACGCAGCGGACGGTTTAAAATTGCGCGCAAGATGTGTGCATCATTTGCGAATTTTGTTATACCCAAATTTTTATTTATAAATTGGGATATTGCGGATAAATTTGCGGTGCCATTATCAATTTGGTTGATATATTCAAATATTTTTTGTTGGGTGGCGACGGCGATACCTGCCAATAATTTTTTGTTATATACAGTAATATCACGTGCGTCATCCGTACATATATTGTCGATATTTTTTATAAATATCAGGTCGGCGTCTATGTTGTTCAGATTTTCAATTAATGCGCCATGACCTGCGGGGCGAAACAGTAATGTGCCATCATTATTTCGGAAAGGTGAATTATCTAAATTTACAGCGATTGTATCAGTATGCGGCATTTGATATGACATAGATATATTAAATGTGGTATCAAATTGTGATGTATATTCTGGTACAATATCGTTAAGCAATTTTTCAAATCCGTCACGGTGTTCAGGGGATACTGTAAAATGGATATTTGTTGTGTTGTTTTGACCGCATGCGTAAAGTGCGCCTTCTATTAAATGTTCGGCTGCCGCGGTGCGTGAATGTGTTTTGTATTTGTGGAATTTGATTAATGCCTTGGGCATATTACCATAATTTAATCCGCGTTCTGTTATAATACATTCAATGATGTCATGTGCGGTTGGGTTTAATGGCAAATATTTTTTTAAATCATCATAAAAAGCAAATGTTTTCAGATTGTCGATTACAGTTTGGGTCGCGTTGTTCATAACGCCAGAATCCAAGAATTCATAAAGGTCTTTGAACATACGGGTTGCGGCGCCTGATGCTGGAATAAATTTTACGATTTTATGTGTTTTGCGATACTTGTCGTATTTCGCAATCGCATCTGTTGCAGTTTTTTCGTCTGGGGAAATAATGCCATCATCAATAATTGCAGGACGGTTAATATTTGAATATGGAAATCCTGTTTCGAAATCATGCAATTGTTTCATGATAGTGGCAATATCCAGTCCGTGATTTTGTATTTGCTTAATGTCTGTATCGGAAAAAGTTGTCATATGTCCCCCTGTGATAAATTGATGATAAAGTAAAATATTATTGTGCGCAACAGGTTTCGGGATTTGATACCTGTATCTTGAAAGGTGAAAAAATGCAACTATATAAAGGATAACAAAAATAATAGTAAGGAGGATTTACAATGAATCCAGAAGAAATGCAAGAAACGCCACAACAGGCGATTGAAAAATATACGACAGATTTTACAAAACTGGCGGCAGATGGCAAACTGGACCCTGTAATTGGGCGCGATGATGAAATACGTCGTACCATTCAGGTATTGAGTCGCCGTACGAAAAACAATCCTGTTTTGATTGGCAGTCCTGGTGTTGGTAAAACCGCGATTGTCGAAGGATTGGCAGAACGTATTGTGTCAGGTGACGTGCCAGAAAATCTGTTAAATAAGAAATTATTGTCATTAGATATGGGCGCATTAATGGCTGGCGCAATGTTCCGTGGTCAATTTGAAGGCCGATTTAAGGCTATTTTGAAAGCCGTCAAAGAATCAAATGGCGAAATCATTTTGTTCATTGATGAATTGCATACTTTGGTCGGTGCTGGCAAAGGCGAAGGTTCAATGGATGCTGGTAATTTATTAAAGCCAATGTTGGCACGTGGGGAATTACATTGCCTGGGGGCAACGACATTGGACGAATATCGCCAGTATATTGAAAAAGACCCGGCCTTGGCACGTCGTTTCCAGCCTGTGTACGTTGACGAGCCGACTGTTGACGATACAATTTCAATTATGCGCGGATTAAAAGAAAAATACGAAGGGCATCACGGTGTGCGTATTTCCGACAGTGCGTTGGTGTCCGCGGTGAAATTATCGAATCGGTATATCACAGACCGCTTCTTGCCGGACAAGGCAATTGACCTGATGGATGAAGCGGCTGCCCGTGTTCGTATCGAGGTCGCATCAAAGCCTGAAAAGTTAGATGAAATTGATCGTCATTTAATGCAACTGAAAATCGAACAGCAGGCATTAAAGAAAGAAAAAGACGAAGATTCAAAAAAACGTCTGAAAGATTTGGAAAAACTGATTAAGGAAACAGAGGCAGAATCCAAGAAACTGACGGACGAATGGCGCGCAGAACAGCAAAAAATGCGTGGTCTGTCGGATGCAATGGCTGCACTGGACGCTGCCAAGGCAGAAGTTGCAACCGCGATGCGTAATGGCGACTATGAAAAGGCGTCTGCCTTGCAATATGGCAAGATTCCAGAATTAGAGGAAAATATTCGTAAAATGAACGCAGATGCGCGTGAATATAAAACGGTGTTGCCAGAACATATTGCCGCGGTGGTCAGCAAATGGACGGGTGTTCCTGCGGATAAATTAAGCATGGAAGAACAGTCAAAACTGTTAAATATCGAAGAAGAATTACGCAAACGTGTCGTCGGGCAAGATTTGGCATTGAATGTTGTGTCACGTGCAATACGCCGCAGTCGTGCAGGATTGTCTGACCCAAATCGTCCGGCGGGTTCATTTATGTTCCTGGGGCCCACAGGTGTTGGCAAGACCGAGGTTGCAAAAGCCCTGGCAGAATATCTGTTTAACGATGACACGGCAATGACGCGAATTGATATGAGTGAGTATATGGAACCACATTCTGTATCACGTCTGATTGGCAGTCCCCCAGGGTACGTTGGCTATGAACAGGGCGGTGTATTAACAGAAAGCGTACGTCGTCGTCCATATCAGGTGTTGTTGTTTGATGAAATTGAAAAGGCTGCGCCCGATGTGTTCAATGTGTTCTTGCAGATTTTGGATGATGGCAGACTTACCGACGGGCAGGGGCATATTGTGAACTTTACGAACACTATCATAATAATGACCAGTAATTTGCCAGATATGAACGCGGTAAAGTCACATTTCAGACCGGAATTTATAAACCGTCTTGATGAAATTGTGTTCTTTAACCCATTGGGCAAAGATGTTATGGCAGGAATTGTAAAGATTCAACTGTCGCGATTGGAAAAGCGATTGGCAGAACGTCGTATAACATTAGATGTTTCGGACAAGGCGATAAAATGGATGGCTGAAAAAGGATACGATGCGGTATTCGGTGCGCGACCATTAAAACGTCTGATTACATCAAGTGTCGAAGACAAAATTGCAGACCTGATTTTGGCTGGCAAAGTCGGCGAAGGCAGCACAGTCCATATTGATGTTTCTGGCAAAGATTTGACCGTAAAATAAATGCTGACTAAGTCATCCCCCATATTCGGGGGATGATTTGTATTGATTTTTGCACAAATTATAATTATTATATAAAGCGTCAATTGGTATTCCATTGATGGGGGGGGAAGACCTGTGCTTAATCAGGATATGAAACAATGAAAAAATAATGATAATCACCGTTGCAATGTCTGTTGGGATATGGTCGCAATATGCAATTGCAGCAGGTTATTCTGATATAGGGACACCATTACCAGCCGATATATTGAGCGCAAATCATTGTACTAATGGATATTGGGATGGTGGTTGTCGTGATCCACTGTATTGGAGTATCTATGATGGATGGACCCCCGAAGATTGTAATAGTTGGATGGTTGAATTCTCTTGTACTGATTGTCAACCAGGATATTCGCTGGAACCGTATACATGTATTCCCAATAATGAACTGGGTATTTTTATTAATGGGTGTATGCCGTCACAGATGACAGAAAATGCAATAGATACCCAATCAACAAAACGCGGATCAGATAATAATTTTTTTTATGATGTTTGTTATATTTGGGTTTTTAGATGATATTTTTATTTACCTTTCTTGCGTTTGGTTGGGCGAAATTGTATGTCACGCAGTTTTTTATATTCGCCTCCCAATGCAACTAGTTCAGCATCTGTTCCCTGTTCAATTATGCGACCACCTTTGACAACACAGATAATATCTGCGTCCAGAATAGTTGACAGTCTGTGTGCGATTACAAATGTCGTACGTCCACGCATTAAATCTTTTAATGCAGACTGAATTAATTTTTCGCTTTGTGTATCCAGTGCAGACGTTGCCTCGTCCAGCAGCAGGATGGGGGCGTTTTTCAATATTGCACGCGCAATAGCGATTCGTTGCTTTTGACCGCCAGATAGTAATGCGCCGCCTTCGCCGACACAATTTTCATATTGTTTTGGAAATCCCATAATAAAATCGTGCGCATTTGCAGCAGTTGCCGCGGCAATAACCTGTTCACGGGTTGCATCGGGGACACCATATTTTATGTTATCTTCGATTGTGCCATTGAACAAGAATACATCCTGTGATACTTCTGCGATATTGTTACGCAATGATTTCAGTGTGTATTTCTTTATGTCTTTGTTATTAATTTCAATTTTACCTGTTTGTGGTTCATAAAAACGTTCCAGTAAATTGAACATAGTTGTTTTACCGCCACCCGATGGTCCAACCAGTGCGCAAACACGACCAGCGGGAACGTGCAGATTGATATCGTGCAATACTGGGTCGCCAGCGTTATATTCAAATGAAACGTCTTTGAAATCAACAGACATTTTTTTGCTATGCAATTCAATTGCATCTGGGGCGTCTTGGATATCTGGTTTGCTGTCCAAGAAATTAAACAGAATTTCTGCTGCCAGCAGTCCATGTTGAACAGTGTCACCAGTTTTGGTCATACTTTTTGCTGGTTTATATGCTGCGGTTAATGCCAGCAAGAATGCTGTAAAGTCACCGGTTGAAATAGCACCACTGACGATAAAATGTCCACCGATAATCAATGACAGGCATAATCCGATTGAAATCATCAATTCCATTAATGGGGTTTGCAGGGCTTGTGCCTGGGTTCCCTTGTATGCGTTGGTCATTGATTCATTTAATACACGGCTGAATTTTTTGGTTTCGACATCTTCGTTTGCAAATGCCTGAATTGTCTTGATTCCATGCAATGTTTGGTTCAAATGTTGTGATACATCATTGGCAATCGCAAATGATTTACGTGATAATTTACGACGCTTGCGCATAATCAAAATTGTTGGCGCAATAATTGCAGGAACCAAGAATATTAATACTGCACACATTTGTGGGGCATAATACACCATCAATCCCAATGTAATTGCCAATGTAGCAATTTGTTGAACTGTGCTGACAATTGTACCTGTAATCAGATTTAAAACTGCACCTGCCTGGACACCGAAATAATTTAATGTTTTGCCAATTCCATCGCCATAGAATTTTGATATATTCATTTTAACGACGTGATTGTAAATGCGTTGTTGCAGGCGTGCGCTGGCCAGTAATCCAGCCTTGGACATTATTAATGCTTTGGCATATCCACATATACCCTTCATACCGTATGCACCGACAACCTGTAATCCGATTATGTATATATTTTGCATACTTCTTTGGATAAATGCATCGTCAACGACACGTTGCACCAATGTGATTGCATAACCTTCGGCAGCGGCGGTACCAACCGTTGCGATTATGCCGAATAATAACCATTTCCACTGGGGACGTCCAATTTCATTCCATATACGTACATATAATGACCACTTGATGCGACCATTTGATTCATCGCCCTTTATCAGGGTCTTTAATTTTTGTGATATTTTTTTCATAGCGTGGTTATTATAGAAACTATTATAAAATCTGTCCAGTACAAAGATTTACCGCGAACGGCATGGCATAACGTATGGATTTATTTTTGATATCATGTTTAGTAATTCATTTGACTGGCATGCAAAAGAATGGTTGCTTTTTGGGAATAATACATAATTAAACATGTTGCCATTAGGCAATGATGCTAACTTCTTGTACAGTTCATGTAATATATTAGCAGGTACCTTGGTATCACGACCACCAGCAACAATTGTTACAGGGAATGTGTATTTTTCAATTTCTGGACCTGTTATGTTCATATTTATTATCTGTTCAAAAAATGATGGTAAAACAGAAATGCATCGTGGTTGTGACTTTGAAATATATGGATTTTCAATTTTTATTGGTGTGCGCTGGAATTCTGCATCTGATTTGCGACCACGGTAAAATTTCTTGATTCTGGTAAATCGTTCGTCCGCAATAAATGGTGCGAACAATGTAATATGATCAATGTTTATCAATCGGTTTTGGGCAATTTGTTGGTTGAGAGCACAGACAGTACTGACCGCACCAGCAGAATGTGCAACAATACGCATTGGGTGTTTTGTGCTGTATTTTTCAATAATAGTTAATCCACGGTCAATTAAACTGATAAGTTCGTGTGCAGTATTTTTTTTGGCGATGTTGAAACTTACATCTGGTTGAAAACATGCCAGAAATGTTTCCAATGTGTATATATTATACTTGTGCAGTAATCCCCATGTTATGAATCCCTGCATTAGTGGTTCGGTTTTACAGTTACTTGCCATCCCTGGAATCAGCACAAGATTACCACGTGGTTCAGCATGTAATGCGTACTTAACTATATATCCTGTGGATGCAATTTCTGTATCTGATGAAAATTTTGCGCGCCATTGAATTGATTGTTTTTTTATATCTGGCGTAATGTTTTGTATCATTTTTTATACTTTGTATATTAAATATGTATTGTTATTTTGTTGCTGGCATTATAGATAAAAAAATTATTTCGTCAAGTTTGAATTTTTAATTTGACATTTGTCATAAATATGGATAGAATACACAGGCTTTGAAAATAAAAGCGCAAA
>JBJEXB010000101.1:0-6589 GCA_051885395.1 Candidatus Enterousia sp. | reverse complement strand
AGAGTTTTTTCCATCTAATGATATCAGATTTTCCAATTCAAACAAACGTTGTGAATAAACAGCCACGCCAGTACTTTGATTGACATATGCACCACCATAATCCAAACAACGTTTATATCCCGCGCCACATGCAGTGTCTGCCAATATAGCAGATTTAACCTTTCCAATACATTCGTTAACATCCGCAGAATTATGTGCGCGATATTCATCCAGACGTGCATCCCGCAGATATTTTTCAGCCTGACGGACTGTATTTTTTACCGCTTCACGTTGTGTATTAATTTTCTTTTCGTATGCGTTACAGTCCTGTGAAATCAATATACTGTACGAACTTTTTGCCATATTCAGAACAGCCTTGTTTTCACATGAATCAGCAATAATCTTTAAGCATTGTGAGTTTGCCTGATTAAACAATTCAACACCTTCCAATTGGGACAAATCAACCGAATTCGCTCCAAAGAATGTTGCATCACCATCACCAGACCAAATATCATCCACATCCGCTGTAAAATCCAATGACAATATCCCAAGTGATGTTGATGTATTTTGTGGTGTTGCCTTTTTTTTGCCAGACAATAATTCAGAAATTTCTGCCAGTGTATCTTGGGCGGCACTGGTATCTTTCTTTATCGCTGCTTCCCCAACTGTTGCGGTGTACATTGCATTAACTTCTGCTGCGGTCTTGTCAACAGCATTTAAACTGTTATCTTCAAATTTCATTAATAAAGTCTTTGCCTCATCTAATGCGGCCTCAGTATCACGAAACTCCGTAAATCTGGCACTGCAAAAACAACGACGATACGTATCATTTGCCTTGGCACATAATTGGTCCATACATGTCGCATATGCATCACGACACGTTGCGTAACCCGTTCCCATTTTTGAAACATCATCAAATACAGTCGTTGCACGCGTCACGCCCGATCGCGATACGCCAACAACAGACGACGTCGCACCACGTGCAACAGATGCCCCATGCGGCATCACGACCGCAGACCGCGCAACACTGTTTGATGCCGCACGTGCCGATATTGCAGATGGACGCGCAGATGACGCAGATACAGACGGTGCCTTGCGAATATTAACAGCACTGCGTGATACATTTGATACACTGGGCGATGCCACGCCAGCATGACTGACCGTTTGGATGCTGCCACGACGTACAGCAGAACGCGATGTAACATCATCCACAGACGGAATAACAACAGATGAATTTCCATAACCACGGCGTGATTCCGCTGACTCAGTACGTAGCGCCGTCGTCACAACATTACCCGAACGTGAATTTGGTGCCTGGGATGCGACCGCCAGCCCAACAACGTTTAAACACGCCAAAACCACAGAAATCCTGCAAAAATCGGTTATTGTTATTTTCAAGTTATCTTCTCTCTGTGTCTATTGTATCATTTTTAGGCATTGTGAATCAATACCATTTTTATTCAATACAACAATTGACTGCATTTTTTACCCAATTGCCCAAACGTCGTACCGCAGATTTAGATTCTGCTGCATCAGAATTATTTTCTGGCTTATTTGACGCATCTGTTTTTTCAGATTTTTTCAACGGGCATTGTGCCATTGCATGTTCATATACGGCCGGTGCCGCCTGTTGAACACCTGTCAAATCAATCAAATCCATATTGATACCCCAGAACAAGGAATATAAATCATACGCTTTGTTAAACAGGTTATATGCATCCTGTGTATTTCCGGCGGCCAAGGCTTTTGTGCCAACTTCCATCAATCGCATAGATGCCGCCAACAAATGCTTAGATATGCACCATACTTCACCATTTTCCGCAGTTGATTTTTTTACGATGCGCCCCATCAGTTCTTTGCGCATATCACGAACAGTATTTATCAAATCATAAAAGCCTGTTTTTTGAGTCTTTGCCCCGCTGAAAAAGAAATGTTCTTCCAGTGAAATCAAATTCATCAGCGCAATCGATAAATCTTGATCCGAAGACAAATCCAGTGGATTAACTTTTTTAGAAGCATCCATTTGTTCGACCATTTCTGCCATGGTCAGTTTCTTTTGCTTTGTTGTTTTCATCTTTTATCCCCTGTATTACATCGTAATTATCCAGAAAACCAGTGTTGCGATTAACAGAAATGTTAATGGCACAACAACTTTTTGAAATGCGAAACGTGCATGACCGCCATTTGCACGCTTTATTTTAATATACCACCGCGCCCCCAGATAAAACGCGACAGTGCCA
The DNA here is from genome assembly GCA_051885395.1 of Candidatus Enterousia sp. Lineage (GTDB taxonomy): Bacteria > Pseudomonadota > Alphaproteobacteria > Rs-D84 > Rs-D84 > Enterousia. Next base: position 4,370 of record JBJEXB010000101.1, on the reverse strand, counting down.
ACAATTACACCCAGCATAAATTTATCAATTCCCCACAGCGTATTTGAACCAAAGGTAATATCAGGCACTAAATAAACGCACGCCAACAATCCATAATACACCAAAAATGGCAGCACAATTTGCAACCAGAAATTTGTAACGCCGTGCTTTTTTAGCCACCCAGCCGTCCAAAAGAACAATGATAGCGTTAATCCACCAGCCCAAATACCAGTTATAACATCATCAACGCCCAACAGGCGCGCACCCTCTAAGCCTGCACCAACAGCAACTGTACAAACAGGACATACTGCCATTGCAACATTCATCACAACAACAGACGCAAAACATCCCAGCATCAATGTCAGCAACGATTTTTTCATTAAATTATACCTTTCCTTTTTATTATCCTTTAATCCTACAAAAAACACGCAGGGTGGGTCAATATGATTTTATAACCGTTCGCATATGCGCACTGCGTGCACGTAGATTTGATTCAATTTCAGCGTCACTGGGACGGGATACTGTCCCCATTTGAAACGGGGCAGACTCTATTGTTGGCATACGCGGGTCACCCAGCACACGCGTCCAGTCCCGAAATGTATTTTTCACCAGTCTGTCTTCTAATGAATGGAATGTAACACACACACACATTCCGCCGACTTTCAATAAATTTGGTACTGCATCCAATGCACGTGTTACTTCGCCCATTTCATCGTTTACAGCAATTCGCAACGATTGAAACACAGGCGCAACATCTTTTGGATTATGTATCAATGATTTCAGTTCAAATGTAGTACGTGGCATTGCACGCTTTATTGCGCCAGCAATGACAGATGCGCGTGACACATCCCCAAAATCGCGCAATATGCGCGTCAATTCCCCAACGGACATCCGTTCGATTAATTCTGCGGCGGTTTCACCTGATCCGGACATACGCATATCCAGTGGGGCGTCATTACGGAATGAAAATCCACGTTCTGCGACATCAATCTGCATTGACGATATCCCCAGATCAAATACAACAGCATCATACTTATCCGTCAAATTTGCCATTTCAGAAAAAGGACGCGGAATAAAAGTAAATCGTTCGCCATATTCAGATTTAACAGCATCCGCATCCGCCATAACATTTGGATCACGGTCAAATGCAGTAACAATCGCACCACGTGATAGAAAAGCCCGCGTATAACCACCAGCACCAAACGTCGCATCAATAATTTTGCGACCATTAATATCCCCCAGTGCATTTAATACATCATTTAATAATACAGGAATATGTTTCATTATTGAATATCCACCTTTATCCCCAGTCCCACAAAATCTGCTGCCGTATTCGCCCCCAGTTCGACTCCCCCAGGCAAAGATATTGTAACCGTTTTACCCTGGGAATGAATATTTAATTCCACACGCGTATTTCCACGGGGCAGGGTAACAATTGCCTTTTTCACATCTTGCAATACGTTTTGATTCCATATATCCAATGTAACCTTGCGTGCGACACGTGCCACCCACTGTGTCAGTGGTATAATAGAATCTACAAATATTGATGCCCGATCATCACGAATTGATGTTTTGCCAGAAATCAACACTACATTTTCCGCGGATAATATTTGTGCAAAATCCATTGACGCTTGTCCAAATGCAACCGCGTCAATATTACCGAAACTGTCCGACGCGTTGATTGTAATCATTTCCTTGCCAGTCTTTGTGCGCCGCCGCGAGAAAGACCCCACATTTGCAGCAATCTGAACAGGCTTGCGATCGCCCATATTCATCAGTGTCGCACTGGTCGCCAAATTCGCACGTGATATCAGATGCTTGTACTGGTCAATAGGGTGTGCAGAAATATAAAAGCCCAATGCAGATAATTCATTTTCCAATATCTGGCTGAAAGTCCACGGCTCAACGTGCGGCAGGTTTTTTACCAATCGATTTTCAGTAACATCATCTTCGACTGTATTTTCAAACAAAGACAGACAGTTCCCGCCACCACGCGATTTTGATGCATACGATAAAATCGCATCTGCATTCATAAATATTGATGCCCGATTAGGTTCCAACGAATCCAATACACCAACCTTGGCAAAGGCTTCCAATATACGCTTGTTCATTATTGGTGCGCAACGCTTGGCAAAATCAGTCAGATTTTTAAACTTTCCATTTGCATTACGTTCTGCAACAATCGCATCTGTTGCCGCGGTTCCAACACCCTTGATAGCAGCAAGACCATAAATAATTTTACCGTCTTTGACCGTGAACAAAGATTCACTTCTATTAATATCTGGGGCAACAATTTGTATATTAAAGTTCGTCTTTGCATCGTCCACAAATATTGCCAATTGGTCTGTATCATTCAAATTACTGGACATTGATGCCGCCAAAAATTCGGGCGTATAATTTGCTTTCAGATATGCGCACTGGTTTGCAACAATTGAATACGCAATCGCATGTGATTTATTAAATGCATACTTTGCAAATTCTTTGAACTTTTCCCACAAATCTTTTGCTGTCGCGCGATCCAGTGTTCCTTCTTTCTCGCATCCCTCAAAGAACAAACCTTCCAATTCATTCAGTTTTTCAATCAGTTTTTTACCCATTGCTTTACGCACTGTGTCTGACTGACCACGGGTAAATCCCGCCAACACGCGCGTTAACTGCATAACCTGTTCTTGGTAAACAATAATGCCGTATGTTTCTTTTAATATAGGTTCTGCACGTGGATGCACATATTCAATTTTTTCTTCGCCGTGCATACGTGCAATAAACTGTGGAATAAATGCAATTGGTCCTGGTCGATTCAATGCGTTCAATGCCGATATTTCCAAGAAACTGGTTGGGTGCATTTTACGCAGCGTCTGTTGAACAAATGTCGCATCGAATTGGAATATGCCTTCTGTTAATCCACGTTGCCATAATTCCATAGTCTTTTCGTCATCGACCGGTATTTTATCCAAGTCGATATTTATACCGCGCGTCTGCTGAATCAATCGTACCGCGTATTTCAGCACGACCAATGTTTCCAATCCCAAAAAGTCAAATTTAATCAGCCCCGCCGATTCCAAATAATGCCCGTCAAATTGACACGATGGCAACGGGTTCGCAGGGTCACGATAAACAGGCGCAATTTTCGTAGTTGGTCTGTCACCGATAACAACGCCACACGCATGTTGTCCCAGGTTTCGCATTGAACCTTCCAGTTCTTCTGCGATGGTCACAACCTTGTTCATATCATCATCAGAATGGATGATATCTTGAATTTCTGTTGATGTATCAACCGCATCTTTTAAAGTTTTGGCATCCTGTGGAATTAACTTTGACAATCTGTCTGATTTAGAATACGGAATTCCAAACACACGTCCGATATCACGCACTGCACCACGAGCCTGCAAACTGCCAAACGTGATAATACGGCAAACAGAATCATGACCATATTTATCGCATATATACGCCAATACGCGTTCAATCCCAGTTGGTTCAAAATCAACGTCAAAGTCCGGCATTGATATACGGTCTGGATTCAAGAATCTTTCAAACAGTAATCCGTACTTTAACGGGTCAACGTGCGTAATACCCAACGCCCACGCCACAATAGACCCAGCCCCAGAACCACGACCAGGACCCGTTAAAACGTCGTTATTTTTGCACCAATTAATATAGTCTGCAACAATCAAGAAATATCCTGGGAATCCCATACCAATGATAACCCCCAGTTCAAATTCCGCCTGTTCATAATACGGGGCAGTATCTGTAATATTATGCTCGCGAATACGGGCAGCCAAACCATTCATCGTATCGTCACGCAACATTTGACATTCTGCTTCCAAGTCATCCCCAAATCGTGGCAATAATGGCTTTTCATGAACATTAACATAGAACGCACAACGCTGTGCAATACGAACAGTATTCTCTATTGCCTCGGGCAGGTCACTGAATATTTCTGCCATTTCATCGGCACTTTTAAAATATTGCTCTGATGAATTACGATGTCTATCAGGGTCTATTACCTTGGTCTGCCCCAATACGCAACCCAATGCATCCGCAGCCTCGTAATCCGACACGGTGGCAAACATAACATCATTTGTTGCAACAATTGGAATATTTAATTCACGTGCAATTCTTAAAAAACCTGGCTCTGTTTTAATTTCGTCCTCGATACCATGGCGTTGAATTTCTATATAGAAACGGTTGCCAAAAATATCCTGAAATTGCTTTGCAAATATTGTTGCCTGGGCATCTTGACCGTTCAATAACGCCACACCAATCGGACCACCGTGCGCCCCAGACAGGCAAATCAAACCATCATTATGCGTTTCCAGTTCGTCAAAGGTTATATATGGTCCCAAATGATGATTTTCACCACGCATGTACATAATACGGCTCAGTTCACACAG
>JBJEXB010000100.1:0-6607 GCA_051885395.1 Candidatus Enterousia sp. | reverse complement strand
ATTTCGGCTGGGTTCAGTCATAATTGCATATATAAATGTTTCGCATGTCTGGGTGTCGTCATCCCACACATTTTTACATATTTGTGCTAATTCTTCTTGGGTGATGCAACCAGCGTCCGCGATCGAACCAGATTCATTTTTTGCTAATAAAACTGCGAACAGCTCATTATATGCATTCTGCATGTCTGGGGATTGTTCAGATATTTGCTCGTGCATTTCAGTTAATTTTTCTGATGAAAAACAATATGTGTCTGTTTGGGCGTATGCTGGTAACGCACATATTATCAGAAGCATAAAGAATAATATTTTCCGTATCATTGATTTAGTGCCTCGCTGCATTGTGTTGCAATTTCGTGTGCGCGATTTAATGTACTTATTTGTTGTGCATTAAATACAGTTGCGACCCCACTGGCAACGGTTGCACCAGCCGCCAAAACATTACTGGCAGTGTTCAGATTCTTTTCCTTGGCTATGCCTTTGTCCGTATTGTCGTTACGAATTTTATCGCTGTTTGCTGTTGCGCTGGTTATTGTGCCAGCAGTACCAATCGCAATTCCAACACCGCTGGAAATTGTGGCACCTTTTGCTTTGGTGTCAATTTGGCTGACATCCAAGGTACTGTAATCGCGACATGCATTTATTATATTATCCATTTTTTGGATAATTGCAGAATCTGTATTGTCGATGTGTGCCTGTATTTTTGAATCTTGTAAATCGTGGATTGAACGAACGCATTTATCTATCTGGGTTCGTAAATCTTCGTCTGTTCGGTTGTTTGCAGCGATGATTGTCCCAGCGATATTTGTCGCGGTATTACCGGCTAATAATCCCGTGCGCCAATTGCCCAGGTTCTTGGACTTTTGTTCCAATTTACTTTGTGGTGTTTGATTTTTCGCTGCTGATTTTACTAATTCAGTTGTTCCGTCGATGAAATCTTGGCTTTCGTCAATGGATGGACGTATATTACCAGATTGACTTTCGCGCTGTTTTACATCGTGGATTAATTTTTCAATTTCTTTATCAACGTTTGCCTTGGCAATGCCAACGATTGTTGCACCAGCACCTGCCGCAGTTCCAACACCCGTCACGGCAGTATTAATTTGCGCCATAGTCTTCATAGATTTAAAAGTCTGGGATATGCCGTCGCAATTCATGCGGGCGTTAGTTATCGCGATTGCAGGGTCCAGTGGTGCGCCATTAGATGTAAAAGTAATGAACGAAGCCACAGGTACAAACAAGATATTAAATAACCGTTTCATGATGAAATATTTTATCATAAATTTATGTGATAGAAAAGTCTTTCATTCATAAATTAAACCCACCACAGGGGTGGGTTAAATTTATGGTCGGAGTGACTGGGCTGCTACGCCACCTTGCAAAATTGCACTGCGTGCAATCGGCGTATTTCCATCCGCCTTTTTGCGTCGGTTCGAACCGCTTTCTTCGCTGGTTCGAACAACATTACATTCATTCATAAATTAAACCCACCACAGGGGTGGGTTAAATTTATGGTCGGAGTGACTGGGTTCGAACCAGCGACCTCTACGTCCCGAACGTAGCGCTCTACCAGGCTGAGCTACACTCCGCAAATCTTGTAACGGGCGCATTATGCTATCAGGCGCGATAAAAATCAACTGTTTTTATTTCGCTTTTGCGCTTGTATTTTTCTTTTGCGGTATTACTTTTATAAGGAAAGCAGAAAGGAATTAATATGTTTGCATTGAATTTTCTGTCAAAGTCACATTTTGATAATTATGATGACTATATTAAAAACGCAGTACCAAATGTTCCTGAACATTTTAATTTTGCGTATGATGTTATTGATGTGTTGGCGCAGCAAACACCTGATAAAGTCGCGTTGCTGTGGACAAATGATGACGGGGAACGGAAATCTTTTACATTTGCTGACCTGTCGCGTATGTCTAATTCTGTGGCGAATTTTTTAACTGCCCAAGGGCTGAAAAAGGGCGATACTGTTTTATTATTTATGCGTCGTCGTTGGGAATATTGGATTTTGATGATGGCAATGCATAAATTGGGTGTGATTCCAATTCCATCAACTAATCAATTAAAGGCAGAAGATATCAAGTATCGTATTGATGCGGCTGGCGTGCGTGTGATAATCGCATTTGATGATGGGCATGTTGTGAATGAAATCCAGAATGCAATTGGTGATAACGATATTCAGTTGATTTTATCTGATGCGATAGATGATGCGATAAAAAATATGCCAACGACATTGGAACGCGTGCCAAATGAAAACACAGATACAATGGTTGTATATTTTACCAGCGGCACGACAGACATGCCAAAAATGGTTGCACATAATTATATGTATCCGCTTGGGCATATTAATACGGCTGTATTCTGGCAACAGTTACATGATGGTGATATTCATTTTACGTTATCCGAATCGGGATGGGCAAAATGTTCATGGGGAAAAATGTACGGTCAGTGGTTGGCTGGTGCGACGGTTTTTGTATTTGATTTTTCCAAGGTCTTTACAGCGCATGATTTATTAAAGGCGATTTCAGAAAATCATGTAACAAGTTTCTGTGCGCCACCGACCGCGTATAAAATGCTGATACATGCAGATATGAAAAAATATGACTTGTCTTCATTGAAAAAGGCAGAAATCGCTGGCGAGGCATTAAATCCAGAAGTATTTGAACGTTTCTTGGAAATGACGGGTATTAAATTACGCGAAGGATTTGGTCAAACAGAAACTTGTGTTATGTTATTTAATAACCAGTGGATTGAACCAAAACCTGGCAGTATGGGTATGCCTGCGGCAGGGTGGAATGTTCAATTGTTGGATGAACGCAGTCGCCCTGTTCCAGATGGTACGGTTGGGGAAATTTGCATTGATATGCGTGAAATGCGACCTGTTGGATTGTTCCATGGTTATTATAAAAATGAAAAATTGACAGCGTCTGTATCGCGTGATGGATTTTATCATACTGGTGACGTTGCCTATCGTGACAGTGATGGTTATTATTGGTTTGTTGGGCGTAATGATGATTTGATAAAAAGTTGTGGTTATCGTATCAGCCCGTTCGAAGTTGAAAGTGTTTTATTAGAGCATCCTGCTGTCCGCGAGGTTGCAGTTACAGGTGTCCCAGACCCATCGCGTGGTATGGCGGTCAAGGCGACAATTGTTCTGAATAAATATTTCCAGGGCACAGATGTTTTGACCCGACAATTACAGAACCATGTAAAAAGTCGTACTGCAATTTACAAATGTCCGCGTATAATTGAATATGTCGATAATTTACCGATGACAATCAGTGGTAAAATCCGTCGTGCATTAATACGTACATTGGACAGTGCCAAGACTACAATTATTGAACCAGTGAAAAGTAATATTATTACACCTGTAAAAAATACAATTGGTCTGGGCAAGGAATGCGAAGAAAAATAATATTAAAACAGAAAATTACAGTGTGGGAAATTCCCACACTTTTTTGTTTTATTATAAATTTGCAATTGATTTTTTATCTGTAATAATATTCGCATTATGGCACGCAAAAGAAATATATTTCCGTTACGCGTTTTTATGCAGATTGTTATAATACCAATTGCGCTGGTATTTTTTGTTGTATTATATTTTTTCGGAATAGAATCATCGTTAAAAGATGATGTTGTTTTTTCTGTTAATCGTGGTGACACAGTATCATCTGTTGCGTCAGATTTACAAAAGCGTGGAATAATTTCATCTGCTGAAATATTCAAAATTTCTGTACGTGCACACGGTGGACGTATTCAAAGTGGTGAATATGAATTACATAAAAACGCAAGTATTTGGCGCATATCACATATTTTATCACGCGGTGAAATTGCAACGACGACAATTATCGTGCCAGAAGGTTTGACCGTTAAACAAATAAAAAATTTATTACTGAATTCCGCATCTTTGACGGGGTCGGTTGAATGTAATCCGATGTCCAGTGCGCCTGTTTGTGATTTACATGATGGTGATTTGTTTCCTGATACGTATCGTGTGGCAAAGGGGACGAATCGGTTGGCGTTATTGGAATTAATGCGTCGCAAGATGGCAGATATCGAAGATGCCTGGCGCAGTGCAGGTGCAATCGGTCCAAAGCAATTAAATAATTGGAATGAAATCGTGACACTGGCGTCAATTGTACAAAAAGAAACACCCCGTGCATCTGAAATGCCAATTGTTGCCAGTGTTTATTTAAATCGTCTGCGTAAAAATATGCGTTTGCAGGCAGACCCAACGGTTGTTTATGCATTGACTGATGGTTTGGGTGATATGCAGGGCGCGCCACTGTTGCGTGGGCATTTAAAAATTGAAAGTCCATATAATACATATCGTAACAGTGGGTTGCCGCCTGCACCGATTGCAAATGTTGGACGTGCGGCAATACGTGCGGTTTTAAAACCTGCGGATACAAATTATTTGTTTTTTGTGGCTGATGGTCGTGGTGGACACAAGTTTGCAAACTCTTATGAAGAACATATGAAAAATCACGCTGACTGGCGTGCGATAAAAAAAATTCGTAATGGTGGGAACTAAAACCGTCATTGGTTATAAAATTTAATCATTAACATTTTTAATGAATCTTTCTTTTGGTAATAAAAAATGCCAGATTTCTGGCACCTGTATCGTGTTTGTGGGAATAAAATCCGAATCGCAAACGTGTGAACTATATCATATTTTTGTGTGTTTTGCAAAAATCTTTGGGCTTGAAAAGGCTCGTTTTTGGTTGGTAAAATATTCCTAACTAGAAGATAAAAAGTCTAGTGCCCATAAAACAAAAAGAAAGGATAGAGTATGAAAAAAATTGCTTTAACATCTTTATTGGCTATGTTTGCTGTATCTGGTGCGAATGCTGCAATTAATGATAATCCATTATATCGCCCAATGGAAGGCAAATTCGTTAGTGAAACAACCGTTGCGTCACACACACAAAACACAACTACAGTTGCAATGGGTCAGGAATTTGCATACGGTGTAACAGACAAACTGTCTGTTGGTGTTGCAACAACATTGTCTGAAAATAACTGGTTTGATAATTCAGAATGGGGCGCATTGGCTGTAAATGCAAACTATCGTGTATTGGATGGTCAAATGTGGAAAATCGATGTATTCGGTGGTTATGGCGTTACACCAGTTTGGGGCGACCATGAATCATTCTTGGATGAAGATATGACAGTATATGACTGGACAGTTGGTGCCCAGGCAGGATACACATCTGGCAATCTGACATTGGCAGGTCACGTAATTTACGATTATTTGAATACAGAATCGTTTAACTGGGATGATGATGGTGTTCATATGATTCGCGCAGGCGCAGATGCGTTCTTGGAATTGAACAAGAACTGGGGTCTGATGGCTGGTGTTGAATACAAAGGATTCCTGGATGACAAAATTGATGGCGAAAAAGTCGAAAATGATGGCTCATGGACTGGTAAATTTGGTGTAAACTATAACATTGATGCAGACAAGTTTGTTGCAGGTTATATCACAAAAACTATGGAACACACCGCTGCTGGTAAGTGGGATGTAACAGATGGATTTGGCTTTGGTGCTAAATTCGGTATCCAGTTCTAATTTGGGACTTAAAATAAAAAATGTCGGCAATCGCCGACATTTTTTATGTTTATTTAATTCTGATTATCGTCCTGTTGCGCAGGGTGGGGTGGGCGTGCAAAGATTTTTGTATGTGGTTGCGTTTTTATATGTATTGTTTTTATTGTGCGCTGATATTAATGCCAAATATATTGCATGCGGCGCGTTTGGATATCAGTCGCATAAAGCGTGAAAATGAATTTTCTGTAACTGTTGGTACGTATTATCAAACAGGTTTAAATGCCACGCGCACGCACCAGACGGATTTTAAATCTGGAAATATAGATGCAGACAGTTTTAATTTATCATATACACCAACTGAAAATTTAAGTTTGCTTTTTACAACTGCGAATAATTATTCTGATGCAGCGGTTGGTGCGCAATATAAATTGATAAAAACACACGCGTTAAAATTAACCGCAACGGCAGATTATGGTTTTGCGTGGACACATAATGCCAGTGATGATGACAGGTTGGGTAATAATAATGTGCTGTTTGGATTGCGTGTTGATGGTGTGGCAGGGGCTTTTCAATGGGCAACATCGGTACGTGGTCAATATGTCTGGGACACGCCTGATGATTTTTGGAATATAAAACTGGTTGCACAGGCGATGTATTATTTTGTGCCGGATTTGGCGGTGCAATTGGAATTTGACTTTGATTTTTTGCAGATAAACTTGCGTGACATGATGTATGACAAAACATTGATTGCTGGCTTGGTTTATAATTTTACGCCAACTGTTGCAATAAATCCGTATGCCCAATATCATTTTCGTACCGCTGAATATGAAACAAATTTTGTATCGTATTATGACTATTTTCAAATCGGGATATCATTGTCTGCCCAGTTCTAAAAAATCCATATTTGTCAGAAAAAATATTGGTGCAAATTATTGGTTGTACGTAATTTGATTTTTGTCATTAACGATAAATGTGTTGTGCCTTAAAAATCTGGGGGTTTTGCAGGTGTTTTACATTCTTTTTCCTATGTTTTTTCTTTACAATCTGGGG
>JBJEXB010000099.1:0-6725 GCA_051885395.1 Candidatus Enterousia sp. | reverse complement strand
CACCAAATGGCAAAGAAAGATTGGGCCATCCAACACAAAAGCCTGTTTGTTTGATGGAATTTCTTGTAAAAACCTTAACAAATCCTGGCGAATTGGTATTGGATCCTTTCATGGGTAGCGGCAGCACTGGTATAGCTTGTGTCCGCCAAAACAGACATTTTATTGGTGTAGAATTGGATGAAAAGTTCTACAACATGTCATATAAACGAATTTTTAACGATATTTAACGGGGGTTGTTATGAATATAGGCCAATTGCTACAAATGCCGATCGAAACTCTTTTCGTAGCATTTTTCAATGCTACTGATGGACAAGATGGAAATTTCGAGATTCAATCCAGATATAGAGTAACGAAGTTTTTACCTTTACCGGCAGATTCACATGAGAAAACAGCTCAGGCCCTAACCCATAAATATGGAATTGATTTTGTTCAAACAAACGCAACGACCATAGCCGCAACTGTCATCAATGACAAACATATCTCGCTAGATGATTTCTTGAACGCGGTTTATGAAAAAATCATTGTATTATTGAATAAATTGCCAGCTAATTACCCGTTGGATGAAGAAATCGCTTTGGCAATGTTCTTGTTGCGAGGGAGTGCTGATTTTAATCGTAGTCTGTATGCATTGGATCTAAAAAATCCTACACCACGATATGTGGATAATATTTTCAAAATATTATTGTCTTCCAACAATTTAATAGAACGCTTAAATTTGAATTTCAGGGAATTACAACCACAATTTGCAGCCGGTGAAAGAGAAAGAAATACACAAATCAGAATAAATCTAAAATGGTTTTATGATAATGTGATACTCAAATACCCAAACATCAATAAATATAAAACCGATGTATTAAAAGTAAACCGAATGAATTTAGGAGAACTTCATGCATATCACATGTTTGAAGAACGGTTGATTTTCTATCGTCAAAAAATTCTTGGCAGAGATTTATCTCCAAATGAAATAAACGCATTAAGACAAGATCTTGAATTTCGCGAACCAATTGAAGTGTTACCAGAAAACAAGTTCTCTCTCAGAAACCAGAAAATCGTCGCTTTTGCGAGAGAAACATTTGCAGATGTATGTGTTGGTTGCGGTGATCAATATAATATCAAAGATCGTTCATTCCTTATGCCAAGGAACAACAGATATTATTTTGAAGTAAATCATGTTATCGCATATGCCAATGATTCTGATGCGGTTGACGTTTTGGATAATTTAGTAAAATTGTGTCCAGTCTGTCACAGGGCTTTAACCCCACATAGAGCATTCCCAGAATTACAACGTCACATCATTGAAAACATGTTAAACTCTCGCCCAGAAGTTGGTAAATTTGTGTCATCTATGATGCCAAACAAATACAAATCTCCTGTGGACTACGTGTTTGAAAGTTTAAAGTAAGCATGCGGGGTATCTATGAACTGCAACATTTATAATATTGTTTCTATGATTGCTTCTGTTGCCACGGCAGTTATTGCCGGCATGGCTTTATATGCCTGGAAACGTGAATTTATTGGTAAAAAGAAAATTGAACTTGCCGCCGAAATTATGACTGCCGTGATAGACTTTCAAGACAATCTAATAGAAGCCCGCCTAAATACGACCACCCAAATAGAACAATCAGAAATTAAAAAGTGGCTTGAAGACGTTAACAGCAAAAAGCAAACCATTCCAAATGCAATGTTATGGCCAATATATCCAGATAGGCTACAACTTCTCTCGCCTATACATAGATTAAATCAAAATTTTGCCAAAAGCGAAAAATTCACATCAATATTTAATAAATCCCTAATTTATTTTGGGGACGACCTTTATAAGTTATTAGTAGAGCTGTATTCTTTCCTGCGCAAGATTAGGTATGCTTCTGAAATGTTATATGAAGACCCGACAAATAAGGAGTTTCAACAAATAGCTTTTTCAGACAATGATAAAGATGAAATATCAAAACGAATATTTGCCATTGGCGAAGAGATAAAATTAAATTTAGAACCGTTATATAAAGACCAGCAAACAAAATGGAAAAAGTTAGCGAAAGCATCATAAACTGCCTTTGTAAACAGATAATGATTTTACTAATGAAGCGAATTCTTCCGGAAACTCTGTTCGATAACTGCAAGATAAGCCGAGCCAAGAATTTTCCGCAGATTTCTGCGGTTTTTTTGTTGTTTTTAAATATTAATGTTTCTTAACAAAAATGGCTTATGGGGTATTTATGTGCCTCTAGACCAACTACAATTTTACACATATGTACACCACTTATTTCCCTTTGGATATCGCATTTAGTATTGAATTCGTTTTTATGGTCTGTTATACTACTGGTATTAAAGGTGGATTTAACCTGACTTGTCCTGCCTTATAAATGGACTAAACAAGGAGTGCATTATGCTTTTTCCCCGTTTTTTAACGATTATTATGTGTGATGCAACATGGCAATCCACCTTTGGTTCTGTATGCAAAAACCAAAGGAGTACATTATGCAAAGAACAGCAGAAGCGGTGTCAATCGGACACCCAGATAAAATCGCCGACTATATTTCCAGTTATATCTTGGATAGATTGATTGAGCAAGACCCCACGGTACGTTACGCGGTTGAAGTTATGGTAAAAGATAACACGGTTGTCCTGGGCGGCGAAGTGACCACATCCGCGCCGCTGGGCGATTTGACGGCGCATGTTCGGGCGGTACTGGCCGAAATTGGATACGATGAACGATATGCCACCATCTGGGGTGATTACGCGATTAACCCAGACAAAATCAAAGTCATCAACATGATTGGGGTGCAATCGGCTGACATTTCGCGCGGCGTTGATAATGATGGCTGGGGTGACCAGGGTGTTTTCGTTGGATATGCTTGCCAGGGGGATGGCAAAATCAACCGCGAATTATTCTTAGCGCGAAAATTGAATGATGCCCTGTATGACAAGGCACGCGGTTCGGACAATCTGGGGCTGGATATCAAAACCCAGATAACACTGAACGACGGCGCGATTGAAACCGCGATTGTTGCGATACCAATGCTGCACGATGAAGATCTGACCGATTTTATCGTGGATGTGTTAGGCGCACGACCTGCGCATATTATCGTAAATGGCACGGGGCGGTACACCTACCACAGTTCCATAGCGGACTGTGGCATTACAGGACGAAAATTAGCCTGTGACTTTTATTCCACCGCTTGCCCGATTGGTGGTGGCAGTCCATGGACAAAGGACGCTAGTAAGGCAGATTTAACCCTTAATGTCTATGCCCGTATGCTGGCATGCGAAAATCTGGCCGACAATGACGAATGTTTTGTCTTTCTCTCTTCGTGCATCGGACGCGCCGAACTGCCCAGTGGGCTGATAAAAACGGTTAAAAACGGCATCGTTTCTTATCATGACCTGTGGGGCAGCCAAACACCCAGCGCATTGATAAAGGCATATGGGCTGGATAAACCGATCTACGCCGAACTATGTGGCAAAGGAATATCTGGAATACAGAATTAAGGAAACCGCCCAAGTCGGGTCCCACAAAATTGAAAAATTTTGTGGGTGACATCTGGGCGGTTTTCCGACATTTTCGCCTCTGCTTTCTTACACACATAAACATAATACTAAAAACAAAAATTGTCAAGATTGTATTGACAATTTATCTTTTGGTCTATATTATATATACAAACCAAATTAAGGAGCAAGTAATGAATGTAACTAAAAGAGACGTTAAAAGGGCTTTGACTCATCCTGTAGCAACCCACTTCTACACTCTTGTAGCTGGGGCTATGTTGGCATGGGGTTTAACCAATAACGCAAAACAAAACCGTTTCGAAGATCGTGAAGACGATGCTTTGAATAAGTTTCATACGGAATATGTTGATCCGGCAACTGGCGAACGTGTCACAGCTGAAACATTCGACCCTGCGACATTAAATCGTGCATATTTTGATCCAAATTCATATCCTGTTATTAACTGGACCAATTATTCAAACCAAAAAGTCGGTGAAGTTTTCGGTGAAATTATCGCCAAGGAAATGGCTTTGGGTATTGACTCTGTTAACCATCGTTTGACCACACCAGGTAAAAAATATGGTTTGGATTACAACTATTGTAACAAAGCTGCAACAACTGCTGTACAGGATGCTCAAAGACGTTCTGGCTTAGTAAAACGTGGCAAAGTAGATGTTTTTGACAAGCGACAAGGTCGCCGCGATGCCATTTATAATGGAGATTCCTTTGTTGCGTATTTCAAAGGCCAATATGGCGAAGTTGCTGGTGCTGTTATAGGAAACCCGGAACCTGGTGCGTTTGCTAATATTGGCAAAGGTGCTATTGTCAGATTCCCTGGTCATACCAAAGTATTCATTGGTCGTGGATTTGTCGATCAGTCCGGACATGTATTTGTTCCAGACGATCGTGGTCAACCAGTGATTGCATCCGGTTATAATGATTCTTTTGAATACTTTACTGGTGGCACTTGTACGGTCGTTGACTTGTCAAAAGTCGTTCAATATAAATTACAAAATGAACGCGGCCGTCATACTCGTTAAGTAAATTTCCCTCGAGCTTACGCTCGGGGCATTTGATTGGTCGTTCCGGCTGGCTTCGCCAGTCTTCTACATCCCTCGGGCTTACGTTTGCAGTGATAAAAAGACCGGTTATACCGGTCTTTATTTATTTGTTGTTTGATTGATAATTCCACGAATCTCTGCACATGTCTTCTAACGTATATTCCGCAATCCATCCCAATTGTTTTTCCGCCTTTTCTGGTGCAGCATAACATGATGCAATATCGCCAGTTCTTCTGGCTACTATTTCATACGGTATTTTGATATTATTTACCTTTTCAAATGTTTTAACAACATCCAAAACGGAATATCCATGACCTGTGCCAAGATTAAATATTTTTGCGCCACATTTGTTATTTATAGCAGACAAGGCTTTTACATGCCCTCTAGCTAAATCCACAACATGGATATAATCCCGAACACCTGTACCGTCTGGTGTATCATAATCATTTCCATATACAAATAATTTCTCGCGTTTACCACATGCGACCTGGGTTATATAAGGCATAAGGTTATTTGGTACACCATTAGGATTTTCGCCTATGATACCACTTGGATGTGCGCCAATCGGGTTGAAATAACGCAATATAACAATGTTCCAATCCTTGTTGGCATTTTGCATATCTAACAATATTTGTTCTATCATGGATTTAGTCCAGCCATAAGGATTTGTGCAAATACCCTTTGGACAATCTTCTGTTATCGGGACAAAAGCTGGTGTGCCATATACTGTTGCACTTGATGAAAATATAAGATTGTGGCACCCTATTTCTTGTAATACCTTCATCAAAGTAACCGTTCCACCGATATTATTTTCGTAATACTCAAGTGGTTTTGCCACAGATTCGCCAACCGCCTTGAGTCCGGCAAAATGTATACAGCAATCTATTCTTTTCCCATTCAATATTGTTTTAAGTCCATCATAATCGCAGATATCAACCTTGTAAAAATCCAACTTTGTGCCTGTTATTTGCGCAATTTTATCAACGGTATCTATTGATGAATTGGACAGATTATCTATACCAATTATATTATGTCCATATTGTTGCAGTTCTACAATAGTATGAGACGCAATATAGCCCGTTGCCCCTGTGACCAAAATGTTCATAAATCCCCCCCTGTTTATTTCAGATTAGTTTTAAAGAATGCTTCGATTTTATCAAACGGTATCTTTTCCATGTTATCGTATAAATCTGTATGCACTGCATTTGGAATAATCATCAATTCTTTGTTATCGCCAGGCGTGACACCACGCAACATTATTAAAATTGTTTGATATGCGAAATCATATATACGCTTTACCTGAAAATGCGCACCAGCGGCAATCATTGCGTCGCGCTGTTTTTCAGTAACATTTGCATAAGGATACAATCCAAACAAGAATGGAAAGAAACTGAATATAAAACCATTCCTGTCATTATCATTCATTTTTGGAAAATAAGTACGCAACATTTGATCAACTGTATCCAACGCACGTTTATATTCACGCTTGAACGAAATCAGTTCGTCCAAAGTGCAATTTTCTTCCAAGTCATACAGATTCATTGACAGCAGTTTCAATAATACAGAACGCGATTGCAGGCTGTGTGCCAATTTGTCCGCAAAATCAGATGCGCTTAACTTATTATACTTTTTCAATATTTCATCCATATCATCACACCAGGCACTGTATTCTTGGCGAAATATTTCCAGGAAAATACTTTCCCTGGTTGTAAAGTAATTGTATATAGACGGTCTGGAAAAACTGGTGTAGCGACTGATTTCCTTAATCGTTATTTCTTTGAAATTATATGTGTGATACAGTTCACGGCACGCGGTTACAATTTCTGAACGACGCTTATCGTTGTGTGTTATTTCTGACATAAAAAATTCCCTTCCACACTGACACTGTGTCAGATAATTAAAATTTATCGTATATCTGACACCGTGTCAAGAACGAATATCAGGAATCTAAAATTTTAAATTCAAAAAGCGTAATTTAATTTCCAGATTATCAATCGGGTAATCTGTCAGAAATGGTAATGTTACAGGTGTTGGGCGCAATGCAGGGTCTGTAAATTCCAGTGCCGCTGCCCAATTTAAATCCAGTGCAGAATCTGTGTTTATTGATATAAATGGCATATTATTATCTGTTTACAGGAACAATCGAATATTTCGGAACAATGTTTCCAAGGTCCGGAACCT
>JBJEXB010000098.1:0-6735 GCA_051885395.1 Candidatus Enterousia sp. | reverse complement strand
CAACAGAATCATGTGTATTTGATTTTCGAATACCACGACCAAAACCAATAAAAAATCCCCATCTGGGGATTTTTTATTTGTATTCCCACCACAATATACATATAATGACAATGTTGACGGGTATTCCGTCAATGAGGTGTGAGAACCTCTGTGTACGCGTCGGGATATGTTCTTATGGCGCGCAATAATGCGCCGTTTTTACTATTACGACGAAAAACAAACTCCTGAACCCATACGGGTCGGGAGGGTTCGCGGAATATTCAAATACGCGACACAATTCGTACAATTGTTCTCAACCTCCTGACCACCAAAATTTGGTGGTTTTTCATTTTGAAAAAACAGGAGAAAAGAATGATGAAACTAATGGTAATTGTGGCGTCATCGCTGGCATTAACATGCGGTCGACTGTATGCATCAACATATTGCAGTACGACGACATGCCCCCTCAGCGACTCAGGCCTCTACGTGGAAAACAGCGCAAGTAATTGTAAATCATCTGTCAGGCAATGCTATAGAGGGAACGGCAGTGGCACGACAAGAATCGTCTATTCCTGCAACACATGCCAGACAGGCCAGAACCTGATAAATACAAACATGCAGGTAGAATGCATGGACATATCTTATTATAAATGCGGCTGCACAAACGGATGCAGCACAACCGAATGGACCGCAAAGTCCACAGGGTACGAGATGCGTGATTATTGCAACACCACAAATTGTTCCACGACTAAACAATACAGATGCGCCGTCGGATATTATGGCAGTTCAACAAACGGAACGTCGGGATGCACACGCTGTTCGGCGTCCGGCGGCGTATATGGAACAACCGCCGCCGCGGGCAGTACCGTAATCACATCATGTTATATACCGTCGGGCAGCAGCTTCAGCGATTCCAGCGGCAGTGGCACATACACCGAAAACTGTTATTACAAAAATTAAAAATCCCCCGCGGACGCGGGGATTTTTTATTTTAAATCTTTTCAATTATAACCATCGCAACGGAATAGTCACCCTGGTCAGTAATCGACAAATGCACACGTGCATCGCCACCAGCCAATTCTTTTAATTTTGATTTTGCACCACCTGCAATCATCAATTCTGGGCAACCTGCATCATTATGGACAACCGACACATCTGAAAAAGCAATATCTTCGCCAAATCCTGTTCCCAATGCTTTCAGGCACGCTTCACGTGCCGCCCAGAAATTAGCCAAATGTTTTTCTGAATTCGCAGTATCTGTATCTGCATATTCCAATTCTTTTTTTGTAAATATGCGCTGCTTTTTAAATGCGGTCCAGTCTAAAAATCTGTCGCATTCAACCAAATCAATTCCTATACCAATAATCACGGACGACCCCCCTTGTTATTGTTTGATGATATGCGAATACTAATAATATTTTTCCGATTCGTGCAAGCAGAAAATACATCATCCATTTATAATAAAAAACACCGACAACTATCGGTGTTTTGAACATTTATTTACCATCACACGATTTTTTATTCGTATCACATTTCCTGCAGTCACAAGTTTTATTCAGTTCTGTACAATTTTTACATTGTGATTTTTCTTTCTTTGACATAGTCATTTTTTTATCCTTTTGGGTTGTGTTTTATCGTTTGTCCGGACAAATATATTTTACACAACATCGCCCCCAAAAGACATATGCATGTATCCCTTTTTTATCATTCCAACAAATAACAAAAAAACCGCCACTGACGTGACGTTTTTTCATTCTAATGGTCGGGGTGACAGGAATCGAACCTGCGACCCCTTGCACCCCATGCAAGTACTCTACCAGGCTGAGCTACACCCCGACAACGCCAAACAATATAATTGAAACGGAATCAAAAAACAACATTTATTTACAATATTGTGCTGTCATGTCGGAAATCTGGCGATCCATTGCCATCTGACGCGCCGTGCGTCAATGTCCAGGCAACAATACCAATGCACAAAACAACCACGAAAAATAATAATATATAGTGCGCGATTGTAAAGGTATTCAGTTTTTCTGTCTTCATATCGCATCCATTATTAATTAGCTGCATTATAGCACACAATACACAAACAACCCCAGATGTTTTTATTCCTGTTATGATTGATTTTCTTATTTTTTGTGGTATAACAAGTCGAAATATAAACACACAACATAAGGGGGAATGATTATGTTTGTAACAGAAAAATTAAAAACATTCTCTTGGGTAAACGTCGGCAACCCTGACCACGAAGACTTTGAAAAATTGCAGACGAAATACAAAATTGACGAAGATACCATCAGCGACATTCTGGACCCTGATGAACAGCCCAGAATAGAAGTCGAAGACGATTACAAAGTTATCATCGTACGTTTTCCAATTATTAACCGTGAAACAGACACCCTGTGGCACACGGAACCGTTGTCTATTATTTATTCAACGAACCAGGTTATAACGGTATGCCGCAAGCGTTGCGATATCTTGGACAAGATAAAAAAAGATGAAAAAACATCGCGCGAAGAATTTATCTTGAACATTATTTATTACATTGCGGAATCATACCTGCGTTTTTTAAAAGAATTAAACAAACGCGTTTTGGAATCTAAAAAAGCATTGCAAGAACGCATCCGCAAAAAAGACTTGATGGCATTGTTAGAGGTTGAAAACAGTTACACCCTGTACATGGCAGGCATAAAAGGCACAGGTTCTGTGCTGGACAAACTGGAAAAAATGCGCGGTTTTGTAAAATCCGAAGACGCACAAGAGGTCGCCGAAGATGCGCGCATTGAACTTGCCCAGGCAACCGAGGTTGTAACATCATACAGCAAGATGTTAAAATCTATCAAAGAAACATTTGAAAGCGTCATTAATATGGATTCAAACACATACATTAATCGTTTGACGATGTGGAACATTATCCTGATTGCGCCAACAATTGTGGTTGGATATTACGGCATGAACATGAAATTACCATTTGCAGAATATGACAGTGCATCATGGATTGTATTGATATCTATCATATTATTATTAATGGGATATGCTGTATTATCAATTGTGCGAAAACATAATATTTAAAATAATAAAAATCCTGCTCCATTGGGCAGGATTTTTAACATATAAACTTATTACATTAACGTAACGGTGCGAAACATTCGCCACCTTCGACAGGTTGACAACACGCAAATGTGCCATTTTCCATATCTGTAAACACTTCGCCACCACAGCAGCCATTTGCATCTGGATACGCACCATCTGAACAAACAACATCATCAGATGAAGCAATATCATCAGCATACACAACATTTTGATTATTTACGACTGGCGCATCTGTTTCGTATTCCGCATCCGCGACAAACATTTTTTCTTGCTGTGAAACGTTATACACTGGTTTATTAACAATTGGTTCAATTGTTATTGGTTCAAACTTTGGCTTTTCCACAGGTTCCGTCAAAAATGGCGATTGTGCTTCAACAGTGGTAATTGTAACATCAGACGCAGTTTCCGTATCATTGACAGGTTCTGGTTCAACTGTCACTGGCGCTGGCTCTACAACAACAGGCTCTGGTTCCACAACTATGGGTTCTGGCTTTTCAATTGCAGGCACTTCGACAGGTTCTGCAATAACAGGTTCTGGTTCTTCAACAGGCACCACAACAGGTTCCACGACAGGTTCCGCGACAGGTTCCGCGACAGGCTCAGGTACGGGTTGCGGAACAGTCGCATCAATAAATGGTGATGGTGCAGTGGTCGCATCATTTTTTGCCACTGTTGTTTCTTCTGTACCTTTTGCAGTTGTTGTTAATTCTGGGATATTCTGGCTGGTGCTGCGTTGATATATCCATAATGTAAATATTGATAACGCAATCAACATAACCAGCATAATATAATACATTAACTTTGGCTTGCGCTGTCCAGAACCAGTTGGCGCAACCGTTGCCCCACGAATTGGTGATACAGGACGGAACCCAGATGCAGCACTTGCATCTGCGACACCTGGCATTGGTGATGACGGACGCATATTAGGTGCAGGTGCAGCCGCAGTATTCAATGAATTATTATATTCAGGCACACTTGAAGGTTGTGTCACATTATTTGTCCCCAAATTATCATATGACGGATTTTGAACAATTGGCGCCTCTGCTGCCGCATACGCGAACGCACGTTCATCTGTCGCTGCCGTCGGGCGCACATCATATTCAGGTACTGTGGGTTGTTGTGGTGCAATATCTACTGGACGCATAGAATCTAACACAGGGCTAGACGAAACCTCTGGCACATCTGGAATTGGTGCAAAACCGCCACCCGAAACGGCTGGTTCTGTATATTCCGAACCAGATGACGGCGGTGGTGTGAACGACAATGGTGCAGGCGCAACCGGCGTTTCCGACGTAACCGTCACATCCACATCTGCCACAGGCGATGATGATGCGGTGGACACACCGAAATCAATCGGCTTAAACGCGATTTCTTCATCCAATATTTCAGGATCTTTGTCAAATAATGGTTTTACTTCTTCTTCGGCCATTTCTTCTGCCTTTGGTTCTTCTGTGATTATTTCTTTAAATTGGGGTATTTCTGGCACATTTTTATTCATTGATGCAACCATATCCATTCGTGGCGCATTCATAACGGAATGCGTTTTCGTATCAGAATTTGAATCCGTATCCAACAAATCTAATATATTCTGGGCAGCAACAATATCATCTTCGGCAACCAGCAATCGCCGACGTGCATTTGCCAGACGACGACGCGCACGTTCAATTTTTTCACCCGTTGCATCTATCATAGAATCAGAACGCAATATTTTTGCCGCAGATTGTTTCGTTGGCTCTTTGCCAATAGACTTTTTCTGAGTGGCCAACTTCGCACGCAAATCCTTCATACGTGCATTCAGTTCTTTGATTGAAATATTGGTCTTTTCAATTGTTTCGCGGGCATTTTCAACCACGTCCTGCGCCGCATCCAATCGTGTGCGCGCATTACGACGCACCGCATCATCGCGAAACGCGTTTAATTCCGATATCGCATTTTGTAAATCCGCGCCTGTCTGAAAATCACGCACCAGACGCATATACGCGTCCACATTGCCGTATTCAATATCCAGTTTTTGATACTTATTATCCTTGCGCGGGCGAATTGTTTCCAGATCAACACCCCAATCATTGGTCAATATATCATCCCATTTGCGTTCACCACTTTGGGGCAACACCAACAGAACATTTGGCTTTCGGGAATTTTGTGTACTGTCAACGACAAACACCATATATTGCGCATTATCATAATATGCACGAAACACATTGCCCATAATATCATAATCATTATGGGTCAACACAACCGTTGGCAAATTATTGTCATTGGGTGAATGTGCCGGCAATAAAGATTCTCTCTCGCTTGACATTATATATGTCGTATCCCTTGTATTTGATTTTATTTTTTCTTAGGCGGTGTAAACTGATATGCCTGTTTACAGTGCTCATAACAATACGGCTTGCCCACGAATACAGTTTCGCCACAGAAATGGAAATGTTCAGAATCAGGATCCCCAATTGGCCAACGACACTGATTCGGTTTCAGGTTTGCCATTTCCAATGAATGTTGAATTATACGCTGGTGCATCGCCAAATTTTTATTCAACGATTTTTTGTCTGACGTATCTTTTGTTGCACGCTCCGCCTTTGGCATGGTCTTTTTTGCCGTTGCATTTGCAACAGTTTCCTTGGCTGGCTTTGCATCCTTGGTTGGCGCAGCCTTTGCAGACGTCTTTTTAACAGACGCGGTCGCCGTCGTTTTCTTTGACGCCTTTGCCACAGGTGTCGCAGCAGCATTTTTTGTTGCTGTGGTCTTTGCTTTTTTATTTGCAGCCGCTGTCTTTGGCGCATCCGCCGTTGCACCTGTTGCCTTGGAATTCCACCCCAGACGATTTAATTTCCCAACAACCGCATTTTTAGACAACCCCAAACGCTTGCCAATTTCTGCTGTTGATAATCCTTTGCCAGTCAAGGCTTTCAATTTTTTTAACGTTGCGTTATCCCAACCCTTGCTCATGTTACAGAATCCTTGTTATACTTATTATTGTATAATTGTAACACAGTTCCGATTCGAAAGGCAAGGGGGAAAAATATGATTTATAACATCTTTTTTTTAGTTTTATTGATATTGGCAATATTTTGCGTCACGCACATTGCTATTGCCGACCTGCGCCGCCGAATCATCCCAGACGCATACTTGTTCCCATTACTTATTATCGGGCTGGTCGTTACAGCATGGTTCCCATGGGTAGTTTCCCCAAAATCTGCCGCATTGGGGGCAGCATTTGGATTTACACTGTCCGCAATTATTGGGGGCGTATACGAACGCATCATCCACCGCAATACATCTGATAAAAATTATGTTCCTCCAATCGGACTGGGGGATATAAAACTAATCGGCACAGGCGGTATATGGCTGGGGCCAACAGGATTGTCCATCGCATTGATAATTTCATGTATTCTGGGAATGATATGGGGCGCAATTAAGCATCAGAAATATATACCATTCGCACCATTCTTTGTAATTGGGGGATTTTTATCTTTGATTGCAATATGGTTTTTGTTATAATTTATTTATAAATAGATAAAGGGGTATCTGTTGGGGGGATTTTTTAGTGCTTTTGCTGCATTTGCGACAGTAATGCTGACGTGCATATCAGGGGCATATTCTGCACATATTGCGCCATTATCCCAATATGGTCAAATACCGAATGTGCAAACATATTCATCA
>JBJEXB010000097.1:0-6802 GCA_051885395.1 Candidatus Enterousia sp. | reverse complement strand
TAATCGTTGAAGAACCTAAAAAACAAAACACGCAAACCGCAATGCCTCAGGGGACGAGTACCAATGCCACAAACGCAGTAATTGAATTCGGCAAACCTGATGTGGTTCAATTTGATGAAGGGGAAAATGCCGTTACAGATGCCAGAATTTTTAATTGTATTGAATCTATTGAAGTGTTTATTAATAGTTATTTTAAGTCTAATCCGTGGGGTTTTGTCAGTGAGGGAAAATGTCAACCAACGACGGTATCAACAGATAGTTTACGTCAGAAATTAACAAATCTTATTCAAACGCAGGAAAGTTGTAGTGCGTATGAGTTTAGTAAAAATGGTTTATATTCTTGTTTAGAAATGCCGTTTTATGCAAAGATAAATATTTATTATGAAAAAATTGATGGAAAGTATAGTGTTGCGCGACTTGATGTAAAACCGTGTTGCGATTGGAATGTAGATGGTAGTGATTGCTTGCTGTTAATGGTGACGGATTAAATTATTTTTTACTGCCGCGGATTAATGACCACAGCCATCCAATAACAGTCCAGCCCAGCAACCAACTGCCGATGCGGACCATAACTGTATCGGTTTTATCTTTTTTTGTTTGTACCGCCATCCATGCAGGGGCAAGTATAATAACCACTATCAAAATGATAGCGATAATATATTTTAAAATGACAATCAAATTTCCTAGCATCTGTTTTTCTTTTGGGCGTGGGGACACATCCCCACGCCGATATTTTTATATACCATATTTGGCAGATGCGCCCAGTTCTTCTTCGATACGAATTAACTGGTTGTATTTTGCCATACGGTCTGTGCGTGACATTGAACCTGTCTTGATTTGACCTGCGTTTGTTGCAACTGCCAGGTCTGCGATTGTGGTGTCTTCGGTTTCGCCACTGCGGTGGGAAATGATTACACCATAGTTTGCATCTTGTGCCATTTTGATTGCACGCAGTGTTTCAGTCAGGCTGCCAATCTGGTTTACTTTAATCAGTATGGCATTTGCAACGCCAGAATCAATACCTTTTTTCAGACGCAGCGGATTTGTTACAAACAGGTCGTCCCCAACCAATTGGCATTTGTTGCCGATTTTCTGGGTCAATACTTTCCAGCCAGCCCAGTCTTCTTCTGCTAAGGCGTCTTCGATTGAAATAATTGGGTATTCGGAAATCAATTTTTCATAGAATTCAATCATTTGGTCGGATGACAATTCTTTGCCTTCGAATTTATATGTACCATCTTTATAGAATTCAGATGATGCAACGTCCAGACCGATTGAAACTTGGTCGCCTGGGACGTATCCTGCGGCTTTTATTGCAGCAACGATTGTATTCAATGCTTCGGCACATGAATTAAAGTTTGGTGCGAAACCGCCTTCGTCACCGACGTTGGTTGAATTGCCGCCTGATTTCAGAATTTTTTTCAGATTGTGGAATATTTCACTGCCCATACGAATCGCTTCGACCTCTGATTTTGCACCATTTGGGATAATCATAAATTCTTGGGCGTCCAGACCATTGTCGGCGTGTGCACCACCATTGATAATGTTCATCATCGGACGCGGCAATACGTTCGGGGATTCGTTACCATATATTGATGCTAAATACTGATATAATGGAATATGTTTCTGATGTGCAACGGCGTGTGCAGCAGCCATTGAAACAGCCAATATTGCGTTCGCACCCAGTTTGTCTTTGTTTGGTGTGCCGTCCAGTGCCAACATTTTTTCGTCCAGTTCGGTCTGGTTCGATGCGTCCATTCCCATAATTGCAGGGGCGATTATTTCATTAACATTTTTTACTGCTGTTAAAACGCCTTTGCCCATATATGCGTTGCCACCGTCACGCAGTTCTAATGCTTCAAAAGAGCCCGTTGATGCACCACTGGGGACGGCTGCGCGCCCCATTGCGCCACCCGACAATTCAATATCACATTCGATTGTTGGGTTCCCACGACTGTCCATAATCTGGCGTGCATGAACTTTTTTAATAGAGTACATATTTTTCTCCTTGCCTAATAATATACTGTTTTTATATACACTTCCGTCTTGCCTAAGAAAACGAATTGTGCAATAATATAATCACAAATCTAATTAGAGTAAAATAAAAATTATGATGAAAAAGCTACTTTCTTTTGTGTGTTGTCTGTTGCCTTTCAGTGCAGGTGCAGTTGTTGTTAATGATCGTACGCCTGGGGCTGGGGCTGCGTATGGTGGTGATGGAACGCTGACTACGTACAGCGTCAATTCAGATACTGTCGAAGTTATAAAAAGCGGTAACGGTATCGTTATCAGCAAGGATAGCGCTGGCGTCAGTGGTGGGCTGACTGTGGCAAATAATGTTATTATTGGTCAAAATAATACTGGCAGTACGGGTGGTGACCTGTTTGCAGAGGTTGCAACAGATATTCCTTTTACAATTCAATCAGACGGTAATATTTCTATTGGCAGTATGTTGCAAGTATTGTCTGGACGTGAATTAGGAATCACAACAAAGACAACAGGTACACTGGTTGATGCATCAGTTGGCAGTATTGATGCCGTGGGAAAATTAACTATTCAAAATATACGTAACTTTACATCTGGCAATATTGACAGTGCAACAGCGTTGGGACTGTCTGCACAAACGATAACAACTGGCGCAGTTGATGTGACAGGTGGAACGGCAAACATTGCCGCAGACGGTGCCTTGGTGATGAGTCAGTTCCAAACCGCAGGCACGCAAACTAATATTTCAGCGGGTTCAATCGAATCGGGTAATATTCAGAATAATACTGGTTCTATGAAAATAAATGTTACTGGTGATTTAATTACCAAGGACAAGACTGCAACCAGTAATCTGGCAAATATCGGCAGTATTGAAAATTCTGGGACATTAATGGATATTAAAGCCCAAAATGTCACGGTTGCAGGAACAATGAAAAATGATTCGGATAATGGCGATTTTGTCCTGAATGCGGGCAGTTTGTCTGTTACAGGTGGCGATGAAACGAATCGTTCATTTGTTAATGCTGGAAACTTATATATGAAAGTTGATGGCGAAACGAACTTGGCGCATGGTTTCGATTTAAGTAATATGGATACAGATAATGAATTTTATCTGAAAACGGGAACTTTGAAATTTGGCAGTGTTGATGCCGCAGATGCAGGGGATGCGTGGTTGCAGGTCTTTGCAAAGGATTTGAAGTCTTTCTATTTAGAAATTACGGATGGTAATGTTAATGCTAATACAGTTATAAATGGCAGTGCGGCAAACACGGCGGCTAATATGACGATTGTTGGAAAATCTGTTGCTGCGACATCTGTGACAAATAATGGCAATAAATTACAAATAAATGCGACGGACAGCGCTGGTGCGATTAATTTTACTGGGGCGGTGCAGGGCGCGTCAAATTCTGTGACAAATATTGTATCCGCAGGTAATTTGACTGTTGCTGGAACCGTTTCAAACAGTGGCACAATGCTGATAAATGCAAATAATGTAAATTTGGCTGGTGTTGCAAATGACGGTACAGAACTTGAAATTTCATCACTGACAGATGAAACAGGTATTGTGAATATTTCAGGAACTGTCAGTAATAAAAACGGCAAATTGATTGTTAGTTCACGTCAGATTGATATTGATGGTGTTATCACGAATTACAGTGGTATGACTGATATCAAAGGCTCTGATGCCAGTGGTGGTTCTGTCACATTGGGTGGTATTGATGTTCAAGGTGGCAGTTTCGCATTGGATGCATTGGTTGGCAGTGCGTCTGTGGATGGCGGATTATCTGTGACTGGTGGGGCATTTAATGTCGGACAAAATACTCATAGTTTAACGGTTGGTAATTCAGTTCAATTTAATGGTGATGTTACATTAAGTGGTGTAAACGCAATTGGTGCAGGTAATGTGAATATTGCAGCGTCTGGTCCGTCTGGATTTATTTTGACGTCAACAGCAACAAATGGTGCAATAAATATTGATGGAAATATAACTGCCGCAGATAATTTATTCGCACGCAGTGCACAATTTGATGCAAAAACAATTAATGTTGAAAAGAATGTGACCGCTGAAAATCAAGGCAAATTGATATTTGGTGCGACGAACAAGGCATCACAAACAACTATTGATGGCGATGTTGTTGCCAGCAATGGTGGGGCAATTGAATTTTATTCAGATGATACGGATGTTGGCAGTCTGAGTGGTAATGGATTGTTCCTTGTTCATGGCAGTCAAATAACCGCAAATACTGGTGAAATAAACGTCACTGAAAATTTGTGGTTTGATGGTACAACCTCTGTCAATAATGGTATGGTTGTAACAGATACTGATACGTTGACACTGAAAACAGTTGCAAATACTGCAGATGTTGATGTTTCTGGTGGTGTAACAATTGGTGCTGATAATACGTTGGCTTTGGATTCTGCGCGTGATGCGACAATTGGCGGATTGGTTGTAGCAGATGGTGCATTGTCTGTTACTGCAACGGGTGATGCTAATTTGGATAATACCGTTAAGACCAAGAAATCTTTGGATGTGACAGCAAAAAATATTACAACGGCTGATATAACAAATTCTGGAAATATGAATTTGAATGCGACTGGTAATATAAAGACGGGCGCAATCACAAATTCTGATGATACAACAATTAATGCAACAACCGTTACAACGGCGGCAATCGAATCGACCAATGGGGCGTTTGATGTTACCGGTGATACGTTGAATTCAACATATATCACGATTAGTGGCGGTACATCTACATTAGATGTGGAAACAATTGTTGCAACAAATGATATTTCTGTTTCGGGTGATTTGGTACAATCAGCGGCAGGTGCGACAAATGCTGGGATGCTGAATATTGTTCGCGACGAGGCAAGTTTGTCTGGGCATGATTTGTCTGTCACGAATGGTGGTGCATTTCGGGCATTAAATAATTCTGCATCATATAATTTAACTGGTGATGTTAATATTGCTGGCGCATTTACCGTTGAAAATAGCGCGTCTGTAACGATGATGGCAGGGGGCGACGCATCTACTGGCGCATTGACTAATAATGGTACTTTGAATCTGACGGTAAGCGGAACAGATGGACTGACAATTAACGGCGCAATTGAAAATACTGATAATCTAACATTGGTTGCACGTAATGGGTTCGTTACAGCAAACAGTTTTATTGTAAATACAGGCACTGCTGATTTAATGGGTAAGGGAATGAATTTATCTGGTGCGTTTGGTGCGGCGGATAAATCATCGATGCTGTATCATGGTACTGGTTATGCATTGTCCAATGGTGATTATCGTATTGTAAACAGTGGATATGAATTAACTGCATCTAATGTGAATTTGGCTGGAATTAAACAAAATGCCAATGGTTTAACCATTAATACCAGCGATTTAAAGATTGCAAATGATATTGATGTGGTTGATTTGCGTGTGGCAGCTAATCCATCAAATGATTGGTTAATGGTTGATGTTGGTGGAAATGTTTTGGGTGGCGCGCAGTTCATTGGTCTGAAAGAAATGAAAATTGGCGGAAATTATAAATTTAATAATAATAGCCAAATCAGCGCGGCAATATTGCCATATGCCACAGCAGAGAGTACCAATACAACCACCAATAATTATTGGTCAAAGGTCAGTTTAAATGATGATAATACATTAGGTAAAATAACCAATGCGTCAGATGGCGCAGCACTGATTCAGGTTAATGGTGCATTTACATCGACTGCAAGTGATTTTAATGTTGCGGTTAATGGTGGTGAATTGCAACGTCCACAGATTGGATTGACATTGTTTGACATTGTTGACCAAGGTACCGCAATTTGGTTGTTACATGCGGATGGTGGTGTATCAGATGAAAGTCTGGATGCAAAAATCCGTAATCTGAATGTCAGTTTTTGTAACGATGGTGGCACATTATGCTTTGATTACTTAGAAGCGATTAGCGAATACAACAAATCTGGTACAGATTTGCCAGCGTATGTTTCTGTACGTGATTCGGATGGTGACGGTACAGCAGACAGTTTATATGTTGTATTTGACCCGCGTTTCGGTGGCCCAGTAGAGGTATTTAAAATCCAGCCAATCGTTGGTCGTGTTGATGACCATACGTATGGCGAACATGTTGCCGCGGGGGCATTGGATAATTTAATCACTGGTAAATTGTATGACAGTGGTTTCTATAATCGTACACCAATAGAAGCAATTCCATTGATTTTCAAGAATTCAAATATGTCAACAATGGCAAATGAATTGTATAATCGTATGGAATACTATAATTTAAATCGCGATGGTGTGGGATTGGCACGATTCAGCCGTCTGTTCCAGGTTCGTGAATTGGAACAAATTGCAGGCAGTATTTCATTAAATGAACATACAAATTTCCGTTCATTCGAAGACCGTATGTTTGATGAATTTATATGGAATCGTAACCGTAATCTGAAAAAGGCGTGGATAGATGTCGATTATGGAATGTTCTATCAGAATGCAACCGATAACAAGCATATTGATGGTAACCGTTTCAGTATATCTGGTGGATTTGATTGGCAGGAATCCCAGACATTATTGTTGGGTGTGACGGGACGTGTATCGCATATGTCATCTGATAATTCCGATTCGATGGATTTGGGGTATTTGCCTGGTCAACATATCGCAGGTCATGTAAAGACAACTGTTGCTGATACAGATATTGGATTGGGTGCATATTTGATGAAGATTTTGGGTCAAAAGACACGTGTTTATGGAAATGGATTCTTGGATATTCATGTGTTGGAT
Organism: Candidatus Enterousia sp.; assembly: GCA_051885395.1. Lineage (GTDB taxonomy): Bacteria > Pseudomonadota > Alphaproteobacteria > Rs-D84 > Rs-D84 > Enterousia. The sequence goes on along the minus strand of JBJEXB010000097.1, from coordinate 48 downwards.
GTTGACCGTGAACAGAATTTTGTTTCAAAAATCAGTGGTAACGGTACT
>JBJEXB010000096.1:0-6819 GCA_051885395.1 Candidatus Enterousia sp. | reverse complement strand
CTGTTCAATTTCCAACCCTTCCAATCGCGCACCCATAACAATATCACGTGCCGATGGGGATGCATACTTTTTAACATATACGAATGACCGCCCTGAATTTACCAATCGCAACGCATCAGATAATGAATACTCATACGGCAGTGCCTGATGAATTATAGTGGCAACGGCATCCCTATCCTTGACCTGGCGTGGGCGCAATGTTATATGACCAGACATAACATTTTTTGCCAAGATATCACCATTTCTATCAACGATATCCGCACGCGACACAGTCCATACACCTTCACCACGCCCACGACGCGAACGATCTGTTCCCTGGATTCCCAACTGTAATGTACGTGCTGCAAATACAATAAACGCCAAAACAAACAACGAATATATAATGTATAAACGCTTATGACCGCCCGCATTCCCTGTGCCGCCGATAAATCCACGCTTAAAAACATCGTGTCCAACTTCTAACATTTATTCACGAATTTCCCTGGGTTCTAATTGGTCAATTTGAACAGATTTATGAAAACTGATTACTTCGGATTTTGGCGCAACGCTGACAACCAAATTACGCAATATCTCTGGTCGAACATACGACGCAAAATTTGCCTGACGGGCGGCAATTTCCTGCTGAGTATAAATTGTTTCTGCGCGAATTCGCGCACGCGCCCTGTCCTGGGTACGATAACACACCTGTAATCCCACCGTCAGCAATAACACACTACCAACCATCCACAGGCTGATTTGAAACATTTTTTCATCTTCGTTCATTACCACATTCCCTGTGACATACAGTTTATCATAAATTTTGCAAAAAACGAATCATAGAATTAACACCGTTTATGCGCCCTGCCCCCAGATTTAAATTTAAATCTGCAAACATCTTATGCAAATCCATTGCACGAATCTCGTCAGGGGTATGTCCATCAACCATTGATATTAAAATCGCAACGATTCCACGAACCAATACCGAATCAGCCGTCGCAAAAAAATTATTATCCACGCGACAAATTTGCACGCTGGATGCGCATCCAACAATATCATTGCATACCGCATTTTCTGGCACAGACGCCAAACCACGTCCAATATCCATAACCATTTCCAATTTATCAACAGGGTCTGTCAACATATCCAAATTATTTTTAATGTCGCTGTATGTCATTTTTACCACCCCTGCGATGTTAAATCCAAATCCATACGCGCCGCATCAGACATTCGTGACAAATCCCACGCAGGTTCCCACACCAAATCAACACGCACAGGAATTGGATGCGTCACACTTTCTAAAACAGATTTAACCTGTGCCAATAATTCTTCCATCATTGGACACGTAGGACTGGTAAAAGTCATCGTTATAACGACATTATCTGTATTTATCGCAATATCATATATAAGACCTAAATCCCATATATTTACTGGAATTTCTGGGTCATATACGGTCTGTAATGCGGATATAATATCTTGTTTTGTAAATGACATTATTTCACCAATTCCTTTATTATATCAATCGTTGCACGCATATCGTCCATCGTATTCCACGCCCCTATTGATATACGAACAGAACCCGATACACCCAGCGCACGATGAATCCATGTTGCGCACATATTCCCCACACGCAGACAGATTCCACGTGCGCCAACCAGTGCGCCAAAATCCAACACATGCATGCCATCAATCACAAATGTTATCATAACCGCATCACGTTCGGTCAGTATTTTTATACGTGGAATCTGACTTAGTTCATCATATAAAAAATGTATCAAATTCGAATCGGGTCGATTTTGCACTAAATAATCAATTGCAGGTTTCAATCCAACAATCTGGGTTAATGGCAAAGTCCCTGCTTCGAATCGTTCTGGTGCAGCATTTGGAATAATTTCTGTATCCGTCACACGCAAAACCATACCGCCCCCAAATTTATCAGGCTGCAATGACTCACTTTCGCGTATATACATCACACCAATACCTGTATCTGCACCAATTTTATGTCCTGAAAAACACATAAAATCACATCCCCAGGCATTAACATCTATGTCACAGTGCGCAATATATTGTGCGGCATCAACAATTGTGACAACATTCGGATTCTTTGACCGCACTGCGCGAATTATCGCCGCAACATCCTGGGGTGTGCCCATAACATTACTCATCGCGGTAATAACCATAATATCTGAATATGGTACGCGTTTAATATCAATATTAAAATTTGAATCAAGTGGCGCAACAACAATATCTGCCGCGCCAGTATCCGCCAAGTGCTGCCATGGCAAACGCGCACTGTGATGGTCCAGATCGGACACACACACGACAGGATGCGACACACGTGACATTTGTCGCGCAAATGATACAGCCCTGTTTAAACCGTCGGTTGCGCCAGATGTAAATATAACCTGTGATGGCTTTGCATTTATAAATTTTGCAACCCTATGCCGTGTGTCTGCAACCATATCATCGACCGCCACCGCGCGCGCACATACACCACGCCCAGAATTCGCATACCCATCACGCAAAAAACGCGTTTCAGAATCAATAACAGCCTCTGGTTTCAGACTGCTGGCGGCAGCGTCTAAGTATATGATTTTATTCATTTTATGTTTTCTCTTGCTTTTTTGTATGATTATAATACACTCGATGAAAATATCAACCAATTGAAGGAGAAAAAGATGGCAATAGAACACGCAAATGATACAAATTTATCATCAATGATTTCTGGCGGCATAACACTGGTCGATTTCTGGGCAACATGGTGCGGTCCATGCCGTATGTTCGGTCCAATATTTGAACAAGTATCAAACCAGACGCCCGACGTAAAATTTGTTAAATTTGAAATTGATGAATCAAACCGTCGTATGCCTGCACAATATGGCATTCGCAGCATTCCGAGTGTTTTAGCATTTAAAAACGGCGAATTGGTCGAAGCACGTGCTGGATTAATGGATGCAGACACATTGCTACAATGGATTAATGAATTAAAGGGCTAAGATAAATGGCAACAGAAAATTATAAAACGATTGAATTAGAACCTAAATACGTACCAAAGAAATCGGAACCATACATGTGCCCCCAGCACAAGGCATATTTTTATCGGTTATTAACCGCACAAAAAGCGGAATTAACCAACGACAGCAGCGATGTACTAAACGCTGTTCGTTCGGCTGAAAAAAATGATGCGGCGGGCGTTGGTGACGATTCGGACAACGCAGTATTTGAACAAGAAATCACAATGAATCTGCGCATGTCACAACGTGATAATAATTTAATGCGAAAAATTGACGGTGCCTTAGAACGCCTGGAAAACGGTACATTTGGGTACAGCGTTGTGTCAGGCGATGAAATCGGACTGCAACGTATGTTGGCGCGTCCCCTGGCAACAATGACCATCGAAGAACAAGAAGAATACGAAAAACGTAAATAATAAAAGCACAAAAAAAAATACCCACCGAATGGTGGGTATTTTTTATTTTAACAATAAAAATTAATTACTTTTTTGCCTTTTTCACGGATGTTTTGCGCACAGCAGTTGCAGCAGGTTTTGATACAACTTTCTTTGCTGTTGATTTTTTTGCAACAGACTTTTTTACAGAAACTTTCTGCTCTGCCGCAGCATTATCAGATTTTGTATCCTTTAATTCTTTTTTAAATACCTTTATACCATCTGCCAGGTTTTTCATCATCCCAGGAATTTTTGCGTGACCAAACAAAATCACAACTAATAAAACTATTATTAAAATTTCCCAGGCACCAAAACGTCCAAACATTTTTTATCCTTTAATTATTTTGCAACATAACAATCCAATCCGTCAGATTTTGCATTGCGACAAAAACTATTTGCGTCACTTGACGATGCAAATGCGATACGCAATCTGTACAATGTTTGACCATTCGGCATTTGTGCTGCCAAGATTACAAACTGTTTTCCTTGGAACAAAGAAATGTGTGCATTACGGATTTTACGTTGTGCAGATTCTGCCAATGCACGCGTGCTGTATGAACCAAACTGAACATACCAACTGCCATTTTGTGCAGCAACCTTTCTTGCAACAGTTTTCTTTGCCGCAGGCTGTGACACAGGCTTCTTGGCGACAGGTTTTGGTTTTGCCACAGGCTTATCAGGATTAAATGTGACTGCCTTTCTGTCTTCTATTACGCGTGTTGGCACACCACTGGCGTCACTTTCACGTGTAACGACCTGTGATTTTGGCTGTGGCGCAGGCTGTGGTTGCGGCTGTGCGACAGGTGCAGGCTGCACAGGTTGTACCGCCACAGGCACGGCTTGCGTGGCATCTGGCGATACAGGCACAACATCAGGGCGGACAGGATTTGGACTCACATCCATCGGATTTAAATCCCCACCACCATCAACAACAATTGCAGGCACATCCAAATCAACATCCATTGATGATGTATCGTTTCCACCAATTGTACGAATAATTATATACACCGCCAACACAATAATCAGCAGTCCGATTCCCAACAGCAACCACGGCTTCTTAGGACGTGGTGCCACAAACGGGGCAGCATCAGGCAAAGTGTCCATAGACGCGCCGTCATCCAAATCTAGTAAATCCATGGTGTTGTCATCATTCATTCGAAATCCCCTTTTAATTCTATACGCATTATTATATCACAAAAAATTCATATAACAAAGCCGATAAACGGGTTAAAATTATTTTGGCATCGCCCCAAAATTTGGTGGCACAATTAATTTATGATTTTCGGTAACGACAGGTTCTGTTTCACACTTTGTACTGCAGGCCCCCAGCGCAACAGGCAACATCACAACGAATAATAATAAGAGCGCTTTACGCATAAATTCCCCCTTTCTTTATAATAGTATGTTATGCGTGCAAGATCGCCTTGCACACATAAATGCGTCTTACATTGGCATTTTAACATCATTTTTCATTTGCGAAACGAATTCGTCCAGCGGAATGATTTCTTGACGTTCACTGCCCAGTTTTCGAACAGCAACTGTGCGTGCTGCCATTTCTTTTTCACCAACGACCACAATCAAAGGCGTCTTTGCCAGTGATAATTCACGAATCTTGTAATTAACTTTTTCATCACGCAGGTCTGCACGAGCATAAACACCAGCCCCACGCAAAGCATCAACTACTTCTGTTGCATAATCTTTGAACTTTTCAGAAATTGGTGTCACAACCACAGGTTCTGGACTCAGCCATAATGGCAGATTTCCACCTGTTGATTCCAACAATATTCCCATAAAGCGTTCAATTGAACCCAACATCGCACGATGTAACATAATTGGACGATGCTTTTCGCCATCTTCGCCAACGTACGACAAATCGAATCGTTCTGGCAAATTCATATCCAATTGCACAGTACCACACTGCCAAATACGTCCCATTGAATCTTTCAGATAATTATCAATCTTTGGACCATAGAATGCGGCGTCCCCTTCGGCGATTTCATATTCAATACCATTGGCATCCAACGCGTGCTTTAATGCACCTTCGGCTTTATCCCAAACTTCATCAGACCCAATACGAAATTCCGATTCTTTACGTGTTGCCAGTTTCATTGAAATCTTGTCAAAACCAAACTTCGCATATACATCTTTGATAAAGCGCAAAATTTTTACAACTTCTTCTTCTAACTGTTCTTCTGTGCAGAAAATATGCGCATCATCCTGTGTAAATTCACGTACACGCATCAGCCCCGACAAACCGCCAGCCGCTTCATAACGATTAACCTTGCCAAATTCGGCCAAGTATAATGGTAAATCTTTGTATGATTTGATACCCTGCCCGAACACCAGCATACCACCAGGACAAGACATTGGCTTTACACAGAATGTTTTACCATCCTGGGTTTTACCTGAATAATTATGTTCACCATATTTTGCCCAGTGTCCGCTGCGTTCCCACAAACATCTGTCCATAACTGATGGGGTTGATATTTCTTGATATCCTGTTTGTTCCTGGCGATAGCGGATATATTCAATTAATTTACGATAAATTTTATATCCTTTGTCGTGCCAGAAAACAGCACCTGGGGCATATTCTGGTTCAAAGTGGAATAAATCCATATCGCGTCCCAGTTTACGGTTATCACGCGCGGCAGCATCCGCCATCATTTTCAGATGCGCATCCAGTTCTTCTTTTGATGCGAACGCATCAACATAGATACGCTGTAACATTTTATTTTTCGCATCACCTTTCCAGTATGCACCGGCAACCGTGCGGATTTTAAAGCCGTCACGTGGCAAATCTTTGGAACTTTCAACGTGTGGTCCACGGCACAAATCTGTAAAGTCGCGGAAAGTATAAATTGACAAAGCGTCCCCCGCAGCATCATATTCATTCAACCATTCTGTTTTATATGGTTGATTTGCAAAAATTTCTTTGGCTTCGTTTAAATCGACATTACGCTGTTCAAAGCGACCATTTGATTTAATTAATGCACGCATTTCCTTTTCAATTTTTTCAAAATCTTCTTCGGAAAAACGATGTTCTGTATCAAAGTCATAATAAAACCCATTTTCAATTGCAGGACCGCCTGCAAATTTAACATCTGGATATAATTTCTGAACCGCTGCCGCCATAACATGCGCCAGTGAATGACGTACCGTTTCGATTGGATATGACATAATAAATACCTCGTTTATTTTCTGTATATATTTTTATTTTATGATTATTTGACTAAATTATTGCACTGCGCGATTAAAACCGCAAATAGAAATTACACCCCCAAAGGGGTTGTAGTAGTTGTAGTAAAGAAACACAATAACTTTTGCATAACGCTTATAATTTTATGACACATCAATAAAAATGTCAACAGTGTTTTAGCATATAAAGCAACGTGTCC
>JBJEXB010000095.1:0-6872 GCA_051885395.1 Candidatus Enterousia sp. | reverse complement strand
AAATCACGCACACGGCGTGTATCTATGCTGACCCCAGTCTGTTTTTTATATTCACGACACATTGCGCGATACAATGCGCGATTGCCACCCATTAAAAAAGGCACAAATTCACGACTGCGTTCATAAATGCCGCAATTACCAAAATCATATACGCCACATATTGTACCATCGGGATTACAGACAGAATTTGCGCCCTTGAATCCCAAATGTACAACAACCAAATCAGATTTTGTTCGCGCATCCCCAATCACACGACAATAATTACGTTCAAAAAATCGCAACATAAATTTTGGCACATACTGGGACAGAAAAGACCGCACTAACCCAAAATCAATATACCCAAACGCATCAATATCTGGGACAGCACGGCGAATATCGTCTGTGTTGACTGCGTGTAATTCACCCAAGAAACACGCTGATGACCGTGCCAGATTTTTCTGCTTGCGTGGATTAAACTGGAATTTATGCCACGACCATTTACATCCCTGTAACATTTTATGAACTGCGCAAAAGCATCCATTTTCCGACGTAATCTTAATATCAGGAATTTGACACGATATATATGGTGCCAAGAATTTACATATTTGCGCTTCGCGTTCATACAATTCACACCCCTTTGATGTAAATCTGAACACATTGTCACCAACACGATAGGCTGCCGAATCACTGCCGTGTCCCAAGAACTTTACATTATCAGTCCCATACTTTTCTGATAAAAATTCACCAATATTTTGCATATCACATCCCATATTTTATATGCCAAATTATAGTACTTATTTCCTGTAATGCAATTGTAACAGAACTATTCTGATTTGACTTTTATTCCCAAGTTTTGCGGACTTAATAATCCTGTGGATGCCAAAATTGCAAAATACGCTGCGGTCTTGCCATGCTGGGCGCGTGTTAATGCAACCTGGGAATTTAATAATTCTTGTTCTGCATTTAAAACATCCAATACAGTACGACGACCGCGACTCTGTTCTTCGCGCGTACCAGACAATGCCAATTTGTTTGCCCGAACAGCCGATTCTGCCGCAGAAATTGCATACTGTTGCGCATCATACGTATTCCACGCCTGATGCAGATTTTCCAAGATAACACGACGCGTATTTATTATCTGATCTTGGATGCCTGCAACTGTAAAGCGGACTTTTTCAACATTTGCAGACGCGTTACCCTTGTCATACAAAGGCACAGACAAATACACCCCGATGCGCCCATCACGCACACGGTCAACATACGGCAAATCATCCAGTTGCATCAATGAAGCCTTTACATCAATTGATGGCAACATTGATTGACGCGCCACTGTTATATTTTCACGTGCGGCATTTTCCTGGGATTGCAATGCCAATATCGCAGGATGATTCTGTGATGCCCAGGTTGATGCATCTTCGACACTTTTTGGAAATACCGACGACATACGCGACAAATTTATATCTGTATATTCTGAATCTGTATCCCCATATATACGCCGAAAAGTTTCCAGTGCATTATCATACGCTGCGTTTGCCTCATATACATGGTATTTCGCATTATCCAAACGTGCTGACGCCTGGGCGACATCAGTCTTGGTCAGCATTCCAACCTGTTCCCGTTCAACACAAAAATCATAATATTCTTGTAAAACACGCTGATTATTTTTATTCAGTTTTAATACATCACGCGCATTCAGAACATCAATGTATGCATTTATCGCCTGCATAAAGACATCCTGTTGTGTCGCATATAAAACCGCCTTTTGCGATTCCAGAACGCCCTTGGCTGCCTTTATCTGGGCAATTGTTGAAAATCCTTTGAATATATTTTGTTGCGCCTGAATGCCAATTTGCGTTGGGACATAGTCAAACGTTTGTCCCATCAGTTCTGTACGCGCTGCGCCAATATTTGCACCAACACCCAAATACGGCTTTGCACCAGTACTTGCCACTTTTACATCTGCGCCCGCTGCATCAACCGCCTGACGTTGCTGTGCAATGACGGGGTTTGTGTCATATACACGTTGCAGTCCCGAATACATATCTGCATACGCCACGCCAGACGCCGCAGCACATAAAATAAACACACAAACTTTTAAATGTTTCATAAGCAATTCCCCCGTTATCAAAGCCTGGTTTTAAATCCACGCAGTGCGGCAATCCACACCACGCCACCTGTTACCAGCATCATAAAACACTGGCGTAAAAAATACCCTATATCCGTTCCTTTTAAAATCAGATTCCGTACCAAATACGCATAATGACTTAACGGATTTATATAACTGATATACTGCAAAATCTTTGGCATATTTTCCGTAGGAAATATCGCCCCTGACAACATTAACATCAAAAACGCAACAATAACCACACCTAATAACGCCTGTTGCTGGGTTCGGGTATAATTTGACAACAGAACTGCAATCCCTGTGGCAGGCACACAGAACACAAAAAATGCCAGCATAAACAATGTTACCGACCCTGCAAACGGCAATTTATAAAGCCATAACCCAATAACTAAAATCGATATCATTACAAAAAAAGATACTGAAACATACGGCAAAACTTTGCCCATTATAATATCCCATTTTGACACAGGGGCAGATATCAACGTTTCAATCGTACCAGTTTCTTTTTCTTTGGTTATTGAAATGGTAATCAATATTAACAGCGATAAAAACACTAGTATCGCAACCAGTGATGGCACCATAAACCATTTGGTATTTAATTCAGGATTAAACAATATTCGCAAATTAAATCCGACATTTGACTTTGGTAACGCATATCCTAATTCTTTGACCGCAGATAATGTGATGCCTTGCAAATACGCCTCTATACTTTGCGCCTTTAAAATATTCATTGAATCAATCAAAATCTGGATTTGTCCGTCCCCACGCGCCAAACTGCGTGTCAGTCCACCTGTTGGCGCAACAATTGCGACATCAGCCACACCACTTTGCACCGCAGTAACGGCATCCATATCAGTATTTGGAATACTGACAAACCAGCCAGAACCAATCGCGTGATTATATACCTTTTCCATAATGGTATCGTTCGGCGCCATATCAACTGCTAAACGCAGATTCTTTGCCTCTAATGTGATTGCGCCACTGTATATAACCAATTGCACCGCAGGCATAATCAATACCGCCGCCAGCAAAACTTTATCACGAGTTAATGCAATAATTTCTTTCTTGAAAAATCCCCAAAAGCGTTTCATTCCAACGTCCTTTTAAAACGCACCAAACATATAATCAGCAATACCACCGCAGCGACCGCCAGCGCAGTAATGGGCATCCATAATGCGCCAATATGACTGCCTTTCAAGAATTGGTCACGCGCGACCTCAATATAAAAACGCGCTGGGAACACAGACGCAGCCATTTGATAGCCACGTGCCATATATTCAATCGGAAAAATAAAACCTGATAAAATAACCGATGGCAATAAACCAATTATGCACGCGAACTGAATTGCAACATCTTGTTTATGCGTAGAAACAGATATCAGCAATCCGATTGCTAAATACGCCAAAACAAACAATCCTGTTCCCAACAGTAATGTTAAATAAGACCCAACAAACGGCACACCAAACACCACACGCGCAACAATAAACACTAATATAAACCCAATAAAACTAAGGATTGCATACGGCAAAACCTTGCCGACGATTATTTCCAATGTCGTCGCAGGCGTTGACAGCAACATTTCCATAGACCCACGTTCCCATTCCCGACATATTGTTAATGTTGTTAACATTATCGCAACCAGCGCAATAATCACCGCCGTTAATCCTGGCACAGAAAACCAACGTGAATTTAATTCAGGATTAAACAAATATCGCGATTTAAAACTAAATCCTGTATTTCTGATTTGTGGGTTGTTATTTATTTTTGCAGATGCCTTGGTATTTATAGTCTGCAAATAATTTATTATCGACATAATAGATGAATTATCCGCGCCATCCAATATAATTTGTGCTGCGCCACTTTTATCCCCAACCGCATTTTTTTCAAATTGTGGCGGAATAACCAGAACCGCACGCGCACGTTCTGCAACAACATCATCAAACCCATCGTTTGGCGACGCCAGTTCATACGTTTTAAAGTACCCAGAACTATTAAACGTTTCGACCAAACCGCGTGATGTTTCAGTGCGGTCTGCATCATAATACGCCATATTAATAGACCGAATATTAAATTCAATAGAGTTCCCCAATATCAATACAATTAACAATGGCAACAACAACGCAATTACAAGTGTAAACGGGTCACGCAATATATGCTTAAATTCTTTGGCAAAGATTGCACGTGCACGACGCAAAGAAAAATATTTCATCGATTTGCCCCCTCTACCAATCTGATAAATACATCTTCTAATGATGGTGATATCGATTCGATTTCAAAATCTTTGCTATACTTTTTTATCTGCCCTGCCACATCAACGTCATCATTAAAGCGCACGTGATAATGCAGCCCATACGGTTCACACATATCCAATAATTTCGCAGGCGGTAACGTCGCCACAGAATGTTTTGGCGTAAAATTATAAAGCGACGTACCAAATGTCTGCTTTTTTAATGCGCTTGGACTGTCCACTGCAATCAGTTCCCCAGAACGCATCAGTGCCACACGATGGCAATTTTCTGCCTCGTCCATATAATGTGTGGTAACAAATACCGTTTTACCAGATTTTGCCAATTGCTTTATCAATGCCCAGAAACGCTGACGCGCAACAGGCGCAACACCTGCGGTCGGTTCATCCAAGAAAATAACCGTCGGGTCGTGTAATAATGCAACCCCCAGGGCAACCTCTTGCTTAATACCACCTGGCAAATTGCGAACAATCGTATTTAAATCATAATTAAAACCAATGAACTTTAATAATTTATCACGCTGTGCCAAATATTGGGCGCGTCCCAACTGACGCAAAGATGCTGCAAAATCAAAGTTTTCACGCACAGATAATTCATCATACAGCGTAAAACGCTGTGACATATACCCAACGCGCTGTTTTATAGTATTTTCATTTCCTTGAACCAGACGTTCGCCGTCAATAACAACTGTTCCACGACTTGCCAACAGCAATCCACACAAAACACGTATTGTTGTTGTTTTACCTGCACCATTTGCACCCAAAAAGCCAAAAATTTCACCTGCTGATACCGCAAATGAAACATCACGCACAGCATAAAAATCACCGAAAATCACGGATAAATTTTTTACATCAACAATTGTATTGCGTTGGGATTTCATTTTACCCCTCCGCGCTTTAAGAAAAATTCATCAAAATTCGCACACTTATTTTGCGCCAATAATGTCTTAGGTTCGCCAACACCCAGCACGCGACCAGATTCCATCAAAATAACCTGGCCACACCGTTCTGCTTCATCCATATACGCAGTACTCATTATAACCAATATCCCCTGCGCCAATGATGCATGCAATAAATTCCAAAATTCACGACGACTGATTGGGTCAACACCATTGGTCGGCTCATCCAGCAACATTATCTTTGGCGACCGTAATAACGCACACATTAACCCTAACTTCTTATACATTCCACCCGACAATTTACCAGCAGGCAAATCCCAGAATTTATCTAAACGCGTCAGGTACAGTAACTCTGCCTTTTTACGTTCATATTCGTCGGCATCAATACTGTACAAATCACGAAAAAACTCTAAATGTTCCCCAACAGACAAATCACCATACAGACTTTGACTTTGTGGCATATACGCAATATGTTCACGCACATCTGAAAAAGACACCATCCGCCCATCACTGACATACGATACAGCCCCAGAATTCGCACGCATCAAATCCAACATGATACGAAACAAAGTTGTCTTGCCAGCACCTGCGGGACCAATAATGCCATACAAATTACCTGGCTTAAAATGCATACACACATCATCCAAAGCAACAATGCTTTTGAACCGCTTTGAAAGGCCAGAAACATTTATTTCAATCTTATTCATTTATCAGCGAACTTTCGATTGTCATACCAGATTTCAGCGTCAAATCAGAATTATCAAATTTGACCTTTACGCCATATACCAAACGCATTCTTTCTTCACTGGTCTGGACATTTTTTGGGGTAAATTCTGCTTCTTCACTGATTTTAATAATCTTGCCGTTAAATGTTTTATCGGGTGCCTCTGGCAAAGTGCCAACAACAAACTGTCCTACCCGTAACTGATGCAGCATTTCATACGGCACATAAAAATACGCCCATATATCGTATGGATTCGCAACCGATATTAAAACAGTACCTGGGGCGACAACTTCCCCAACTTCACGAAACTTTGTAATAACCATACCATCAATGGGGCTTGTAATATTACACCATTCCAGTTTTAAATCATTATCTTGCTTATTACGGGCAATAACGTCAAATTCTGCTTGCGACATATGCCCTTTGTCACGCAACACAACGGCACGTTCATAATCGTTGTTAATCTGGGTCGCAACAATTTTATACACATCACATGACAAACTTAACATCGGTTGCCCTGCTGTAACAGTATCACCTTCGCTGACATAAACATCCGCTACATCTGATGCGACACGCGACGTAATGATAACCTTGGTCGTTTCCAACGTCCCTGCATAAACGAACGGTTCGCGCATAAAGAACCGAAATATCAATATCCCTGCGGTCAATACAGTAATCGCAACAGCCGCAATAATTGCAATTTTTTTCTTTTTTTGAATCATGTAATCCCCCACCCAAATTTATTCAGTTTGATAATTATTACACTTTTTAACAAATTACGCAACATACAAAAATACTTTTTTATATGGTACCAGTCAGCGGCATCAAAACCAATAGGAACAAAAAAAAGAATAAATGTATAAAAAAATTTGCATTTATAAAAAAAGCTGTTATAATCCA
>JBJEXB010000094.1:0-7401 GCA_051885395.1 Candidatus Enterousia sp. | reverse complement strand
CCCAGCATTTTTGCCAGCCATTTTGAAAATATGGTTTTGTCGCCGTTATGATATTTTTTCCATACAACATCTGGAATATCTGCCCCCGCGGTGCGAATTAAATCCAAAGATTGTTCGTGCATCTTTTCAAATATACGTTCGCTTTGTTTCAAGAAATCACTGCTGCTGACATGTCCAACAAATTCTGTCGGTGCAGATTTTATTGCGTCCATTGGGGCGGATGCGCGTGCAACCATCATTTGTTTGTTTAATGTCTGCATGGTATTAACTGCCTTGGCATAATCAGACATTAAATCAATCATTTGTTGACGTGATTGACCAGCCAAATCTTCTAATTTTACCGCAGACTGTGTAATCGTGTCTGTTGATTCAGAAACGGTTGTTTTCATTGCATTAATTTTATCATTCAGACCTGCAACAATTTTGCTCAGGTTGTCGCTGACCTCTATTGAACCACGTGACAAGTCGGGCAGGGTAGCAAAGTATTTTTCAATTAATGCAGACAGCGGTTGTAGTTGCGCGGTTGTTTCTTCGGATAACTTTATCAGATTTGCGGATTGTCCCGACAACTGTGCATGCGCGGTATTCATCTTTATCAACGTATCGCGTACACCTGTCGCCATTGCCTTAACAGATTCAGAAAATGCGCCAGCAGCGGTTCTTGTGTTTTCTAATGTTGTATTCGCAACACCTGATACGGTTTTAATTTCTGAAACAACACCTGTGGCAAATTCTTTGATTTCGCCATTGAAACGATTGGTCAGTGCGGACAATTCAGTTGTAATTCCATGCACTGATGTTTCTGTCACAGTGGCACTTGACATTAATTGTTCAACAACGTCTGATAATTTACGGATTTGTTTTTCAATAGATGATTCCGTCAAACGTACCTGACCACTGACAACATTTGATGTGTTTGTCAGAGTATTTATCTGGCTGGTCAGTTGCTTTTTAGACTGCTTTCCGAATGTATCCAATTTGGTCAGATATTTATCCAGTAATTCATTATTATGTGACATTACATTTTCATAATCTGTGGCTGCGGTCTTTACGTTATTAAATTCCGTCGCAGTACTTTGTGCCAATTCTGATAATGCTGTCTGTAATTCTTGTGCGTTTAATGTCAGCTGTTTATTCTGTTCTGTATTATTATTAAATTCTGATTGCAGTTGTTCAGACAGTTTGTTGCTGGATTCTGTCCAGTTATCAATATGATCACGAATATGTGAAATCTTGTCTGTTGTATCTTGTGTTGTTGTGTCAATTTTAGATAATAATTCATTGACGGTACTGCTAAATTTTTCTGTTGATGTTTCGACGTATTGCCATCCCGCAGACTGTACAACAGATTTTAACCCATCGACAGTATTGTCCAAGCGCTGTGACATAACTGCCAATTTTTTTGTTGCATCATCTGCTAATGCAACCAAGTGTTCGTTCTGTTCGTCTAATTGATGATTTAATTCGTTGGCACTGGCGATTTGTGCATCCAATGTATCGCGCATAGTTTGAAAACTGGTTTCTATTTTATGGATTTCGTCTGCCAGAATTGTATTCAAGACGCGTGTAGCATCTTGGATTCTTGCGCGTTCTGGATGCATCATTATTTGCAATACAGATTCCATTATTTTCTGGGTTCGGCGTGATACAAAAAATAAAATTGCCAGTGTAATTAACAACAAGAAACTGACAGCACCACCGCCAATTAACAAAATTTGAACCAGATTCATTGCTTCCCCCTATTGCGCTTGCGATTTCATGCAATTTATACTAAAATCCTAGCAATAAAGCAAGGGTATAAATATGTCTTTGTCAGGTAAAAAACATTCTAGCCTTACGGCGACACAACAAGATGCGGTAAACCCGATGCAAAGTGCGTTTGTGCAGGCAAATGCGGGCACGGGAAAAACAACTGTTTTAACAGGTCGCCTGCTGCGCATTTTGTTTTCGATGGAATCTTTGGATGGGGCGGGGGTATTGTGCCTGACATATACCAAGGCTGGTGCTGGCGAAATGCGAAATCGTATTTTGCAAGAAATGCGACGCTTAGCAATGGCTGATGATGCGTACGTATCAGATTTAGTTGGCGAAATTATATTTCCACGCGCTGTAACTGATACTGACATACAACATGCGCGCAAGATATTTTATACGTACATTGATAATCCTGACATTTTAAGCATAAAAACCATTCATAGTTTTTGCGAAGAAATACTGCATCGTTTTCCGATAGAGGCAGGATTGTCGCCAGCATGGACAATGGCTACTGATGCGACACAAAATATTTTAAAGCATGACGCGTTTGTAAAAATGATAAATGATGCAAAAAAGAATCCCACGCAGTCAGAAAAAATCACAAATGCATTTGATGTAATCCTGGATATTGTTTCCGAGGATGAACGTTCCCTGGGTAAATTATTATCGATTTTAGGCGATCAATATAAGTACTTTTTTGACAGGACGGATTATATAAAATATCGAGAATACTTTATTGATACGACACAAAAATTTTTAAATATACAAAATTCAAATATTGTTGCGCCAGATATAAATATGCTGAAAAACATCATAGAAATGGCAAAAAACTGTAAAAAAGCCCCAAAAACTATGATGAACATTATTACAAAAACACAGCAATACATTGATAAAACGATAGATTTTGAAGAATACAAATTTTTATATTTGACAAAGGATTTGACTAAAAACAAACCCCTTATGAAATATGATTTTGTGATTCCAGAACAAGATCGGGTTTATGAAATAAATCATTTAAATATACGCAAACAGATTTTTGAAAATACTCTGGCGCTGTTCGATTTGTCGGCGGAATTTGCACGTATATATAAACAAATGAAAACGGAACAGAATCTGTTGGATTTTGAAGATTTAATTTTATACACACGTCACTTATTTGAATCCCAGGAAAGTATGGGTTGGGTATTATCGCAGTTAAATACGTCAATAAATCACATATTGGTTGACGAGGCACAGGATACCAGTCCTGCACAATGGAATATAATTGTGTCGCTGGTTAATACCATTTTGTCTGTTCCCGATTATGGTAATGTACCGCCATCAACATTTGTTGTTGGTGATACAAAGCAATCAATCTTTGGGTTCCAGGGCGCAGACCCAGCCGCTTTTTCAAACAGTCGCGATGTGTTTGAACGTCAAATTGAAGAATCACGCCTGATATTCAAAGAACCAATCTTGGATGTAAATTATCGTTCTGTTGCACCAATATTGAAAACAGTTGATGAATTTTTTAATGTGTTACCAGGCTTTGTAAATAATACGCACAAGTGCAGTGAAGCAAATCGGAACAAAGAAGGCTTTGTTGAGTTACACAAATTAATAGATTTTGAAAAAGATAAAACTGACCTGAACGCATACCTGGACATGATTTCAGATAATGTTGCTGAATTAATCAAAACAAATTATGCAAAGCCGTCTGAAATAATGATTCTGGTTCGCGACCGTAATCCTATGGCGCCGATTATGGTTAACAAATTAAAATCACGTGGGATAGAGGTTGCAGGCAGTGACAGAATTAATTTACCCGAATTTCCTGTCATTCGTGACTTGATGCATTTGGTTCGTTTTTGCATAGATACAACGAACGATTATAGTTTGTGTTGCGTGTTAAAAAGCCCGTTGTTTAGATTGAATGAACGCGATATTTTTAATTTATGTAAAAAGCGCAACAATATAAATGCTGCACAAGAAAAAGAAGCAAATGATGTTGTTTCAGTAACTGTATTTGATGTGTTGTCAGAACAACATCCTGACATATATTCTTATTTGTCAGAAGTTATTGATTGGGCAAAAAATTTGTCTGCATATTCATTCTTTTCGCGGATATTAATGCATAACGATACACGCGCAAGTATGGTTGCTGCCTTGGGCAATCAAATTGTTGAACCACTGGAAGAATTTATGACAATCTGTCTGTCATACGAACGAACAGAACCAGGCACAATGCGCGACTTTATAAAGTGGTTTATTACTGGTGCCAGTGAAATCAAACGCGATGTAAATAATTCTGATGGTGTGCGAATAATTACAGTGCATGGCAGCAAAGGCTTACAGTCCAAAGTTGTATTTATGATTGATACAGCGAAAATGCCAAAATCTGAAAAAATTATACCAATTACCACACGCGCATTGCATCAATGTGGAATTTTCACCGATGTTACAATGCCAGATTTATGGTTATGGACAACGGGTGTTTCTGTGCCTGATGATACAGATATAAATTGTCCCAGCGGATGTGTATTACAGGCATTACAGGATGCCGAAACTGCGCGTAATGCAGAATATTATCGTCTGCTATATGTTGCGATGACACGTGCGTGCCAACGTTTGTATATATACGGATTTCGCAGCAATAATCGCAGTGGTGGTCCAAACACATGGATATCACAATTATGGGATGTATTATCCCGCGACGAAACGCGCTTTGTAAACAATGAACAAACAATTATCAGGATTTCAAATGGGAAATAAATTACGTGCTTTTTTAGATGATATAAATCAGCGAAATATTGCAACCGAATATGGAACAGCACTTCATAATCGTATGCAAAATTTGCAATTGGATAAAACTGATGATGAATTAGTACAACATGTATTGGCAAATCCCGCATTATCCAAATTGTTTGATAGCAAATCAAAATCGGAAGTACCAGTTGCAGGCTATATAAAAGGTCAATTTGTTAGTCGTCGTATCGACCGCCTGCGGATAGACACAGACGCCAAAACAATTGATATTTTAGATTACAAGACGGATATAAATCGTGATGAACATCGTTCGTCTTATATCGCGCAGTTGGACGAATATAAAAAACTGATGTCTGAAATATATCCAACATTTAAAGTTACGTGTTTTATACTTTGGACACATGACTGGACGCTGGAACAAATATAAAAGCCTTGAAATAGGGCGCAAAACCTTAGTATAATTTTTGACATGTTAATAAGTTTGCAAATTTCTAATATTGTATTAATTGAAAAACTGAATCTGGAATTCGGGCATGGTTTGAATATCTTGACTGGCGAAACAGGCGCAGGTAAAAGTATTTTGCTGGATGCGTTGTCGCTGGCGTTGGGCGCGCGGTCTGATACAGGGCTGATACGTCACGGGTGTGATATGGCGTCTGTCATTGCAGAATTTGATGCATCCAATAATGATTTGCGCGCGATAATGTCTGAAAATGGTATTGAATATGATGGATATATTATATTGCGCCGCACATTATCATTGGATGGTAAAAGTCGTGCATGGATAAACGACACGCCAGTATCAATTAAAACATTAAAGCAGGTTGGCGATATATTGGTCGAAATGCATGGTCAATTTGCAAACCACGCATTATTAAATCAGGCGACACATCGTGCAACCTTGGATGCATTTGCGTCAAACGCAATTGATAATTTTGATACGTTATTAAATGATACGCGTAATGCATATAACCAATATCACGACGCAGATAAACGAATGAAAGAATTACAAGAAATGTTAACGCGTTCTGCATCAGAACGTGATTTCTTGGCACATAACGTTGCAGAATTGCGTGCATTAAATCCGCAACCTGGTGAAGAAGACGAATTATCCACCCGTCGCGCTGCGATGATGAATGCCGAAAAAGACGCTGCTATATTGACCGAGGCATCAGAAACATTATCCCCACGTGGGGAAACGCTGGATTCTGTGCTTTTTTCTGCTGCACATATTTTACAACGAATAAAGACAGAGCCAAATCCATACCAAGAACAAATTGATAAACTGTATGATATCGCAGAATCTGTATCTGAAATCATTGGGGCGCTATCACCTGTGGATGTCGATGTTGATGATTTGGATACGGTCGAAGAACGCTTGTTTGCAATTCGTGCTGCTGCGCGCAAGCATCGTGTTTTGCCAGATGAATTGCACAACAAATTAGAACAAATGTCCGAACAGTTAAATGCAATTGATAATTCTGATGCAGAATTAAAAAAGGCATCTGTCGCTGTATCGCAGGCACGTACAGCATTTGATAAATATGCAAATATGTTAACAATCGCGCGCAAGAATGCATCTGATATGTTGCGAACACAAATATTGCAAGAATTGCCCGAATTAAAATTGGGTCAGGCTGATTTTATGGTTGAATGCACACAGGGCGCGCCATCCGCATTTGGTTGTGATGACATTACATTTATGATAAAAACAAATCCTGGCACACCATTTGCGCCACTGCATCGCGCAGCATCTGGTGGCGAATTGGCACGATTGATGTTGGCAATGCGCGTAGTACTGGCCGGCACAGATAACGCACATACATTTGTTTTTGATGAAATAGATACTGGTATCAGTGGCGCCACAGCCAGTGCGGTTGGTTCACGTTTAAATCGTCTGGCATCTGCATCCCAGGCATTGGTTATAACTCATTCCGCCCAGGTTGCAGGATATGCCGACCATCATTTCAAGATTGAAAAATATTCTGATACCGATAAGACAACGACTCGTGTACGTGAAATCACAGAATCTGAAAGATTAAATGAAATCGCACGAATAATCAGCGGTGCCGAAATAACGCCAGAATCCCTGACAATGGCACGTACACTAATAAAAAAATAATCCGCCAAATGGCGGATTTAGTTGTTCCATATTATTAATATTTACATTTGTCGTCATTTACTAAAATATAGGTACCTGTTTTATCCATAAACCCTACGCCAGCTGATGATGCACTTCTGGTATAATAACAATCTGTTATCTGTGTAGCCATATAAGCAACAGCGTTGTACAAATCTGTGCTGGCGGTAACAGTAGGTTCATTATTTTGTTTGTTGTCCGAATAAGACCAACCGTCATCATAATCGACATATACGTCTGTACTTGGGCAATCTGCACAATAATAACTGCCACTTGCACCACCCGACGCCTGCCAAACAGTTCCGTATTTGCCAGACGGACAAACGCAATATGTATCTGCAGAACAGTAAATTTTTATCGTAGTTGGAGACTGGCTTGAAACCGCAGCAGGGATACCTGTGCTATCACTGCCATTGTTATCTTTGTAATATAATGGACTTTTAAATCCATCAAGCCCCACATCCTCCATAGGTAATATTGATTTATGCGAACTATACGTCCCACCTACATAACTGGAATAACCGTTACTGCAATTACAAACACGAACTGTATTGTTATAATCTGTTTTTTTCATTGCGCATCCAACACGCGCACCATCAGATTCTACACCTAAGCCGTGTGTAGTACCAAAACAACCGTTCGTAAATGTGACATATTCACTGCCCAGCGAATCCAGCCAATTCTTAACAATGCTGGCACTGGTTGCACGCAGAAATAATACATCCGCTGAAACGTCCGCACCATAAGCCACTGTATGTATA
>JBJEXB010000093.1:0-7427 GCA_051885395.1 Candidatus Enterousia sp. | reverse complement strand
CCCAGTAACAGTTCTGTCTGTGGGCGATTGTGCTGTCATTGGAAATCGCACGCAAGAAAAAAATGGTTATGTCGCGAATATATTAGGTATGCGTGAAGCCAAGGCAAAACACATCGCAAAACCACAGGCTGTTGCGGCAGAAAAGGCGGGCGTAAAACCATATCGCAAGGTTGTAGAATTCCGCGTATCTGATGATTGTGTTATTCCAGCAGGAACACAGTTGTCAGCATCTCATTTTGTTGCGGGACAATTTGTTGATGTCCAGGCGACCAGCAAAGGTAAAGGCTTTCAGGGTGCGATGAAACGTCATAACTTTGGCGGTAAGGAAGCAACACACGGTGTACTGAAAGCTCATCGTTCTATCGGTGGTACAGGTATGCGTGAATGGCCAGGTCGTGTTCTGAAAGGTAAAAAGATGGCAGGTCAGATGGGTAACGAAACTGTCACTGTTCAGAACTTGAAAGTATTTGGAACAGATGCATCAGAAAATTTGATTTTCGTCGAAGGCGCGGTTCCAGGTAGCAACGGCACATTCGTTTTGGTTACAGATGCAATCAAAAAAGAACAGAAGGATTTGCCGGTTCCAACAATGGCTGCGGCTGAAAAAGTAACAAATACCGAAACAGAAACTGTTGCGGAATAATAATTGGTGCGACAGAAGAGTAAGGTGATTAAAATGCAAGTAGATATTATAAATTTTGATGGCAAAGCAGTTGGCAAAGTTGAATTGACCGACGCTATCTTTGGTGTGTCACCACGTGCAGATATTTTGCATCGGGTTGTTACATGGCAGCGTGCGAAATCACGCGCAGGTACACATGCTGTGAAAACAGTTTCTGATGTGGCTGGTAGCGGTAAAAAAGCATTCAAGCAAAAGAAAACAGGTAACGCACGTCAGGGTGAAAAATACAATGTTCACATGCGTGGCGGTGGTGTTGTTCATGGACCAGTTGTTCGTGACCACAGCATCGATTTACCAAAGAAGGTTCGTGCCTTGGGCTTGAAGATGGCATTATCTTCCAAGGTTGCAGAAGGTAATTTGGTTATCATTGATTCTGAAAAATTGTCAGCAGCAAAAACAGGTGCGTTTGCAAAACAATTGAAAAAATTGGATATTGCATCTGCATTATTTGTTGGTGCAACAGATTTAGATGAAAACTTCAAAAAGTCCGCTGCAAACATTCCAAATATTGACGCTTTGCCGACAATTGGTTTGAATGTTTTGGATATTTTGAAACATGACAAATTGGTTTTGACCGCTGACGCCGTCAAAGCAGTGGAAGCAAGATTGGCATAATAAAGCCAGAATGCAAAACGAAAAAGGTTTATCAAAATGGCAGAAAAAAAAGTTAATGCAGAGAAAAAAATCGTTGCGACCGCTGGTATTTATGATATACTGCGTCGTCCGATAATCTCGGAAAAGGCAGCAAAACTGTCTGAAAACAATGGTATTGTGTTTGAAGTTGCAGTGTCCGCAACCAAAGAAGATGTGGCACGTGCAGTTCAGGCAATATACAATGTAAAGCCGACCAAGGTTAACATTGTCGTCACAAAGGGCAAAGTTAAAACTTTCCGTGGTCGTTCAACTGGTACACAGCGTACTGTGAAAAAGGCGTATGTATCATTGCCGGCAGATGCAAAATTGGATTTGTCCGCAAACATATAATAATATAACCGCCGTGACAGAGAATCTGGTTGTTCTGGACGTTATTGTTACGGCATAAACAAAGGTAAGAAAAAAATGGCATTAAAGCATTATAAGCCAAATACCCCGGGTACACGTGGTTTGACATTGGTTGACCGCAGTGAATTGCACCGTGGTGCGCCAGAAAAGGCATTGACAGTTGGCTTGAAGTCAAAAGGTGGACGTAATAATTTCGGTCATGTCACCGTTATGCACCAGGGTGGTGGTCACAAACGTAAATATCGTTTGATTGACTTTAAGCGTAAAAAGACAGGTATGCCAGCGACAGTTGTTCGTCTGGAATATGACCCAAACCGTACAGCATTTATCGCATTGATTGAATATACAGATGGTGTGCGTTCTTATATCTTGGCACCACGTGATTTGAAAGCAGGTGATGTTGTTATATCTGGTACACATGAAGATATTAAACCAGGTAATGCAATGCCATTAAAGAATATGCCAATCGGTACAATTGTGCATAACGTTGAATTGAAACCAGGTGCTGGTGGTCAGTTGGCTCGCAGTGCTGGTTGCTATGCTCAGTTAATGGGTAAAGATGGTGTTTATGCTCAGATTAAAATGAACAGTGGCGAGTTGCGTAAAGTTCATTCTGATTGCTTGGCGACGGTTGGAACTGTTTCCAATCCAGACCAGCGTAATGTCAACCTGGGTAAAGCAGGACGTGCACGTTGGTTAGGCGTTCGTCCATCTGTCCGTGGTATGGCAATGAACCCGAATGACCATCCTATGGGTGGTGGTAACGGGCACTCAAAGGGACACGAACCAGTGTCACGTACAGGTATTCCAGCCAAGGGATATCGTACCCGTAGCAATAAACGTACTGCAAAGATGATTATCCGCAGCAGACATTTGGCAAAGAAGAAATAATAATATCCCCGTTTCCTATATGGAACGGGGGAATACAGAAAAAACGGAGTAATTGATGTCTCGTTCAGTTTGGAAAGGTCCTTATGTTCATCCATCCGTATTGAAAAAAACAGCGGTTGCGAATGAAAACAATGACCGTAAACCAATTAAAACTTGGTCTCGTGGTAGCACGATTGTACCACCAATGGTTGGGCTGACTTTTGAAGTTCACAATGGTAATAAATTCATTCCTGTTTCAATCAACGAAGATATGATTGGACACAAGTTGGGTGAATTCGCACCAACACGTACATTCAAAGGGCACGCAGCAAACAAGAAAGCAGCAGCAGCCAAGAAATAAGATTTCTGACGAAATCATAAATTATAGGGTAAATAATTATGACAACGACAAGATATGGAATAAAAGATAATCAAGCACGTGCATTCAACAAAATGATTCGCGTCAGCCACCAGAAATTAAATCTGGTATGCGATATGGTACGTGGTTTGCCTGTTGACCGTGCGATTGATGTCTTGAAGTTTTCTAAAAAGCGCGTGGCTGGCGAAGTTTTAAAGACTTTGTTGTCTGCGGTTGCAAATGCAGAAAACAATAAGAACCTGCCGGCAGACAGCCTGTTCATCAAAGAAATTTGGTGTGGCAAAGCGTTAACAATGAAACGCATTATGGCAGGACCACGTGGCAGTGCACGTCCAATTTTAAAACCATTCTCTAATTTGACGATTGTTTTGGAATCTGGTACTGCACCATCAAAGAAAACAGCAAAAAAAGAAAAAGCAAAATAATGTAAAAAACGGCGGTGGTATGGGATAACCCTGAATAAAGTCGTCTCGACTTCAAGAACACCGTCCGTAAAAACAAGGAAAAAGAAAATGGGACAGAAAGTATCACCAATTTCATTGCGC
Organism: Candidatus Enterousia sp.; assembly: GCA_051885395.1. GTDB lineage: Bacteria > Pseudomonadota > Alphaproteobacteria > Rs-D84 > Rs-D84 > Enterousia. Next base: position 3,949 of record JBJEXB010000093.1, on the reverse strand, counting down.
GAATTTATCAATAAAATTACTGATTCGCGTTGGATTGCAGGCAAGAAAGATTATGCAGCATTGCTGGCAGAAGACGTTAAAATTCGCAAGTTCATCGAAAAGAAACTGAAAAAAGCAGGTCTGGCAAAAGTTGTTATTGAACGCTTTGCAAAGAAGGTTGTGGTTACAATACACACATCTCGTCCTGGTATGATTATCGGTAAAAACGGTGCAGATATTGAAGCACTGCGTAACGATATCAAGAAATTGGTTAAAAATGATCAGGTTGTTGTGAACATTTATGAAGTTCGTCGTCCTGATTTGAACGCACAATTGGTTGCACAGAATATTGCACAGCAAATCGAAGGACGTGTTTCTCCGAAACGTGCAATGAAAAAGGCAATTCAAAACGCACAGAAAGCCGGCGCCCAGGGTATCAAAGTTATGTGTTCTGGTCGTTTGAATGGTGCGGAAATTGCACGCAGTGAACAAATCCGCGAAGGTCGTATTCCTTTGCATACTTTGCGTGCGGATATTGACTATGCATCTATCCAGGCAAAAACCACATACGGTGTTATTGGGGTTAAAGTTTGGATTTATACAGGTGATGTAGTTAATAAAGAAAAGCTGGCATCTGAAATGGCACGTCCATCAGAATATGCTGGCAGTAGCGAAAGAAGAAAGTAATAAATTTTTGCCAGCATCTATATGGTGCTGGGGAAACAAAAATTGTAACAGTAATTAAAGGTTGTTATTATGTTAATGCCAAATAAAACAAAATTTCGCAAACAACACAAAGGTCGTATTCATGGTGTCGCCAAAGGTGGCAGCGAACTGGCATTTGGTTCGTTTGGTCTGAAAGCGATGACACCTGAACGTGTTACAGCACGTCAGATTGAAGCGGCACGTCGTGCAATTACACGTCATATGAAACGTATGGGGAAACTGTGGATTCGTATATTCCCGGATGTTCCTGTTACCAAGAAACCAGCCGAAGTCCGTATGGGTAAAGGTAAGGGTGCGGTTGAATATTGGATTTGCCGTGTTAAACCAGGACGCATTATGTTCGAATTAGACGGTGTAAAACCAGAAGTCGCATATGAAGCGTTTGCATTGGCTGCTGCAAAATTGCCAGTCAAGACCAAAGTTGTTGAACGCAAAGTTAACTAAAACAAACTGCATGCCCAAATGGGCTGTCACAAAAAAGGTAACTCAAAATGGCAGAAAAGAAAGTTGAAAAAGAATCTTTGACAAAAGAGGCATTGCAGAGCAAGCTGGCTGATTTGAAAAAAGAACAGATGAACCAGCGCTTTCAGCATGCTGCGGGTCAGATGCCAAAAACACATGTTATGCGTCAGACTCGTCGTGAAATTGCGCGTGTTAAAACAAAATTAAACGCTGCAAAATAAAAAATGCCGATTTTTGTTGAGATTTCTAAATTTTTAGTTATTATAAGCAAGATCGGTTAAAGTAAAACAAATCTTAATTGTACAGGTTTCGTGGAAAAATCCGCGGAAAACCGACAATTAATAACGCAAGGGACTATAGTTATGCCAAGACGTATACTGCAAGGAACAGTTAAAAGTACAGCGAATGACAAGACTGTCGTTGTTGAAGTGGAACGTCGTTTCCGCCATCCGTTGTATGGAAAGTTCGTTAAGCAGAACAAAAAATACAAAGCGCATGATGAAGCCAATGAATATAAAGTTGGTGACATTGTTGCGATTGAAGAACATCGTCCAATTTCCAAGACAAAATCTTGGGTTGTAAAGGGACGCGTTGGCGTTGCCACGGACGGTGCGGTTGAAGTAAGTGACTAAATCACATCGGATTCTTTGAGGTTTTGCGCCTGAAAAACAGGGCAGGGCAGTCGGAATCTAAGATAACAAAGCAGTGGGGGATTGCCCCATGTGCAGGATAAGGATAAAGTTATGATTCAGAATGAAACAGTTATGACAGTTGCAGATAACTCTGGTGCACGTAAAGCGATGTGCATCAAGGTTTTGGGTGGTTCACACCGCCGTTATGCAACGGTTGGCGACAAAATTGTTGTCGCTATTAAAGAGGCGATTCCACGTGGTAAAGTACAAAAGGGTACTGTACAACGTGCAATCATTGTTCGTACAAAATTCCCGGTCAAACGTCCGGATGGTTCGATAATTCGTTTCGATGACAACGCAGTTGTTTTGATTAATAAAAACAACTTTGAGCCAATTGGAACGCGTATCTTTGGACCTATTGCACGTGAAGTTCGTCGTAAATATGACGTTCAGAAAATCGTGTCTTTGGCACCGGAAGTAATATAACAATGGGCAGAGAAAGGGTTACAAAATGAAAATTAAGAAAGGCGATGAAGTCGTAGTTATTTCGGGAAAATACAAAGGCGTTAAAGGTAAAGTACTGGAAGCGCGCCCAACAGAATCTCGCGTTGTTGTAGAAGGTGTCAATCGTCACAAATGGCATATTAAACCAACACAGGAACAACCAGGTCATATTATTGATCGTGAAGCACCTGTGCATGTTTCAAATGTTGCTTTGATTGATCCGAAAACAAAAAAAGCGACCCGTGCAGGCTATAAAATGGAAAATGGCAAAAAAGTACGTATCGCAAAAAAATCCGGGACTGCAATATAAGTAAAGTAATCGTTTCCCGCTGTTACGGGAAATAAACGAAAGGGATAAAAAATGCAAAGCAGATTGCGTGAAATTTATGAAAAAAATATTGTACCTGAATTGATAAAAGAATTCGGTTACAAAAATTCTATGGAAGTTCCAAAACTGTCCAAGATTGTTTTGAACATGGGCGTTGGTGAAGCGGTTTCTGATAAAAAGAAATTGGATGCTGCAAGTGCTGACTTGACAGCGATTGCTGCCCAGAAAGCAGTTATCACACGTGCAAAAAAATCTATTGCAACATATCGTTTGCGCGAAGGTCAGCCTATTGGTACCAAGGTTACATTGCGTGGTAAAAGAATGTATGATTTCTTGGATAAACTGATTACTGTTGCATTGCCACGTGTAAAGGATTTCCGTGGATTGTCAAAATCAAAATTTGATGGTCGTGGCAACTATGCTTTCGGTATCAAAGAACACTTGATTTTCCCAGAAATTTCTGTTGATAAAATTGATGCGATTCGTGGTATGGATATCGTTATCGCCACAACAGCAAAAACTGATGATGAAGCACGTGCGTTGCTGACGAAAATCGGTCTGCCGTTGGTTTTGAAATAATTATAAAGGAACGTAAAAATGGCTAAATTAGCACTGATAAATAAACAGAAAAGACGTGAAAAGCTGGTTGCACAATACGCAAAAAAGCGTGAAGCAATCAAAGCAAAAATGTCTGTTAATGCCACGCCAGATGAACGTATGGATGCAATGAAGAAATTGGCAAAATTGCCACGCAATGCAAATCCAACACGTCTGCGTAATCGCTGTTCTGTTACTGGTCGTTCACGTGGTTTTTCACGTATGTTCGGTCTGTGCCGTCAGCAGGTTCGTACAATGGCGTCCGAAGGTAAACTGCCGGGCGTACGTAAATCAAGCTGGTAAAATTTAAACACATCTGTGGACAATGCAGATGGAAGAAGACAGTACGGGACGCAAGTCCCGGAACGTTAAGGAGTAAAAGATGTCATTATCACACCCAATCGGAGATATGTTGACCCGTATTCGTAATGGTCAGAATGCAGGTAAAGAAACTATCACCGTTCCAAACAGCAAACTGCGTGCAGCAGTATTGACCGTATTAAAAGAAGAAGGTTTTATTACCGATTTCCGTAAAGAAGAAATTGATGAACACCGTTCAAATTTAGTTGTCGAATTAAAATATGTCGGCGGCAATGGTGTTATCCAAGAAATTTCTGTCGTTTCTAAACCGGGACGTCGTGTATATTCTGGCAGTGCAAAAATGCCAAAAGTATTAAATGGTCTGGGTATTGCAATTGTATCTACCCCTAATGGTGTTATG
>JBJEXB010000092.1:0-7632 GCA_051885395.1 Candidatus Enterousia sp. | reverse complement strand
CAACACCTGTTACGGCATTTAAAATCAAATCTGCAAAGACAGTTCCAACCGTCAAAACAGGTCCCATCACATATAAAAATATCTTAGCTGGTCCGATACTTAATACCATAATCCAGATAGCAATTAATCCGCCTTTCTTTATGATGTCTTCGGCTAATTTTTTGATATTGCCATCGCCTTTGGTCATCATCGCGTATGCTTCCAGCATTATCCAGAACATAAAACCAATTATCAAAAAAACCTTTACAAATCGAACCAATGAATTATCTAAGACGTTTCCAACCCAAGACATCGCATTCATAAATGCTAGACCAATTTTTGCCTCTATCGGAACATAATCTGCAACCATTTGGTTTTGATTAAATGCATCTTGTATCATTGACATATCATGCTGTAAATCGTCAATCAACAAATCCCGATTATTTGGGGTCGCCCACGAACCATAATCGCCGACATCACCTTGGTCTGGTAAATTTGTAGTGGCACAAAACGCACCGTCAATGCCAGCGGTAAAAAATACCGTTACAATACATAATCTTGCCAAGATTGATTTTAATCGTTTCATGTAAAATTAACTGTTCCCTAATTTTTTAGCAATGCCTGATATCATATTCTGTGGGGCATGCCACGCTTTTTTACCTAAATCCTTGACCCATTTACCAAAATCAAATTCTTCGCTGCCATCGCCACCCAGTAATTTATCTATCTTGGGGCTGACGACATAATAATATAGCAAGAATATCCCAATTGCCATCATGATAAAATCCCACCCATCATCCATAAAATCAAATGCGCCAGGATGTACGGCTTCGACCGCGGCACGCTGGGTTGCAAAGCATTCTTGGAATCGTCCTGCATCCATTTGCCCATCAACCAATGACACAGATTCACATTCATGAAACGCGTTCATTACAGATAAACTTTCGTCATTCATGCGTGATGTATCGGTTCCAAGTAATGGTGGCATTATCGCACTGTATCCATCTGTTGGACCCGGAAAAAATTCGTCTGCGGCAAAGGCAACAACAGCATATATAATTAATATTTTTAGGGTTATCGCAATAACCTTGACCGCTGAACGAACCAGCATATTTATCGCCTTGTCAACCAATCCTGACGCAGCCTTCCATACAGGTTCAAAGGCCGCTGCGGCTAAAAACAATGGTAAAAATATTATCAGGAATATTAATTTAAATATGACGGACAAGACCTGAAAAAATAAATCAAATCCAATTATCAAAAACAGCAGTACTGTCCCCAGACCTGCGACCCACGTAAATGCGCCACCCCCCAGTCCCAGCCATGAATAATTCATCAATGCAAATCCCCCAGCAGCACCAGCCAACATAACACTGTTTAAATTTCCCATCACACACATAAACGGTGCCAAAACAGGATTTAATATATCATTGGATGCAGCCATTACCGCTGTTGGTGCACAGGTTGCAGCATCAGTAACCCCAGTTGCCGCCATTGATAATTCGGCACCAATAAACATGACAGGCGTTATTGTTATATTCGTAATTGTTTGCAACGCTGTCGTACCGCCCCATCCCAGCGCCCCCATCAACACACCCACTATCATAACACGTACGCCCTGACGCCATACTTTGTCAAACCAACCTTTTAATTCCAGGTTTTTTGCACTTGTATCCAATTTACCCGTTGTCTTCATTGCGTCATATATGTATTGCGTTGTGTACACAAACAAAAACACACCAAATCCAACCGCCATGATAATCCACAGATTATCAACCATAATATTCCAAAATTGTTCTGTCGCATTACCAATGACAGAAAATAAGTCCGCAACATATCCGCATAAAAAACATCCATTTGCACTGGCAATATTTCCGTCATCAACGCCCACCGCATGTAAAAACGCATCGGTACTGGAATACGTCAATGACGCACCACCAATTGATGATGCCAAATACCAAATTCCAATTCCCAGAGCCACACCACCCATTAACAGACGCAGCAGCAGCATAATTAATTTCAATTTCCACGTCATGGCGTTCCCCCTGATGTCGATCCGCCAGATTTACCGCCTGACAAAACATTTTTTACACTTGACGTAATCTGACCAGTTACAGATTTTACAAATCCTGTTGCCTGGGCAACGACAGATTCACTGAGTGATTTTTCTTCTGCGACATCAAATGTTGACATAACCATTTGTGTAACTTTTGGAATTTGTGAATATATAAAGTTTAATACATATACCAATACAACACATCCGGCAATTGTTAATGATTCCAAATTATCATCAGACAGACTGGATGAAAATAAATTATCCCCAGATGTAATCATATGCACGATATCTGGTGCAGTGGTGCCCGCATTTGAAAAGAACTTGCCAATCAATACCATTATAACTGTATATGTTATAACAGCGGCAGACAACGTTATTATCGCGTTTATTAATTTCTTTATCTGGGCTGCACCGATGCCACCGCCTAACTTTGACATCCATGCTGGCGCATCTGACCCTTTGAACGCCATCATCGTTAATCCCAACGGGAACAAGAACGCAAAGAATGTCATCGCGACAATAATATCAGCAAAATAAAAACAGAAATTTATGAATAATTTAAAGAAACCATAAAACAAATACAGACCTATAAAGAACAACACAATATGTTTTAATAATGCCCCAATACCCAAAAGCGCATCCCATGTAAACGCCTGGTCCATAACAACAATTCCCAATTTCATATATGACTGAAACTGTGTAATTGTCGTTTTCATCAGTAAAACAATTGTATCACGTAATTCTTTGCGAAAGAACCCATTATCATCTATTTCCATTGGTTGATAATTGACACGTTGTGCGACAGATTCGCTGTCGGTGCGTAACATTGATTGCGTATAAATCAACGCAATTTTCGCCGCAGGTTCAAATGTTATTGTTGATACAAATCGTGGCAATGTGACACCCATCCCCAAGAACGCCAGTGTCACCAATGAATTTATCGCCAATGATTTAAATGATTTTATATAATCAGCGTTGCCACCCTTGATATTTTTCCAAACCGTATTTAATACAACAAATCCGAACAGAACCGCGAACAGCACAATGCACAAAATTATAAATTTATCATATACGGCGGCGGCAGCGTTTGACACAATTTGAAACAGGCGGTCAAATACAGGGCATCCGATGCACTGCACAGTATTATCCACAAAAGAATTCAGCGTATCGTTCATTTATCAGAATCCTAACTTGCTACCCACCCATTTAATACCAGACCATGTTTTTTGGCTTGCCCATTTGACACCATTCCAGGTTGCAACCGAACCCTTGCCGATACCTTTGGCGATACCTGGGACTTCGCCTGCCTTGTGATACAGGTCTGTACCCTTGTTCCAGGCGACCTTAGTATCACTCATAACCTGCTTATACAGGTCATCCGATACACCCTTGGTATAAGAACGCAACTGCTGACGTGTTAATTCAAATATACGCAACATTAAATAGAATGTTAATATTGTCGATAACCACATTATTGAATGCTGACCAAATCCCATTGCGTTTGCAACGTTTGGAACATTGCTGGATGCAGATCCACCGGCACCAACAACGAACACAGATGAATTCCACTGAAACAGAGCTTTGATAACCGCAATATTCACACACAAAATAAATGCGCATGCTATCATTGTTATAACGATATTTTGCAATGCATTTATAATACCTGAAAATGGTGGCAATATATCAAACCATTTGTCGGGATTCTTTGGCTTTGCAACCCACATCAGCACGTTAAATGGATACAGCGTTAATTGCATACCAAAATCAAATATAGCCTGGATTATCAACAATGCCATAAACAAGTTGCATGATACAAATGTTGATATCAGCAGTATTCCTGTTATTAAATCAAAAAATCCAGCCCCACCGTGCGGTATCAGCAGTCCCATTAAATTCAACAGGCCACGTTCAAAAAATTCAAAGCCGCGCTTTATAATTTGGTTGTTCGCATTTGATATTTCTGCAACGGGCTTTACCAAGAATTCACAACTTGATTTCGATATCCAACCATTGTCCAGGATATCTTGGGGACATTCAATATTTGCTGACACAACACCTGGCTGATTAATTGTTTTTAAGATACTGGATGTATATATCGAACCAAATTCCAAAAACGGATTTACCAACCACTGGGTCACAAATGTTGGACGAACCTGTAATAAAAATGTTGCGGCAATAACTGCACGCAATGCAGGCTTTAAAACATTCATCGAAATTTGCATCGCATTAATACCGCTTGCCATTTCGCCACCACCAGTAAAGCCAAAGAACGATACCCACATCTTTGGTAAATATAACTTTATCAAATATAGCCCCAGTGATACGGCTAAAAATCCCCACACCAATACATAAATTATTCCATCACCATTACCGACAAAAAATTCATATCCGCCAGTTGCAACCGACATCAACGCATCCAGAATCATTGGTATAAACGGTGCCAGATTAAAAGAATCAATTATTCCCCACGCTGCATGCGCATCCAATGGCGCCCCCAGCAACATCATAACCAATGCAATTGGTGTAAAACGATACAAGCGACGAAAAATTGTGCGAAACGTCCAAAACATTTTATGTGACATAATTATTTTTTTCAATTATATCACATTTAGGACAAATTATGATATAATTAAAATCAATGAATTGGTTTAAAAAATTTTGGATTGTATTTGTTTCGTTTCTGCCTTTTTCTGCTGGGGCAGTTGCACCATTTGTCGTTGGGGCAATTGCAGGACTGGGGACAATCGCCGGATTTTCAATTTATCGTACTGCCGCACCTGTTAATATGGCAGATGCAATGAATTTCTTTTCAACATGCTGGACATGCCAAATGTTTTCTGATGTTATGCAGGCAATGTCTAACATATTGCCACGTGTATATAGCGCAATTGGATTAACAATTATTCCAATGGCGGCAGCACTGACCGCGATTTGGTTTGCGTGGAAATTAATATCAGGATTTATTGATGCAAAAATTGCAAATCCATGGGATATTACCGGCACATTCGGCACGCACATGATAAAACTAGGGTTGGTTTGCGCGCTGTTGGTGGCGCCACTGCCACGGATGATGACATCTATTGTAATTGAACCAATATTCAGTATGGGACTATCATTAAATCGAATGGTTGCAGGTCCCGACGATTTTGACCAATGCGTAATTGCAACCGCCATCGCAGACCCCGTATCGGTTGATTCGCGTGCCGCAGAACACGGGGCATATTCACCACGACTGCGCCATAATTTGGCATGCGAACTGGCATCTGTTCACCAGATGACGGCATTGGGACTGACAGTTGGATGGACAATGCTGAATATGTCATTTAATGATGAATATATGCATAAAATTATGTGGGGAATACCAATATTCCCAAATGTACCTGTATTCTTTGGCGGTTTGGCGATAATCGTGCTTTTCTTCTTTGCACTGTTGCCTGTGCCATTATATTTTTTGGAAATATTCATAAAACTGTCTATGGATTTAATTATGTTGCCACTGATGTTGCTATCATGGCTATTTTCAGGATGGGCAATTTTTCCCAGTGGTGGCAGAAATATTCGCCAGATAATAAATGACGTTGTATCTGGGACACTGGGGATTGCAATGACAGGCGTATTTGTCACATTTGCAATAATGTTCTTGAATGCAGTTTTTGGCAATTGGGAAGGGGCGTCCGCATTAAAGGCAGCAATGGATGCAAACGATTCGACAATTCTGATGGATGGATTGATGATGAATAACGATTCATTGGTAACTGTTATACTGATGGGAATATTTATTTCAATGTTTATGACCATGATTCCTGCGCTTTCCAAGACGTTATTCAGTGTCAACATTTCCCAGGACTTTTATAACACCGCCAAAAAGAATGTTAATACTATCTGGAAAAACGCGAAAAATCTGAACAAGTATTTGGGAAAATAAAAAATCAAGCACTTTATTTAACAGTCGCGTCTTTTTTATACATTCCGAATCTGATATAATTCATATCAATGAAACAGTTTCCGATTCTTTACTGGTCACGCAAAACAACAGGGGATGCAGACTATCAAATGGCACGCAAGGTCATTAATAACGCCACAGGTGTAATGCCTGATGTCATGACAGATGATTTTGATTTGGCATCTATTTTGTCTGATAACCCAGATGCTGTTGTATATTATCCTGTATTTTGCGAATCGACCGGCTGGTGGGGCGAATTATTGGGGGGCAGCGCGGTTGTAACCGACAAAATGATTATTTCCCCAGAATGTCAACTGATGGTAATAAAATCAGACATACACGCATCACACCGCGCGGGAACGCATCAATTATTAGCCGCTGAAATATACCCAACCAGCGGATTCTTCAAGAAAATGAATTCAAATATCGCAACAGTTGCAGATATGTTGGCAACAGATGCAGGAACAATATTGGCACTGTTTTCTGGGAAAAACCAATCACAGTTTATAAATATACTCGAATCGACTGGAAATTCCTATTTGGGCTGTATTGGTCGATATTAATATGCAATATTCCTTGCAAATTACAAAATACCTTGTATAATTGCGGGGCTTAAATAATAAAAGGGTTATACTATGAAACAAGGAATTCATCCAGAATACCACGAAATTAATGTCACAATGACAGACGGTAAAACTGTAAAAATGTATTCTTCTGTAAAGAAAGATTTGATTCTGTCAACAGACAACTTGAATCATTCTGCATGGACAGGTCAACGTACAAACACAGGTGACAAGGGTCAGCGCGCAGCCGAATTCAAATCCAAATTTGCTGGATTTAATTTCTAAAATCAAAACGTCAGGACGGGGGTGCGTGTTATGGTCGAAATGCTGATTAAGGGTTCAACCGAATTAAACAAAATGTTTGCGGCATTGCAACGTACAGCATCTGGTCTGCGTCACGATTTTGGCGAGGTTGAAAATCTGCAACAGTCCCTGCGTGGCGCACGTGATTTCGTTCAAAAAGCATCCCAGCGTATCGAAGAAAGCATTTTAACCGACCTGTTATTGGTTCGTCCAAATGCAGGATTGTTAACGCCGAATTTAACACGCGACGGCGATGGTCGTGACGAATTTGTATTGGCTATATCAGGCGCGGCAAATTTTGTACGCGCAAACCCACATTTTGCAATATCATTGGCACTGCGCCATTTTGGCGAAACACAGATTGCACTGGTTTATTCCCCAATTGACGAAAGATTATATTATGCCGAGGCTGATTCTGGCGCATACGCGTTTTCTGCATACCATTCGGCAAAATTGCGTGTTTCAAACATTACAGAACCATCTGAAATGACGATTGCATATAATACATATGACAACCGCAAAATAATTGGTGATGTGCGTCGTACTGGATGCCCTGCACTGGATTTGGCATGGGTTGCGGCAGGTAAATTTGACGGATTTGTATCAGATGCATTGGATTTTGCTGAAATCGCAGCCGGCGATTTATTAGTACGCGAGGCTGGCGGAAAAATCGAAATGATGGCAGATTTAATCGCCACCAACGGCAAGATTGAATTATAAACCACCAGATTATCAATAAAATGCCCCATACGGGGCGTTTTTTTATTTTGGATAATTTTACTGGGTTG
>JBJEXB010000091.1:0-7656 GCA_051885395.1 Candidatus Enterousia sp. | reverse complement strand
GTGATATTAGCACCGATTTTCTGATTTGCAACCCATTATTTGCAAATTTCTGTGGCATACGGTGCATTAACCGATATCGCAATCATTAATTCAACTGCGCCACCACAATACAGCCGATATGGACAGTTGCCAACATAGTCTGTTTTTGCATCGACTAAACATGTATCTTTGCTGACATGCGCAATAATATCGCCAGATTCCAAACCAGACCAAAACACAGTGTTTTTATTATGCATCGCGATATCTTTTATTTTGTCGGTCGCAGGTATTTTTACAAATACATTATCGGTGAAACCATTGCCGATGACTTCGGATGTTGAATGCACTAATGCATCCTCTAATACCAAAAAGTCTGGATTTGGGGTGCTGCATGCGCCAAAGAACACTAATATTAATAATAAAAACAACTTATACATATTTATTGATGGGGTTGATATGATTACGTTCATAAACATATCAGCAAAACATACTGGATTTCAATAAAAATTTGACTTTTGCTGAAAAAAGGTACATAATAGCCACGCAAATCCCACGGATTGCCATTACAGACAAACCAGTACGCGGTATGCGTGTGGTACATCAACTGGCGAGTGTTCGCTTTTGGTGCGGTTTTTGACGTGTTTGTTTGGCGTGTGGTAAAATATAAAATTATAACAAGGAGCAAAATTATGGCAACAGTTATCAGATTGGCGCGCTTTGGTGCAAAAAAACGCCCATATTATCACGTTGTGGTTACAGATTCACGTAACGCGCGTAACTCAGGAAATGTATTGGAGGTTGTTGGAAAATACGACCCAATGTTACCACGTGATAACGAAAAACGCGTCGTCTTGAAAATCGATGAAATAAAATCATGGCTGGCGAAAGGTGCAAAACCGTCAGACCGCGTTTACAAATTCTTGGTAAAAGCAGGATTGGTTGCAGCAAAACCAGTTCCAGTTCAGACAAAGAAACATCTGCAATCTGAAAAGACACAGATGAAAATCAAAGACAAGGCAGAAAAATTAGCAAAAATTGCTGAAGAAAAAGCTGCCGCAGAAGCCGCTGCAAAAGAAGTAGCAGCCGAAACAGTTGCTGAATAATTTTGCGCTTATAGTCCGAGATTTTTTCTCGGACTATGCAAATTAAGGATTGTAATATGACACTACATAGATGTCCTTTTGCGAACAGGCTTTCACTGCAGTGTGATATTATGTATTCTTTGGACGAATTTTATCGTCAGGTTAGCCAGGCAATGAAACAAGGTAAATTAATAACATTGATATATTCAGCATCTGGTAAAAAATATCACTGCATATAAACAAACACAGCGTTAATGAATATGGAAAATAAAATTTTGGTTGGGAAAATTGTTGCACCCCAGGGGATTCGTGGGGAACTACGTGTGCAAACATATACTGCACGTCCAGACGATTTTCGCAAACTAAATATTATTTCTGATCGTTTTGCGTCATCAGATTTTAAATTTGTACGTCTGTTAAATCCCACATCCAGTGTGATTATTGCACGCGTTCATGGAATTGATGACCGTAATACCGCAGAAACATTGCGCAATACAGAGTTATTTATATCGCGTGATGACCTGCCAGCAACCCATTCTGGGGAATACTATCAGGCAGACTTGATAGGCTTCGACGTTATGCGTGGTGGTAAAAAGATAGGTGCCGTTGATTGTTTCCAGAACTTTGGCGCCGGCGATATCATAGAACTTGATAATGGCGACATGGTGTCTTTTATTGATGCCGATGTTGACATGGAAAACCGGATAATAAACATACGATAAAATGCACTTTAACATATTGACCATCTTTCCAGAAATGTTTCCAGGCACACTGAACGGTGGCGTCGTTGGACGCGCATTGGAACATGGTATTTGGTCGTATGACACAATAAATATTCGTGATTTTGCAATTAATCGATATGGCAGTGTTGATGACGAACAATTTGGTGGCGGTGCGGGGATGGTTATGCGTCCAGATGTATTGGGCAGTGCCATTGATAGTATAAAAAATCGCGGAAAGATAATTTATTTTTCCCCACGCGGTCCAACATTAAATCAGCAAATGGTACGTAGTTTTGCATATGACAAAGACGCATCATACACCCTGCTGTGTGGGCGATACGAAGGAATTGATCAACGTATAATTGATGAATATGATATAATGGAATTATCCATTGGCGATTATATTCTGTCAGGTGGCGAAATTGCCGCCCAGGTTTTTATTGACAGTTGCGTTCGCGTGATGGATAATGTACTGGGTGGTGGCGATGACGCTACCCAAAATGAAAGTTTCGAAATCGGTGGGTTGGAATGGCCGTTATACACCCGTCCGTCAGTATGGCGTGGACATAAAGTCCCAGAAGTCCTGCTGTCCGGTCACCACGGCAATATCGAACGGTGGCGGAAACAACAATCGGATGACATAACAAAGGAACGTCGTCCAGATTTAATAAAGGAAAAGTAAAAATGAGCATTATTAAAAAAATAGAAGCACAACAAGTTGCCAAATTAAAAGGTGACAAAGTTATCCCAAACTTCAAAGCTGGTGATACATTAAAGGTACACGTCAAAATCAAGGATGGCGACAAGTTCCGTATCCAGATGTTTGAAGGTGTTGTTATCGCACGCGATGGCGGCACAGGAAATAATGCATCCTTTACAGTGCGTCGTGAATCTTATGGCGTTGGTGTGGAACGTAAATTCCCATTATACAGTCCTGCAATCGAAAAGATTGAAAAGGTTCGTATTGGTAAGGTTCACCGTGCAAAATTGTTCTTCTTGCGTGGATTGTCTGGCAAAAAGGCTCGTATCGTCGAAGACTTGTCTGCGGCATCTGCAGAAAAGAACAAACAGTAAATTTTGTTACTATATTAAAAATAAAAAACCGCAATTGCGGTTTTTTATTTATTAAAAACATGTTTGACTTTATTGGTACGTCATTATAAAATTATTTCTATGAAAAAAATTATAATTTCATTATTTACATTATGCATCATGCATACATCTGCAAATGCCTATGTTGATTACGATAACGCGGTGTTGCGCATCATGAACAAGGCAGCAGGAAAATCATACACTGTAAAGGCACGTGTCGGCAGCGATGCGCGTTTTGAAAAATTGCATTTTACAGTTCGTGCATGCAAACAAACAGACCCGTTCCAGGCAGAAGATTTCTTTGCATTTGTTGAAATATCAGACGCATCAGGGAAACTGATTTTCAGCAATTGGATGAGTCGTAACGAACCAGGACGCAATCCGTTACAAAATGCAGACTATGATGTATGGCTGGTAAAATGTGAATAATAAATAAATCGGGATAGATAAAATGAAATTCTTGAAAAAATATTTAAAGTTTATAATTGGTATTGCCGTTTTGATAATGGTCTTGATCGTATTTGCCTGCACAATGAAAAGCGCAGACAATCTGGAAACAGGCACATTAAAAGATTGGTTAAAAGCATCAATTGAACGTCGCACATCGGCAGCGCGTATTATTTCTGCATCGGATAAAAATCTGGATGTTATGGTGGCGTGTGTTGATAAAATTGCAACCCTGCCAGAATCAGGCGAAATGACTGTGCGTGATGCAGTTGCGTTGTGTTATACGGGAATGCAATTAAAAGAAAATCTGTAATGCGATATTTGTTTGTATTTTTAATGGCGGCGTTGTGTGGTTGTGCGACAACGCCGCAATCTTTTGATATCGGGGCGCAATATCTGGGGGCTAAATATGTTCTGGACCCATTGGGCGAAGGCACCGCACCTGATTCAGATCCATTAATACGTGATGATGCGTTTGATTGTACTACGTTCGTGGAAACAGTACTATCTGGTGGGGATTTGGAAAAACTGAACAAAATCAGATATGCCAATGGTGAAATTGGATTTTTAAATCGTAATCATTTTATAGAAACAGATTGGCTGCCAAACAATGCTGACTTGGTTGAAAATGTCAGCGCACAATATGGCACAACCAAAATACGTCATGTGGTTACGAATAAAAAGTCTTGGTTACACAAAGTTCATGGCATTGATATTAACGTGCCATCACGTTCAGCGGACTTGCAATATCTGCCCTATTCTGCATTTGATAAAATCAACAATCAGGAACCGTTGATAGTTCTGTTTGTTACTGACAAAGGCAAAAAATGTGATAATATAGGCACAGACATTGCAGTTGTTCATATGGGATTTCTGTTGCCAAATGGCATATTGCGCCACGCATCCAGTTCGTCGCAAATGGTAATGGATACAGACTTTTATAAATACATAGAACAGCGGCAGAAAACAAAAAATAATATTGGTATAGCATTGGTAAAAATAAAATGACAGACGATAAATTAATACGTATGGATATGGGAACACTGGCAGGTGACAAACACAACGGCCAGGATTCGCGTGCGGTATTATGTTTAGGCATTGAATCATCCTGTGATGAAACATCTGCGGCAATTGTTGATTCTGACAGAAATATTTTATCGCATATTATTTATTCGCAAATACCAGAACACCAGAAATATGGGGGTGTTGTGCCAGAACTTGCAGCACGTGCGCACATATTGGCAATTGATTCCGTAATTAATCAAACATTGGCTGCGGCTGGAAAAAGTATTTCTGATATTGATGTTATTGCTGCAACCGCAGGTCCAGGATTAATTGGTGGTGTTTTAGTCGGTTGGATGGCAGCCACAGGTATTGCACAATCAACAAACAAACCTTTGGTTGCAGTTAATCATTTGGAAGGTCACGCATTGGTTCCACGCCTGCATGCGGCGGCTGCAAATGGTGGTGATGGAATGACATCTGTTGACTTTCCATATTTACTGATGCTGGCATCTGGGGGACATTGCCAAATCTTGTTAGTACGCGGCATTGGTCAATATGAATTAATTGGTCAGACATTAGATGACAGTGCTGGCGAGGCTTTTGATAAAGTCGCAAAGATGCTGAATCTGGGATACCCAGGCGGTCCTGTGGTTGATAAACGCGCACAAATGGGCAATCCCAATGCGTTTGCATTTCCACGTCCATTGTGCGATAAACCAGGATGCGATTTTTCATTCAGTGGAATAAAAACTGCGGCGCGCACATTCTTGGGCAAAAATCCAGGTCCATGGTCTGATGATTTTATTAATGATTTTTGTGCATCTTTCCAAGCATCTGTTGTTGATTGCATTTTAAATCGTTTAACACACGCAATGGCAGATGCGCGCGTGATTGATGCCGCGCCAAAAACCCTGGTTGTTGCTGGTGGGGTTGCAAAAAACAGCGCTATCCGCGATGCAATGGAGATACTCGCACATAAAAATAAAATGGTATTTGCGGCCCCGCCTATGAATTTATGTACAGATAATGGCGCAATGATTGCGTGGGCAGGATTGGAAAATTATCGTATCGGCAATATTGTAAAAACACCGATTGCACCACGACCACGCTGGCCATTGACCGAATTGTAAAAATATTAAGAATGTGATATAATTGACACTATGAAAGATTATATTGCCAGTTATGATGCCGCGACCCGTCGCGTATTAGAAAATGCTGCCAGAATAGACAGATTCGTTCTGCCACAAATTGATGTGCAGTATTCTTTGTATGACATTGCGACAGTGTTGCGCGAAAAATACAAAGACCATCTTTTTCGTGATAAATATGTTGGCGATATGCAGTTTCAAGGCTTTACCCCATATCCCAAGGGATTTTGTGCATTAAGTTCGATATGTGTGTATGAACTGTATGGCGGTTCAGACATTTGGATTCCATCTGCAATTCATTTAGGCAATTGGGAATATGCACCTGTCGTATTTTTACGCGACAAAGAATTTGGCATCCCGTTTGATGCAACTGGGGATCAGTTTGCACCACTGCGTGTGCCGTACGAATTGGGAACGCCTATAAATCGTCCGATTAGTAAAATGCGGACCCCAAACAAAGAAATTTTTATCAAACAAATAAAACAAGAATTGGATAAACGTTAAATGCAACAGCCAGAACCATTTGTAAAACCTGATATGGTATTCAGTGTAACGGATGCGTCCGCATTGTTAAAAAATGTGGTTGAAACAGCGTTTCCGTGCTTAAAAATTCGTGGGGAATTGTCACAAATAACACGCGCATCATCAGGTCATATATATATGACTATCAAGGATTCTGGTGCTGCAATTTCTGCAATTATATGGCGTGGAACGCCCATCGCATTTAAATTAGAAGAAGGTATGGAGGTTGTAATAACCGGTCGTTTTACAACATATCCTGCACGCAGTAATTATCAAATTATCATTAATGAAATTGAAATGGCTGGCGTTGGTGCGATTCTGAAAATGTTGGAAGAACGCAAACAAAAACTGGCGCGCGAAGGATTGTTTGATACGTCACGTAAAAAGCCGTTGCCACGACTGCCACAATGCATTGGTGTTGTTACCAGTCCAACAGGTGCTGCATTCCAAGATATTCAAAATCGTTTGCGTGAACGTTTCCCCGTACGCGTGATTTTGTACCCTGCAACAGTCCAAGGTGCAACTGCCGCCGCAGAAGTTGCAGCAGGTATCGAATACTTTAATAAAATGCAAAACGTTGATGTTATTATCGTCGCACGTGGTGGTGGGGCACTGGAAGATTTGCTGCCTTTTTCCGAAGAAATTGTTGTACGTGCCGCCGCGGCCAGTAAAATACCATTGATATCAGGTGTTGGACATGAACCTGATTGGATGCTGATTGATTTTGCCGCAGACCATCGCGCCCCCACACCAACTGGTGCAGCCGAGGCAGTTGTTCCGACAAAACTCGCATTAATTCAAGAATTAGACAACTTGTGGCATCGTATGTCATCAAATTTCACAACACGTTTAACCAATGCAAAATCGCGCATTGAATCGATTACTGTTAAAAGTCCACGTCAAATGGTTATGGAACAGTCACAACGTCTGGATGATATTACGCGAACACTGGGAATAATAATAAATACCAAGATTGCATCTGCACATCAAAAAATGGATGCGACCGCAACATTTCCAGTTATATTGCAAAATAAAATGCAAAATTTAAATCAACGCGTTGAACACTTGGGACAAATGTTAAATTCATTAAGTTACAAAAATGTATTGGCACGTGGATACGCAATTGTACGGGATAGCGATAATAAAATTATCAGTCGCGCGACAGACGCCGCGCGCATTGCATCGGTTGAATTTGCCGATGGCATCATACAAATTTAATATTTTCTTGTCTTTGCGTGTTACATCATTTATAATTTTTCTGAATCCAAAGGGATATTGGGTTCGGGGTCGTAAGAAAGCCCATATACAAGCAGTATGCATCGCATATTGACATCCGCATAACAGCGGCGCATTTGCGCCATTTGTTATATACCCTGATTTGTGTATTCACACGGTCGGGGAGCTGGCAGTTATACAACAGGGTGCATTGCACCCAAAAACTGTCAGGGTCATTCTTGTATATGATTTTCTTAACTCCCCGACCGCCAATAAAATGGCGGTTTTCTTCATAAAAAACAAAGGGGAAAAATGTGAAAAAATTGATTATTGCACTTACTGTGCTTCCGTTTATACATACAGTGGCTTATGGTGCGGACGTTTCAGCGGATGTATTATTTCTGCGCGCAACCAGTGCCAGCATTGTTAAGAATTGGCTGGATT
>JBJEXB010000090.1:0-7696 GCA_051885395.1 Candidatus Enterousia sp. | reverse complement strand
ATTCGCGCACAACGTGGCGACCACACATCGTCTGGTAACGCCCAACCATATCTTTGACCGCAGATACTCCCAAATGCCCCCAGTGTGGCAAACCATTTCCAAAGGGTGGTCCATCATAAAACGAAAACGGATGTCCCTGTTTCGTCTGATTCAATGATTTATGAAACGTGTCGTCTGCGCGCCAAAACGCCAGTATTTCCTGTTCAAGTGCTGGAAAATCAGGACGTGCATCTGTCTTTGGATATGCCATAAGTTACCCCTATCTTATTGTTTTATTATAAAAAACGGGCGCTGTATGCGCCCAGGCACCGTGCCAAAGGCGCGCCACCGTTATTTAATAATAATTATTGTCTGTTGTACCATTTTTTTAATCCTGGTGCCGGTGATAGGACTTGAACCTACGACCCCCTCATTACGAATGAGATGCTCTACCAGCTGAGCTACACCGGCAACGGGGATTATGTTAATATATCTTTTCCCACATTTCCACAATAAAATCATTGTATGTAAGGTGATTTTTAATTGTTTGAACACTTTATCTTGCGCATTACGACCATTATGCCCGCAGGGGTCATCCCAGGAATTCTGGATAACGCCGCAATATTTTCTGGACGGGCGGTGGTCAGTTTTTCAATTAATTCGTTCGTTAATCCTGGCATATTTTTATAGTCAAAATCGCGTGGGATTTTTAATTCTGCGTCTCTTTTATATGCTGCTATTTCACGCGCGTTGCGTGCAATGTACCCTGCATAGAATTTATCATTTTCGGCAATTATATCGGCGTGCATCGCATATTTTTCACGGCGCATATCTGCGGTTATCAAGCCTGCCGCAACTGATATATCGCCCAATCTATCAATCGCATTATCTGCCCGCAGATGCAACCGATATTCTGCGCGGGATGTGAACATTCGATATGGTTCATCAACGCCCAGTGTCGTTATATCGTCAATTAAAACACCAATCATTGAATTTGTGCGGTCGATATCCAATGTTGGCAATTCCAATGCGAATGCGGCAGCATTTGCGCCTGCGATAACACCTTGGGCGGCGGCTTCTTCATAGCCACTGGTGCCATTTATTTGACCTGCAAAGAACAAGTGTGGTACATCACGCGACTGTAAATGCGAATTCAGTACGCGCGCATCAATTGCATCATATTCAATCGCGTATCCATAGCGCGCGATGCGTGCGTTTTCCAGTCCTGGGATTGTACGAATCCAAATGTCCTGGATGGTGGCACCAAAACTGGTTGATATGCCGTTGGGATAGATTAAATCACTGTCCAGCCCTTCGGGTTCTAAAAAGACATGATGTGATGTGTGTTCTGGAAAACGCATAACTTTGTCTTCCAGACTTGGGCAATAGCGCGGACCGATACCTTCGATATCGCCATTATACATTGGCGCGTTTGATATGTTTTCGCGGATTATATCGTGTGTATGGGATGTTGTATGCGTGATATAGCATACTGCTTCATAATTATTATTCGGGTTTGGCGCAGAAAACCAATCGTGGGGCGCGTCACCTGGTTGCAATTCACAAACAGAAAAATCAATACTGTCACGATATATTCGTGCAGGTGTTCCTGTTTTTAACCGCATTAATGAAAATCCGGCATCGCTTAACACTGGCGACAGCGTGGTGTCTGGGGATTGATATGTGCCACTGTCTGTCAGGCGTCCCGATGATATTTTTTCCGCACCACGCGTAACCAGTCCGCGCATAAATGTGCCAGTTGTCAAAACAATTGCACGTCCTTGATATTTGTTATTAACGATTTTACGTTCAATATCAAATGCGTTAACTGTTTCAAAAACCACCGTCAAATTTGGTGTATTTTGTAAAATATCCACAACGGCTGTGTGATATATTTCACGGTCAATTTGTGCGCGCAATGCACGTGTTGCCGCACCATGCGACGCATTCAGGGTTCGGAAATGAATTCCAGCCGCATCTGCGGCGCGCGGCATTACGCCACCAAACGCATCTATTTCTGCAACCATTTGTGATTTGCCAGGCCCACCAATACTGGGGTTACAAGACATTGCACCCAAATCATTTTCACACATTGTAATTAACAATGTTTTCGCACCGCGACGGGATGCGGCAGATGCAGCCTCGGTACCGGCATGCCCACCACCAATAATGATTACATCAAAATCTGTCATTTTGTTTTAATTTCCTTAAATTACCCTCCCCGTCACGCGTTCGCGCGCCACCCCTCCGCAGGCGGGGAATTAGAATCGTCCCATACCACCATTTACAGCCAAGACCTGACCATTAATATATGATGCCTCGTTCGACGCCAGGAAAACGCATGCATTTGCGATATCGTCTGGTTCGCCAAAGCGACCTGCTGGAATTTGTGATAAATACGCTTTTTTCAAATCATCTGACAAAACATCTGTCATTGGGGTCTTGATAAATCCAGGCGCAATGCAATTCGCGGTGATGCCACGGGATGCAACCTCGGCAGCGATAGATTTCGTCATTGCAATCATTCCGCCCTTGGACGCGGCATAGTTTGCCTGACCTGCGCCACCGATTTGACCAATGATTGATGCCATATTGATAATGCGACCAAATCTGTTCTTCATCATTGGCATAATGGCAGCACGGCACATTTTAAAACAAGAACGCAGGTTTGTGTTTATAACATTGTCAAACTGTTCATCACTCATACGCATTAACAATGTATCTTGGGTAATACCGGCATTATTGACCAGCACGTCAATTTTGCCACATTTTTCAATTGTGCTCATAACCAGTTCAACACCTGCCCCGTCATCTGACAAGTCTGCCGCGATTTTGACGTAACTGTCATCAAACTGTGCGTTCAGTTTTTCTGTGCTGCGCCCACTTACCACAACTGTTGCGCCTGCTTCTTTCATTTTATGTGCAATTGCGCCACCGATACCACCAGTTGCGCCAGTTATCAAAACAACTTTATCTGTTAAGTCAAACATAATTAAATCTCCAATTTCTTTGCAATTAAATCTGGACAAATACGCGTTGTCAATCCTGTAAGAACGCTGCCTGGTCCAACTTCTATTGTTTCTGTTATTCCAAGGTTCGGCATTGCCAATACCGTTTCACGCCAGCGAACGCCATGCGTCATCTGATACACCAATTCGTCACGGATTTCATCCACATCCGTCATTGGTTGCGCCGTTTTATTCGCAATAAATGTTGCACATGGCGCAGAAATTTTAACATCTTTCAATGCATCACGCATTTCGTCCGCGGCTGGTGCCTGCATCCGACAATGAACAGGTACAGACAACGCCAGTGGCATTGCACGTTTTGCACCACGTTCCTTGGCAATTTGCATTGTGTGTTCAACCACATCTTTGGCACCAGAAATCACAATTTGCCCTGCGGAATTATCATTTGCAACATCGCAATCGGTAATCGCACAAATTTCACGCACCACATCAATATCCAACCCCAGTATAACTGCGGTCAAACCCTGACCCACAGGGACAGCACGTTGCATTGCATCCCCACGCAATCGTAATAATTTTGCAGTGTCATGCAATGACAACGCGCCAGTGGCACACAAAGCGGTATATTCACCCAATGAATGACCTGCAACAAATTCTGGTATTGTGGCGCCACTTGCCCGCAACATCGCAATTGATGTTGCCATAATTGCAGGCTGAACATTACGGGTCAATGTTAATTCATCAATCGGACCATTAAATATAATATCAGATAATTTTTCACCCAGTGCATCATCAACCTCGTCAAACACGGCACGTGCGGCTGGGTTATTTTCGTAAAGGTCGCGTGCCATGCCAACAGACTGACTGCCCTGACCCGGGAAAATGAATATAGACGACATCTTATCCCCTTTGGTTATACATTAATATTTATACAGGAATTATACTTTGCGAATACTGAATTCGCAACCGCAATAATTTTGACGATAAAAATCAGACGCGCGTCCGATTTGCTGACGCAACGCTTCATCCCATTTGACGGGCATATATGAATTTCCCAATGCGCGCACACCTGCGGCATCAACCTGGGATTGGTCTTTGTGACGGGAAACGCCAAACACACTTGCTACGGCATTATATCCATTACGACGGGCAAATTGCGCTGCATATTCAAATCTGAATTCAAAGCAACGACTGCAACGTGCGCCACGTTCTGGTTCTGATTCCAGTCCAGATACCGCCGCACGCCACGCATCGTGGTCGTATTCGCCCACGACATATTTTACACCCAAGCGTTCACAATAGCGAATTTGTTCGTTTAATCGCTTTTCGTATTCTGCGTTTGGAAAAATATTTGGATTGAAAAACAAAACGATAAAATCAGATATGCCTGGAATTTGTCCATCTGCGAGTTGCTGAATTGCGCCAGCCGAACACGGCGCACAGCAAGACATTAAAACCAAACGCACATCTGACATTATATTACAACCCTGAGCTTAACGACATCTGGAATCAATCGCAGAATTTACAACATTTAATGCACGGCGAAAATCGTGATCGTATGTCGCAGTCGTAATATTTAATTTAGCCCCATCAATGTTATACGTTGTCCTTGTTACATCGTGGGAAATCTGTCGAATAATTGGACAATCTTCCATATTTCTGTCCGTTGTTCCGTGCATACACACATCGCAACGAGTACATTTTTCTACGTATGAACCACGGTCTAAATTTAACACTTTTATATATACTTTTCTTTTACTCATAATACTTAACCTTTACATTAAACTGCCTGGCTTAAAACACGGCAGGGTTGCATATAATAGCAAAAGATTTCAAGTCTGCAACTGTTCTTTATACCTTATTTATATTCTGTACCTATAACGCTGTCGATGGGCAATTCAATTATGGTATCAGCATCACCGACCTGCCCTATTTCAGGGGCAGAACACATCATACCAAATGATTCTGTGCCTGCAACAGTACGCTGTGAAATTGGCTTTTTTGCGCCACTTAATACGCAACCCACGGGGGCCAACACACCAATCATTCCAACACGTACATTTGGCGCACCACATACAATCTGCAAATCATGATGCGTACCATCATCAACTGTCAGTACGTGCAAATTTTCGCGTGTTGGATGATTTTTTACATCCACAATTTTTGCAACAACTGGGCGTGGGGCATCATCCTTTTTCGGTGCATATTTTTCCGCCAATGCCACAACCGTCGCATCATCAATACGATTGAACAGATTTTCAGGAACATTAAATTGTTCGCCATTTTTTATACGACGTTCGTATTTTTCTGGCCAAGACAAATCGCGTTGTGTCTGAAACACTGCCTGCATTTTTTCAGCGGCATTTGGGATAAATGGTGCGGACACACGTGCATATAAATCAATTAACTGGAAACATTCATTTAATACAGCACCAGCCGTGGCAGTATCACCATTTTTTACCAATGCCCACGGTTCAGCACGGGTCATAAATTCGTTACCAATTGCATACAAAGAACGTAACGCAACAATTGCCGCACGGAATTCGCATGCATCCAGCGCATTTGTTAATTCATTTAATTTTTCGTTTATTGTAGATTCCAATTCCGTATCACGCACACCAGATTGCGGCACACGATTACCAAAGTTTTTATCTGTTAATTTGCATACACGCGATACAAAATTCCCCAGCATACCATTCAGGTCTTTGTTCACAATGTCGGCGAAACGCGAAAATGTAAAATCTGTATCATCTGTTTCTGGGGCAGATGCAATCAACGCATAACGCCACACGTCAGATGGCGCGATTGATATCGCATCATCTAAAAACACACCGCGTTTTTGCGATTTTGAAAACTTGCCGCCTTCAAAGTTCAAGAAATTCATAGATTTCAGCATATCGACAGTTTTCCATCCGTCATGCATTGCCAATTGTTGTTCTGGGAAAAACACAGAATGGAATTTAACATTATCTTTGCCCATAAATTGCGCATAGTGGCACGTCGGATTTTTCCACCATGATGCCCAGTCCGCATTTGCAGCCTGGGAAATTGATACATATCCCCATGGTGCATCAAACCAAACATAGAAAACTTTGTTTTCATAACCTGGCTTGTTCACAGAAATTCCCCACGACAGGTCACGTGTAATTGATGTATCACGCAGACCTTCGTTTGCCCAACCTGTCGCAATTGCACTGGCGGTCTTGGACCAATGTGGCGCGTGCGTTTTTAACCAATCACGCCATTCGGCCTGCATAACGGACGCACGGAAAAATAAATTTTTTGTTGGGCGCATTTCGATATTCGTGCTGCCTGATATTTCACTGCGTGGGGTTAGCAGTTCTGTTGCCTCGTACGTTGCACTGCATTTATCACACTGGTCGCCACGCGCATCCGCATAACCGCACTTTGGACATGTGCCACGTAATTGACGGTCTGCCAAAAACATATTGTCATCAACAGAAAAAGGCTGAATTGTTTCACGTTCTTCTATTAACCCTTGGGCATCCAGGCGCGAAAATAAATCATGAATTAATTTTTCCTGCAATTCGGTGTGGGTACGACCGTATAAATCAAATGACAAATTGAAATCACGCACTGCACGCAGGTGTTTTTCATAATACTTATTATTATATTCAATGACAGGCACCCCTTCCTTGGCGGCACCAACAACCGCAGGTGTTCCGTGTTCATCTGCACCACACACATATAATACATCGCGACCGCGTGCACGACAAAAACGCGCATACACATCACTGGGCAACCAGCATCCAATTAAATGCCCCAAGTGCAATTCGCCATTCACGTACGGTAATGCAGATGTAATCAAATATTTGTTATTTGTTGTCATTGTATTGTACCCTTTTTTATAAAAAATGACGCCCAACGGGGCGTCCAGATTCCCGTCAGAATTTTTACATAAGATTAATTGTACATTCGTTTCATTTTTTATCCTGGTGGGTGGTATTGGACTCGAACCAACGACCTTTACGATGTCAACGTAACGCTCTAACCAACTGAGCTAACCACCCAAAACTTTTTTGAGAAAGCATCCCAAAACGTCGTTGATTATATCAAACAAATTTCAGATTGCAACTGAAATTACGAATTTACACAAATAGTCTTGGCACATACATACGTGATAAAATCCGTATAACATGAAACATATCAAAGATATGCTGACACTGGATGCCCGATATGAAAAGTTATGCGCAATGCTGTTCCATGGCTGAAAACGCGTTCAGGCATATTAAAATATTTGCAAACAGCCAAATATGATTTATAATTAGTCTTGCGAAGGGGAAATTGTTCGTTCTTGTATTTGGTACAGAATACAAAAATGAATAATTTTTCTTCGCAATTTTGTAACAACAAAAAAAATGGAGAAAAACAAATGTTATTTGGTTTATTTAACAAAGATGAAAAAACGCATTTGAACAACCCTATTGTGGTCGAAGTACCATATGGTGACACCGTTCTGCGTCTGGAAACAGGTCGTATGGCAAAGCAAGCATCGGGTGCCGTTTTGGCATCGATGGGCGAAACAATGGTATTGGCAACGGTTTGCGCTGAAAAAACTGCTGTCGAAGGACAAGATTTCTTTCCTTTGACCGTTGATTATCAAGAAAAATTTGCATCTGCTGGTCGTATTCCAGGTTCCCGCGATAGACGCGAAGGCAAGGCATCAACTGCAGAAACATTGATTGCGCGTTTGATTGACCGCCCAATTCGTCCATTGTTCCCAGAAA
>JBJEXB010000089.1:0-7795 GCA_051885395.1 Candidatus Enterousia sp. | reverse complement strand
CAATTATATACCTCGTCCCAGCAAGCAGTGCGGTTAATAATAGATTTGCGGTTAACAGATGACTGGATGCTTTCGCACAGACCAAAGTTGCCAGATGTTGATGAACATACCTGGACAATGCATGCACGTCCAACCTCGCGACAGGTGCTAAGGATTGTTTCGTATGTGTTTGCGTTTGTAATTTCTGTCATACCGCCAACCCACTGTTCACCATCAGTACTGCCAGAGAATTTTAATAACGCGCTACATGCGTTTGTTACGTCTGAACACATTGCAGTAACGGTTTTGTCTGCCTTGACACCGAATATTGACAATGCGCGTGCATCAAAATCAGATAATGATTTCGCGGTATCTGTTAAACATTTTGTGGTAATTGCGGTACAACTTTGGCGCATGTCTTCTAATTTTGCCTCTTGGGCTAATTTTATTTGGGCAAGTGCGTCTTCTAAGAATTCGTTCCATACATTATTGGCAATGTCTTGACAATTTTCCATGGCAGGTTCCAAAAATTTCTTTTTAGAATTTAAATACGATACAAATACGCTATTACCTGGTGCGCTGGTCCAGGTTTGGTCGCCAGTTGGACGTGTAATCAGATTGTTTATCTGGACCAAGTTTTCTGTCAAGAATGCTTCGCCAGTTGATGGGTCAATATATCTGCCAGAAACATCCAGACATTTACCCATGTCCGAACCACATACAGACGAATCGGTTAACATGTCTAACATTTTCTTTTTACACGTCAATGTGTCATCAGAATTGCGCTTTTGATGTATGTCAAGACGTGACATGTCCAGCAGCGCGCTGCCTTCACGGACGCGTTCGCGTGCTTGGTCAACCTGGGCCTGATATGATTTTGCGACAGTATTGCAATCCTGTTCGATAATCATTTGATAGCCACTTTCAGCGATGGTTAAATCATCGTCTGTACATACTTCGCGTGCCATTTCACGGCATACCGGCAGTGCCGCCGCATATAATTCAGTACCTGTTTTTAGCGTTGTTGCGGCGCCTTGTAGGGAATCAATGCTGTCAAATGCGGCATCAACATTCAGTGATAATGAAATAGGGGACAGGTTGCGGTCAAAATTACTGTCGTCAAAACTGGTGTTTAATTTCTTGGCAATTTCATCCAGCATCTTTTTTGATTGCGATGTGTCTTTTTGATTGAATGCCAGTTCGCCTTCGGTTGCTTTATATAAAGCCTCGGCATCTTCTTTGTCCATGTTGACTGTCAACAGGCGTTGATTAAATGCCAACATTTTATCTTCGACCTCAGACAAGTTTTTCTTGGTGCTGTCAAATTCGCGGGTGCGCGCAGAACATGCACAACGTTTTAAAACTGCATCTTTGTTTGCACAAAATTCATCCATACAATCATAATAGATTTCACGACACTTCTTTGCGTTGGATGACATATTTTGTACTGTGTCGGCAGAATCAGCACTTGCCACGCGGGAAATGTTTTTTGTTGCTGCCCGTGATAATGCCGCGCGTGTTGATGCGGTGCGGGCTGTGTTTGCAACACGTGGTGTTGCAGTGCCAACAGCACGTGTTACGGCACTGCGTGATGTTGTTGCGGCACCTGTACGTGATGTGATTGGTTGTGATGCGGTGCGTGCCTGAACCTGGGGTGTGGCAGATGTGCGCGTAACAACTAATTGTGAACGTGGGGAACTGGATACGGTTGTTGCATTACTGCGTGGGGGTATCGTCGTATGTTCACGTTCCGAAAGTGTATTATTTGATTTTGCAGATAAATTTGTTGAACGCGAAATGGGTTGCGCGTTTTGGGATGATGCGCTGGATGTGTTTTCTGATGATTTTTGGCGCATTACTGTGACTGAATTATTCGGCGTACGACGCACAGCGGCGCGTGACGCGTCGATATTATCATCAGCCACCGCACCGCCGAATGTAAGCGGCGCAAGGCATACAGCCAAAAGTAACTTGATTCCTTTCATTCCGTATGTTGTGATGTTAGCAAATTTATGAAAACACGGGCAAGCGTTTTTTCAGAGAATAAATGACAAAGAGCAAATTTTGGTGCGACTAGTCGGGACGGTGCACCCCCAAGGCGTATGCCACAGCATCCGGAGTCTGCGTGGTCACCATAGTCGCAAAACATTCGTTTTTGTAAAATTTTTGGTGCGACTAGGGGGACTTGAACCCCCAAGGCGTATGCCACAGCATCCTTAGTGCTGCGTGTCTACCAGTTTCACCATAGTCGCAAAACATTCGTTTTGCTAGTGTATGTGCAATTCTGCACATCCACAACAAAATTCTTTGTTGACTCTGGTGGCAACTTCGCGTTGCTGCGTGGTCACCATAGTCGCAAAACGAACGAGTAAAATCTTACAAGAACATGTTTTATTTTTCAACCTTTTATGATATTATATTGATGATAATATTAAAAAGGAAAGGTTTGTGATTATGAAAAATTTACCACGTTTCTTGTTCGGCTGCAGCGTGTTTGCGTTTGCGCCAATTGCGGCAAATGCAGCTGGTACGTATTATACAGGTAACTATCAGTCCCCACAGCAGCAGCGATACAATACAACTGCATATTCGTCACCACGTGTAGGATATAATACAAACGGGTACAATAATTATAATAATGCGAATTCTTCTGTGCGTTATAATGCTGTTGGAAATTGGGGGGGCGCGCAGCAACAGCCACAGACATCGCGTGCGCAACGTACCACACAAAATCAGACCAAATCACAAAGTTCTGGTCAAAAGAAGGGTAATGGATTTTACCTGGATGCAGGTTTGTCAAAAGAATATGCCCAATGGCAGTTTGAAATGAAAGAATCAAACAGTATCCTGCATTATGACAATCTTGATTGGTATGTTTTTGATATTACAGGTGGATATGATTTTGATTTAGGTAATGCAACCTTACGTGTTGATGCTGGGTTTAAATATGGTATCCAGGGCAGCGAATCGAAAATGGTTGATGATGATATTACCAATGGCGGATTCTTGCTGACGACATGGGTTGATACACAAAACAAGTTTATTGGTGATCAAATTGGGCACGCGTTGTCTGTTGGTACCAGCAAAGATGGTTCTATGATGGGATTCAATGTTGGGGTTGGGTTAACTGATTTCTTTAGTATTGGAAATGTTCGTTTTACACCATCTGTTGGGTATCGTTATTTGAAATACAAACTGGAAACCAAAAGCAATTATGGACTGTCGGTTGATACTGCAAAGTGTGTTCAGGTTCCAGGCAGTGACGAAGTTCAATGTAATCCAGCAATTGTGTTGCATTATCCTGATGGAACAGAAGCTATATTGTGGGATGTTGACGTTGGTGCCGATGGTTTTTGGAATGTAAGTGGTATTGATGGTATTGACCCAGGGCAGACATATTATTATGAACAGCCTGGAACCAGTCATTCATACGAAGTTGATTGGGCAGGCCCTTATTTGGCATTGGATATGGATTATGTTATAAATCAAAATAATGCTGTAAATGGTCGTGTTGAATTAGGTTTGCCTGCATATAATGCCGAAGGTGACCAACCATATCGCTTTGACTGGGCGCATCCAAAAAGTGTCGAAGATAAGGGTGGTATGGGTGACGCATTCCATATCGGATTGGGGGCCAATTGGACAACAGCGATAACAGATGCAGTGTCATTGTCAATCGGTTTAACGTATGATTATTATACCGTCAGTGGTGCTGATGCGAAAACATACCTGAATGGTAACTATTATACCGAATTGTATCAATCACGTGTTGATGCATGGGGTAGTAACCCAGAAGATATTTTGGGGGACAATGGCGATACGATTGCTAAAAATATCAAGAATCTGGAATCAGAATGCCCTGGCTGGGTTTGCAGCAGCGGTGGCGAAATAGATTCTTTCTATAAATCTATGGGAATTCGTGTTGGTGTAAATGCGTTGTTCTAGGGTTATATAAATGCGAAATATTGGAAAAATCTTTGTTACGGCGTTTGGAATTGTTTCTTTGACAGTGGGGGCATTTGCTGTGGATTTGTCTGGGACAACGTCTGTTAATGTTACCAGTGATACCGCAGCAGATGCCAAGGCAATTGCATTGAATCAGGCACGTCGCCAGATATTAAATCAGGTGCTGGGCAAATATGCTGACCCAACCCAGGTACAGGTTGCCGTGAAAAATGCTAAATCATCAGAACTGATGAATCTGATATCTTCGTCCAGTATCGATGGTGAACAGCAATCAAATACCGCATATTCGGCAAATATTTCAATGACGGTTGATGGTGATGCGGCACGTCAATTTTTGACTGAAAATAATATTCAAAATTGGCTGAGTGATGATAATGCCGCAGGTGCAAATGGTGTTATGATATTGGTATCAATGTCTGACCGTGTTGCAAACTGGATGGAATTAAAGCGAATTGCACGCAATGCTGGGATTGATTTAAATACAAAATATATGATGGGAAATCAGGCAACAATTGAATTACCTGTGAATTCGCGTGCCGCATTTATTTCGGCAGCGCGCGCTGCAGGTTGGCGTTATTCTGATACAGATGGTGCGGTGCGCATTTGGAAATGATTTTGTGGGTTGATTCTATGAATATATTCTTGACTTTCGACGTATTTCGGATAATGTATTGCGCGGAAAGAAGGGGACCCAATTGAAGAAATTATCATTATCAATTTTTGCGTTGTTTTTTATGTTGCCGTGTATTGCGATGGCAGATGATGCGGCACCGTCTGGTGAATTATATTTGTCTGTTCGCAGAATTGGATTGGAAATGTCCAAGACCCAGGTCCGTCATCCCGAAGAATATCATAATTCCCCTGTTGCGGCACTTAGTGCCACCAGCCAAGATTTTATCAAGGGTATTTTTGATACTGCATTGGAATATAATCGCGGGCGATTAAAGTGGGATAACAGTTTGTTTATGGAATATGGTAAAACAACATTAAAGCCGTATAATGAACCACGTACAACTGATGAAAATGCAGATAAAATTTTATTATCCACTGATTTGACACATGCGTGTTGGGAATTTGGGGAATTTAAGTTCGGACCAACAATTCGTGCGGCGTATGATACCCAGTTCGAAGACGACCCAGATGCGCCACGTCAAAATATTTTACGTGCCAGTGGTGGTTTGGCGCTGTTTGATCATCCGATATTTAAAAGTTTATATTTAGTTGGTGTATATGAATATGATTTTACGTATGCTGGACATCAGACCAGCAAATCAGCAGCAGAACTCGGTTGGCGCTTTGAATATGCAATTCGTGATGGTGTAAAGTTATCTACGAATGGGTATTATCGTGAATATTTGTCGTATTCTGATTATGTTGGAACGGATTTAGAACGTGATTTAAGTGTGGTTGGGCGTATGGATACGAATTTATGGGGCGATTTTACAATGGGACCATATGTTCAATATCGTCGTGCCAAGGCCAGAGACGCTGAAAATTACGGCAGTAATTTTATGATTGGTATATCGTTTAATTATATTACAAAATTTGGCTTGATTACCCCAGAGCCTGCGGATATTGACTGATAAATTTATTTTACCACTGTAAAATCAATGCTGCGACCTGCACCCATTTCATCAATGGCGCGTATTGTATGGTTGCCCATTGAAACGCGGTGCGTAAGTGTATCACCAGGACGCGTTGTGCCAATAATATCGTCGTCCAGCAACCAGAAAATTGTGGTGTCAGAATATTCAGCCAGTGCCTGGAATGATACATTTGCCCAATCGTTATCAGATACAATTACGATTTTTGCGCCGTCAATTGGTGATGTAATTACTGGTGGGGTTGTCGTTTGTGATATGTTGTCTAAATCACAACCTGGCATAAATGGTGGTGGGGTTTTGCGATTTATTCCTGCGCGCTTGAACAGGTCCAGGTATTCTGCATCCCAAAATTCATATACTGCCATGTGGGTCGTGTCTGGATTGGCATTACATGCGCGCAGACCTGTTTTATTATCAATTGGAATTGCGCGATATATACTGGACGTGTCAATTGGTGATTTGCCAGGGATAAAATAAGATTTTACTGTTTTAGGGCAATATTTATTCGCAATACCACCAACGGATTCGCACATATCAATCTGTGAAATGTTCAGGTCATCACGCATAAAATTATTATTTTTAATTTGTGTTCCATGTGCTGCATAGTAATGTCGTACAGTGTCTGCCAATGCAAAATATATCGGTGCGGCAGTACGTGCGCCACTGAAAGCGTTATTTGGACGCCCGTCGAAATTTCCAACCCATACAATCAGTACAAAATCGCCAAATATTCCAGCAGTCCATGCATCACGAAATGATGACGATGTTCCTGTCTTCCAATAATGGCGCAGTGGACGCGTCTGATTTTTTGCAAATGGAATGTTGCGTGTTGGAACGGATTGCCGTCCCAGCATATCCAATGTTAAAAAGAAAGATTCTGGTGATAATAATTGCACGCCATCACCGCGCGCGGCATCAATTGTTGTGCGAATGTTATATCGCATCCCCAGATTTGCCATTGTGGCATAAATATCTGCCAGTTCCAGCATTGATACTTCGGCACCGCCCAGTGCGATTGATACGCCGTAATATCCTGGCGATTTTAAATCTGTTACGCCAGATAATGTTAATAATCTGTAAAAATTGCGAATTCCAATTTGACGTAACAGATTAATTGCAGGGATGTTTCGTGAATGTGTTAATGCGTCGCGTGCCAGGACGGGACCATAAAATTCACTGTCTGAATTTTCAGGGGCATATACGCCAAAACTGATTTTCGCATCTTTTAATAATGTCATTGGGTGAATCAGACCTGTGTCGCTTGCAGCGGTGTATATTAATGGCTTTAATGTAGAACCAGGACTGCGTCGTGCGTTGACACCGTCATTTTGACCGCCAATGTCATTGTTAAAGTAATCTGCCGAACCAATATATGATAAAATGTCCATAGTTTTATAGTTAACCAGTATTGCCGCCGCATTTTCAATTCCGCGTGCGCGACGTGTGGCAATTTCTGATGCCAGACGCTGTTCCAAGGCGCGTTGTAATCCAGAATCCAGTGTTGTGACGATTGTTGATTTATGAATTGAACGTGGCGAATATTTTGTATTCATACGGTCAACAAAATGTGGTGCGATAAATGGTAAATCGGTTACGCGTTTAACGTTCAGTGGCATATCCGCGAATGTTATTAAATCGGTATCTGATGGGTGGGTTTTTATCCAACGACGAATTAAGTCTGCGCGCATTCTTTGCATATTTGATAAACCACGGTCTGTGTTTAATCCGCGCTTGGTCGGGTTTTGCGGAATCGTGGACAGTGTGATTGATTCGATTTTTGACAGTTTATCCACAGTTTTTCCGAAATATATTGCCGATGTGGCACCGCAACTTTCAATATTGCCGCCGTATGGCGCCAGATTCAGGTATGCCTGTAATATTTCGTCTTTGGAATGAAATGCGTCAATATAAATTGCTGCGGCAATTTGTATCAGTTTTCCTGTTGGTGTTGTCGTATTTAAATCGTATTTTATACGTGCAACCTGCATTGTTATTGTTGATGCGCCGGCAGGGTGGGGGCGTCCCATTGCCCAATTGATTGTTGCGCGGATTAATGATACAGGATTTACACCAAAATGGTGCCGAAAGTGCTTGTCTTCGTACAATATGGTCGCATCGCGCAAATGTGGGCTGATTTCATCTAATGGGGTGAATAATCTGTATTTATCGTCTGGGGTCAGTGTGATACGCATCAGATTTCCATTTCTGTCATAATATGCATTTCCAAACGATACATTTGACAGTAA
>JBJEXB010000088.1:0-8152 GCA_051885395.1 Candidatus Enterousia sp. | reverse complement strand
ATAATTATGATGAGTTAACTCAGAGATTAGATAAAATTGCGGAAGAATATGGTGTAATCATAGTCATATCTGCTGGGAATATAGACACTTCTCCTCTTCGTGACGAATGGTCTGATAATGTTCCAGTAAATATATCAAATTTAAATAGTTATAGTGGAGATGATCGTATAACAAGTCCTGCGATGAGTATTCGCAATATAAGTGTTGGTGCAGTCAATCCTGTAGACGATTCTTGTATTAGTTCTGTGTCTTTGGCGCCGACAAATTATACTAGACGAGGAATAGCATCTAAAATTATTTTAAAGCCGGATTTAGCTTATGTTGGGGGACGTGGAACTAATAAAGATACTGGGTTAACGTCGATAGAACCGAATGGATTCAAGATCACTAGCTGCGGAACAAGTTATGCAACGCCACTCGTTGCTAGAATTTTAGCTTCTCTGGATAATGAAATTATTGGGGGAGAACAAATATCTAGAGAGACATTGATTGCTTTGCTTATACATAGTGCACAAATTCCTGAATGTATGTCAGATAAGGCTTATAAAATTATTAGACAAGATTTTATAGGATTTGGAATCCCTAGTTCTTGTAGAGAAATACTGAATAATGATGATCATGAAATCAGATTGGTTTTTAACTCTATATTGTTAGAAAAAAAACGTATGGTTTTTGATTTTGATTATCCCGCGAGCTTGGTAAATGAAAACGGTGGAGTTAAGGGCGAAATGTTGCTAACACTGGTAGCTACTCCTCCATTAGATGACAGTTTTGAAATAGAAAGGGTAAGAATAAACGTTAAAGCTCAAGTTGCGCAATATGACTCATCTGAATCTGAGAAAACAGGTAAACCAAAGTATAAAGGAATACTAAAGCCCTTTTTTGCATCTGACTCGGATGTAGATCTTCGAGAAAAAAATTTGATTAATGTTGGATTAAAATGGGGTACAACAAAAAAGTACAAATTTGAATCTCGACAAGGCGTTGGGAAAAGCTCGTCCATGCGACTGGTTGTTGATTATGAATCCAGAGAGAATACTATTTTCCCGCGTGATGGTATACCATTCTCCGTTATTCTTACTATCAGGGATCCAGAAGGTGAAAAGCCCATATTTTACGAGATGCAAAACCAATTACAAACTAATGGCGTAACAATTGCTAACATACAGGTAGCGACGCACGTGCAAGTTTAATAAACTGGTTTCATATATTTGTGTTCAATTGCTTTAGTGTGATTCTAGGTATACACGTATTGATTCCTGAAGCTTGTTTAGATTGTTAATGCTGTTTATAAATGTATAATTTCGATGTCTGGAAATTGGTTCGCAATGTATTCGGCGGCGCGGCGGCGGTGGCATTGTAGGGCACTTTTCTCGGTGCATAACAGGCAGATGCGGTCAAGGTCGGCCAGTTTTAACCTCACGGTCGGGTGGCGCGTTTCCAGCAGTTCGCGGTACATTCGTTCATAATCTGGCCAAGTGATGCGACCGTCTTTGTATCCGGTCAGGATTTCTGTGCTTGGCGCAAATTCTGGATGATATTCATATCGGTCGCCCAGAGCTATGGCCAAATTCATACCGCTATAGAATGGGACAAAACGACTAGTACGCCAAAGTCGGATATCCCAAACGCAACTTATGTGAGTTGCGTTCAGAATATCCATAAAATCATCGGGCTTTTTACCGCTGAAACCGATCGTAAAAATCTTTGCCATATCAGTACAAAAATAGCCCGTTTAGCATCAAATAGCAATGATTTTCCTGCATCAGGAACTTTCGTGCCAATCCTATGCGGCAATGAGCGTACTGACTGTCGTAAACAGCATTGTTCAAACCTGTGACATCTTTGTCTTTTTCAAATATATCACGTAAATATTTACAACTGACTTTTAATTCATAAGTCTGTTTGGAATAGTCTGTAATACGGGCGCGTAATTTGCCGTCTTCTGTAAAGAATTCAATATTGTGTGCCGGAATCAATATGGCACCCAACGAAGGACATTTGGTTTTCTGTGGTACATAGGCATTTTCTTTGACATGATGATGGAATATGCTCTGGATATCTTTTGATACACTATCGTGCAATGCATTTGCCAGATCTTTACCTGGTTCAAATTCTCGCAATATCTCGATGGAATTAAAGTCTATATTTACGTCTTCGGTTCGGTGTGGATAATCACGCGGTTCTTTGAAATCCTCATTATCGACCAGTATTTCACAATATGTGGCCGGTATCTGATTTGCATCCCAATAACCGCCGTCAATCATCAGTCGTTTCATACGTTTTTCATAAGTGTCAAAACCGGCGATACAGAATTTTTCTTTCATACAGGTTATGTCGGAAATGACAATGTGTGACTTTTTCATGGTTATTCCTTTGGGTAATAAAAAAGCCCCGCCGACATCGGGCAGAGCAATAAAAAACGGCGACAAAATCGCCTGCTTAACTTGTCGGGTATTATATCAAAAATTGGCTAAAAATCAATGAAAAAGATGTTTTTTGAAATAAATTCCCTGTTATTTGTTTAGGGAATATTTTGCTGGGAGTAGAGAATATGCGCCTCAGGCGCGGGGCAAAATTGGTTTTGGTGGCTCAAAAACCGAAATTTCCATGTAAATTCCCTGTTGTTGTATGCAATAGACCGTAGAATTGTCTATCTCCGCCAGGAATTACCTACTGCTGCATCGGTTTCTTATTGAATATTCTTTTATATACAGATATAATACACATTGTTTAGATTATATTCGCATATCTTAAAGGATTATAATATGAACCGCATTATTCAGAAAAAGCAACATTCTTTCCCGTTATTATTAGCAGAAAAGCGAAGAATATTTAAGTGTACGGAAGATGATGAAGAAGAGTTAATTATACCAGCAGACTCTGTGTGCATCATAGATATTGATGAAGACGGAGATTGCATAAGAATATGGCCAGATTTAATGGAATCCAAACCCAAAAAATCATTTACTAAAACGAAAGCCATATACAAACAATATATAATCAATCAAAGAAACTTTATCCGATAAACAGGAGGGCGCCATGGAACGCATAATGAACGACGAACTTATTCAACTGATAGATACAGTTATAGAAAAGTTAGAGGCACGGAAAAGTGTTGTTGGTGATGCACAAATTCCTGGTGTCGATGCTAGAATAAAAATGTTACAAGTTTTGAAGTCTGGGAAAGGCGGAACATTGCGCATCGACAAATAAAAAAAATACCGCAGATAAAATTCTGCGGCATTTTTTCTTACACGTCAAAATTATAGTTTTTGACGGATTTTACAATTGCGTTTACCAATTTGTTTTGATGGCTGTCGCTGGCTAATAATTTTTCTTCGGACGCATTTGACAGGTGTCCCAGTTCAATCAATGCCCCAGGAACTGTTGAACGCAATACCGCAAATGGCGCGTGTCGAACCCCTGCCCCAGGCTGTGCGGTTATATTCGCATTACGCATACAATGCGCGCAATTGTTTGCATATTCCACAGACAATTCAGACACTGCATGCAATTGCAGTGATGATAATGCCGCGCGCGTATTAACATCAAATCCTTTCCAATTGTCAATACCCGTTTTATCAGATGCGTTTTCTGCATCTGCCAATTTTTGTGCTTCTTCGTCAGAGGCCTTTTCAGACAGGGTATAAATAGAAAAGCCTTTCATGCTGCGGCTGGGGTTTGCATTCGCATGCAAAGACAAGAAAAGGTCAGCTTTGCGCTTTTCTGCAAATTCCGCACGTTCATTTAACTTTATATACGTGTCATCACTGCGTGTCAGGTATGTTTTAAACCCAGCCGCATCCAATTTATTTTTTAACTTTTTTGCAGTTGCCAGAACAACCGTTTTTTCCCGTGTGCCGCCCTTGCCAATGCAGCCTGGGTCTTTGCCCCCGTGACCTGCATCAATTACAATCACATACTTTTTAGATGCGGTCGTTGCCGATGCAATAGTGGTTGCCACCTTTTGATTTGTATTGCCTGATTGTCCTGCAACAAAATCCAGCACCAGACGATAATCATTATCACCGTTTGGTTCCAATACCATCACATTTGATTTTGGGATATTTGCAATGGCTTGGCGCAGATTAACAATAATTTGTAATTGGTCACCTGATTGTGCCTGTGCGATTGATTTTGCCAGTGTACCCGACGCCAGTTTTGGTGATAATCCCGTATTTGCACCAGTATTAGACAATGTTACAACCAATTGCCCATCGGGATATGATAAAGAATACGAAGGACGCAATGATGTTTCAATAACCAAACGTGTTTTATTGCCAGGCTGGACACCTGTTCGGATTGACTGCAGTGAATTGCGCGCTGCAAACGCCACACGTGGCAAAAGTGCGACTGCAATTGTACTGAATCCTGCGATTTTCAAAAGACTTCTGCGTGATATTTTCATTTCAATTTATTCTATCAAAATTTGCGATGCGTTTCAAGCCTGTTCAGGACGGCAAACCTAAATATTTTTAACAAAAAAGGATGCAAAAGCATCCTTTTATTAAATTTTAACGATATTTATTTCAAACAGTTTGCAAACGCCTGGGAAACCAATGATGTTTCACTGTCGGTCATTTCACGAACAGGCACGATATAACAACGCGCGCTGTCACGAATGATAAATACTTTTGTTCCACGTGTATATGCAGTTTGCATATTATCCATCTGCGCACTGGTTAAAAATGCGTTTTGTGTCAGCGAAGAATTCGACAATCCTGCCATAACAACCTGACGGGCGGTATTCGCATCATAAATTTCAGACATGCTGGTGATTTCTTGATACACACTCCATGTTTCGTATGGATTTGGAATCTTTTGATCTGTGGTTGGGAATGCTGCCCCAACTGCCAATGCGGCAACTGTCTGCAATGCAGATGGAGTTGATGCGCCAGACGAATGCGAAACTGTATTTAACTGGACATTATCACCACACGCCAGATTCATACGATTTGTGTATCCCGCCAATACGGCATCAACTGCTGCCTGCCAATCTGACCCTTTGTTATTCATATCCAGACTGACAATTTTTTCAGCCCATCCCCAAATATTTGCGCCAACATTACCAGCGTTTGCAAAACGGGTAACCATTTCAGCAGAACCACCAGGCACCCCTGCCCCACAGTAATCTGTTAATTGCGTTGTTAACATACTGGTTGTTTCATTACCATACGCCAACGCCACAGAATGACATGCCATTGCGGCTTCTAATTCTTGGCGACGTTTCAAGCACAAATCAGAATGAGATTTACTTAATTGGTCAGCCATATTCGCCATAGACAAATATGACATCAATTCCTGTTGTACATACGATGGGCATAAACGTGCAGCGGTATTCATCCCTGCGCCACTGGTACGATAATTTGTGTTATACTGAGGCAATAAGACAGAATTATCTTTCTGTAAACACAACATTGTATAATTATACAATTCAGATTCTGTCGCATATTGACAACGTCCCGAACGCTGACCTGCGACGACGGTCACATCACCGCAATATTCAGTCAGACAATTAAAAATCTTTTCACGGCATGCCGTATCTACGTCAGGTTGCTGAACCATATAATAGGTATTTCTTTGATTTTGCTTGTACGCATTTGCCAGTCCCTGGTTACCACGCAAAGCAGTGCCAGACGTCACAGCAATAGCATTAACACCACATAATAAAACGCCTGCAAAAGCAACCCCAGCAAACAAATTCTTCATGTTAAAATCCCTCTCGTTATGATGAATTTTAACATATTCGCACACAAAAGGCAATTTATAAATCATATTGATTTATCCAAATAAATTGATATTATTGACAGCATGATTATGTTAAATGACGTTTTATCCCAGATATCCGACGACATTTCTGCCGTTAGGGGGTATCTTTGACCCTGAAAAATTACAAAACCAGATTGATGATTTAAACGAACGCG
The DNA here is from genome assembly GCA_051885395.1 of Candidatus Enterousia sp. Classification (GTDB taxonomy): domain Bacteria; phylum Pseudomonadota; class Alphaproteobacteria; order Rs-D84; family Rs-D84; genus Enterousia. The sequence continues at coordinate 2,225 of JBJEXB010000088.1, read as the reverse complement.
CAAATGACCCAAATTTATGGGACAACCCAGATGCAGCACGTGTATTATTACAGAAAAAATCAAATCTGGAAAAATCGTTGTCAGAATTGCTGAATCTGGAATCAGAATACAAAAACTTGTGCGAACTGTATCAAATCGCCCCAGAAGATGCGGATGTTATTTCTGCGATTGAAAATCTGGCAGCGGCGGCACATCGTGCAAAGTTTATAACACTGTTTCGTGAACCTGCTGATGAAAATGGCGCGTTTTTATTTATTCAGGCTGGCGCTGGCGGAACCGAGGCGCAAGATTGGGCGCAAATGCTGTCGCGCATGTATGCACGTTGGGCAGAAAGGCATAATTTTTCTATTGAGGTAATCGAAGAACACGAAGGCGACACCGCCGGCATAAAAAACATAACGTACAGGATTTCTGGCACGCGTGCATACGGATGGTTAAAAAACGAAATTGGTGTACATCGCTTGGTGCGCATATCGCCATTTAATGCGAACGGCAAACGCCAGACCAGTTTTGCATCTGTAGATGTATGGCCTGATATTGACGACACAATTGAAATCGAAATAAACGAAAAAGATTTGCGAATTGACACATATCGATCATCTGGGGCTGGTGGACAACATGTTAACAAAACAGACAGTGCGGTTCGTATTACACACCTGCCAACAAATACTGTTGTTACATGTCAAAATGAACGCAGTCAGATTCAAAATCGCGAGATGGCAATGAAAATGTTGCGCAGTAAATTGTATGAACTGGAATTACAAAAGCGTGCAGCTGAACAAGATGCCGCCAAAGCCGCACAAAAGAAAATCGAATGGGGCAGTCAAATTCGAAACTATGTCTTGTATCCATATCAATTGGTCAAAGACGTTCGCACAAACGTTGAAAAAACGGATTCTGGCGCGGTTCTGGACGGGGACCTGGACGATTTTATGTTGGCGGCATTGGCACGTGAATAACTTGCTTTCGTTGTTGACAACAATTATTTATTGTCTATAATCGTTATATGAAAGATAATTTTGATTTTTATAAGACTGTTGTTCACCAAACATTACCACGTGCGAATTGTATTTGGATACCCAAAATTGGTGGCGCAAAGAAAAATGTTGTTTTGGCCAGCGAATACTGTGGTGGTGAATACGTATTCAAATTTACAGACAAAAACTACGCTATACGAAACAGTCATATTTCACAGGCGTTTCGTAATGCAGGCATCCATGTCCCAGAAATTATTGCACAAAGTTGTGACAACCAATGGTTTGAAATGTATCCTGCAATTTCTGGTCAAACATTGTTCGAATGTGTCGGCAACGGAATAAGCCAAAGCGCACTGAAATCAATATACAGCAAAATATTAAAACTGTTTGAAAAAATGTCATACGTTGATTTTTCAAACATTGATTTTTGCGACATACAATACGCACATCAAACCGCACACAATGACACCAGTAAAACAAATGGTGTATTAATGGGACAAATTATTTCCGCAGCGGTACGCATAATGAATATTGGTACCGCATCAAATATTGGATTGTATCATCATGGAATTACGCCCAAGAATATAATGATTTCAAGACATGGTGAAATTTCTGGTCTTTTAGATATTGATGAAGTCGGAATTTGCAATAAAAACTATGCCATGGGTGTATTGACCGCCAAGGCGCAGTTACTGGGGATGGACATCAACGCATTGTGTGATGAATACGAACGCGTATCTGGGCAACGTCTAAATCGCGCACAGGTATCAACGATTGCCAGAATTCAAAATTTTGGACGCAATATTTTATACAGAACAAAATCAAAATGAAAAATTCACACAGTATGGAATTTTATCATGCGGCAATCAAATCTGTTGATGCAGATGCATGCGATATACGACAACCAGAACACGTGGGCAAAAACGCTCAAATATTTTTTGCAGATGTTTTAAACGAAACCTATGTTTACAGATTCACAGACGAATACTTTATCCGACGCAACAACAAAATCAGTCAATTATTAGCACTGTGTGACGTGCCAGCACCACGCACAACAATACATTGTTATATGAAAACACTGTTTGAAAAATATAGATATTGCCCTGACCTGACATTAAAAGAACGCATTGATGCAGGAATGAGTGACAATGAAATTCTGGAAATATATAAAGATACCCTGCGCATACAATATCAGATATCCAAAATTAATATATCCGAACTGTCAGACGTATCAAACATGTATTATCA
>JBJEXB010000087.1:0-8171 GCA_051885395.1 Candidatus Enterousia sp. | reverse complement strand
GGATAACAGGGACAATATATCGCCTGAATTATACGAACAGGCGGCCCAAGAAATGGAAAATTTAATGTGCAAATTGCGTAACATACACAAAGCCCATACATTATAAAACATTATTGCTTGCATATCGCAATATATGGCGGAATTGATTTTTCTGTATCTATTAATCCATCACCACAATCCATACAGTTAAAACGTCTGTTTTGAGCGTGCTGACGATCCAGTGGTATTACAGAATTTTTTACCACATCGACATTATTACTATATGAAAAATTAGGAAATCCAAAATACATTGCGCGTGACGGTCCGCTGCATTCCGATACGCGTCCTGGATAGCATGCTGCGGTATTTATTTTTGTTTCGTCTGGCACGCAATATGATATGCATGTTTCGGTATCTGTTATCATTTTTTCACAATCTGTACATGATGCGACCGGTATACGCAGTGTCGCACCTGGGCGACCATAAATCGCGCTGCCAATTATATGTTCACATTTCTTTGTCGCGGGTTCTGCCCCAGGGGCCGATACACATTCCCATTCCAATGTTTCATAATTCAGGCGCGCAATCATATTCCCAGGGCATTTTTTTTCAGGAAATGGATTCACACATTCCCATACTTCATCTACGATAACGGCTGTTTGTGTTGATGCACACAGTGGCTTGCGTGATTCATCGGGAACACATTCCAGTAATTCTGAATCCCATATCATATCCCCGCCACAATCAATTTTTGTGTTATATCCAACACACTGCCAACGACCAAATCGATATGTCTTTGCGGTACCCACAGGGCATATTATATCGGGGGCATTTGTTGCGGTAAATTCTGTTTCTGAATCAGGAACTTCGTATTGCGTCATATATACCAATTGGCCGTCTGTTAATTCCATTTCAGAAATAATTGATTTTGGAACACTGCGCTTATTACTGGTTCCACCAGCGACAATTTTGTTTTCTTGGAATATACCGAATGTACCACTATCTGCATAGTATTTTTCCAGTATTTCCATCATATCATTGTATTGCGAATACGGTAGTGGTGCAGTTGCTGTCAGAATAAATCTGTATTGCGGCTTTTGCCGACCACGTGGATTACAATCGGTTACAGACATATTTGCATTCAAGCATATAAATTTACTTTCAATACCATTTTGTTCAATACATATATCTGAAAATTCTGTGTCACGAATTTGCGCATTATGAACTGCGGTCGCACATTCTGCAATTCCACGCAGGTCGGCGGTTTTAACGGCAACCTCGGTTGTTTGTTCTGCGTTACGCGTGCTGGGGGCATATATCATATAATATCCCATCATAAATACTGCCAGTAATATCATGATAAAAATATTCATCATTCCCCCTTGCGATTTATTAAAAGTCTAGGTAATATAACTATAAAATGCAACATTAAAAAAAGAAAAGTGCATATGAAAAAAATCATTGTATTATTTGCGTTGGTGCTATCTGGATGTGGATTTCGTCCGATGTTTTCTGGTCAAAATGCTGACATATATGTTCCGCCAATCAGTGGAATAAACGGTATTGAATTACGCAATCGATTAAATGCCCAGTTTGGTGGACAACATGACGCAACAGCACCATATACATTAACTGTGTCGTTAGGGAACCCAATCACTCAGTACAAGGCGCTGGAAACAACAGGTGATGCCACGTGGCAGGAAATTCGTCTGACGGCGACATATACATTGACGCGTGGTGACGTAACAATTGCATCAGGTAATGAAACTGCATCTGAATCATATACGTTTGTGCGCTATCTGGTTGCGTCAAATGCATCATATAATAATGCCGTCCAAAACATAATTCAGTTATTGGCAACAAAAATCAGTACACGTGCAATAGCGGATGTTGCACATGACGCATCTGTGACAAGTAATTAAAAAACATGAAATGGAAAGAAGCAGATTTTAAGAATTCTATTACAACGGTACCAGCATTGCTGATTTATGGACCTGACGCTGGTCAGGTTGATGAATTTTGTGACCGCGCTGTTGAAAAACTAGAAATTGAAAAAGATAATTTGTTTGCGCTGGATGCCAATGATTTAAAAGAACGCCAGGATGCGTTATTTGCAGAAAGTTGCACCCCATCAATGTTTGGTGGGCGCAAAATGGTCATTATATCCAATGCAGGGGATGGGGACGCAAAACAAATATCTGATTTGGTAACGCATCCCAGCCTGTGTGCGACGGTGATTATATGTGCTGGTGAATTACGGGCAGGGGGCGGCCTGCGCGCATTATTTGAAAATGATAATCGTATGGCGGCATTGCCGTGCTATACAGATGATGCGCGGTCACTTGCCAACTTAATTCGCCAAGAATTATCTGCTGAATCTGGAATCGAACAAATAACACCTGATGCAATGGCGTATATGACAACGCATTTGGGTGGTGACCGTGGAATTACACGCGGATTTTTGGCAAAAATCGCACTTTATGTTTATGACAAGAAAATCGTAGAACTGGACGATGTTGAAAAGTGTTTGCCAGATACAGGGGCGGCTGATGCGGATGATTTTCTGTATTCATTAACCGCTGGATATATTCAGCAAACAATGATGGCATTGGACCGATTGCTGTATGCAAATGCTGAACCAAATATGTTAATACGTAAATTGGACAAGCATTTTAAAACTTTGTTAACGGCTGTTGTTGACGGGCATTTACCGCGCCTGTTTTGGAAAGTCGAAGAAAAATTTCATCGTGCAATGAAGATATGGCCAGAATCAGAAATAACGGCTGTATTGATTCGATTGAATGAATTGGAACGCCAATTGCGTACGACTGGTATGCCAGGCGAGGTTTTATTACGTGATTTTGCATTGAAATTATCAATGCGTGCGACAAAATTATCTATCAGAAAAAGGAATTAAAACATGTTGGCATCTGTATATGCACCCAAGGATTTTAAACGTCTGCGCGCATCGGGCGATTTGGTTGCACGTTGCTTTGACCATATTTCGCCATATATCAAGGCTGGAATTTCCACTGGTGAAATTGACCGCATGGTTGCAGAATTTCTGCGTGCAAACGGTGCGCGTTCTTCGGATTTAGGTTATCAAGGATATCCAAAAAGTATATGTACATCTGTCAATGATGTAATTGTTCATGGCATCCCCAGTGACGATGTGATTTTAAAGGATGGCGATATTGTTAATGTTGATCTGACGGCTGAATACAAGGGATTTCATGGTGACGCGTCGCGTATGTTTATGATCGGAAATGTTACCCCACGTGCGCGTGAGTTGGTTCAAACATGCCAAGATGCATTAAATGCGGCAATATCGATATGTGCGCCAGGTGTTCCGTTATCAGAAATTGGCAAAACAATAGAAGCAGTTGTTAAACCGCACGGATTTTCAATATCGCGTGATTTTGTCGGCCACGGCATTGGCAAGGTTATGCACGATGACCCACAAATTTATCATTTCTATGATAAACGCTGGGACAAAGTTAAAATGGTTCCAGGATTGGTATTTACAATCGAACCAATGATAAACACAGGCAGCGCAGCATGTAAAATTGACCCCGATGGTTGGACTGCGCGTACTGTTGATGGAGGGCTGTCTGCACAGTGGGAACATACACTGGGGATTACCGAAGATGGGGTCACAATATTTACCGAACGCATGGTATAGGAATACGAATGTCTGCAAGCAATGACGACAAATTATTTCATCTGGGGCACAGGGACAGATTGCGTCAAAAATTTTTGTCGGGAAAATTGACAGATGCAGAACATCTGGAATTATTGTTAGCAGGCATAATACCACGTCGTGATGTTCGTATATTGGCACGTTCGTTAATCCAACATTTTGGTACGGTATCACAAATATTTTCTGCCCCAATTGAAAAGTTGGAGGAATTTCCTGGTATTGGGCATAACACCGCGGTTCATTTAAAGTTAATAAATGAATTAATGGTTCGTGGATATCGGTCGCAAATGCTGGAACAGACTGTATTTCATGATATGCGTATTGTAACAAATTTTTGTTTAACGTTATTATCTGGAAAACAAGTCGAAGAATTACACGTTTTGTATCTGGATAAAGACTATCGTTTATTACATGACGAATTGCACAGTGTTGGAACAATTGATTGGTCGCCAATATTTGAACGTGAAATAATCAAGAACGCATTAAATATGAATGCACGTAATATTGTTTTGTTACATAATCATCCATGTGGCGGATGTTTTTCGTCTGATGATGTCGCGGCTACCACAAAGTTGGAAATATCATTGAATACAGTTGGAATCAATTTATATGACCATTATCTGGTATCCAATGGAATATTATATTCTATGCGTAATGAACATTTATTAGTTAAAAAGTTCTGATACATCACAGATTTCTGTTATTGGTGTTTGGCTGATTTGTACCAATTGGTTATCAATCATTTTATATATTGTCTTGTATGCCATAGTCGGTGTTAGATAGTCTTCGCCAATATTGCGCCCAATTTTTTCAATCATAAATACAGGGTCGAAATAAAAGCGTAATTTTTGTAATGCGCAATCTGCACCTTCAATAGTTTTTAAATTATCAGGCGTAATGTCGATGTATCCGATGTCTGTTGCCAATTCTATTTTATATTCGTTGGTAAAGTGACTGGTGCCATTTTCAATATGCGTACGGGTTATTTTGTCTGGGCGCCCGTCATTGTTTAAATCGCGATTATATATACGCACATCAGTTACACCAACGCCAAATTCATCGGGTGCATTTTTTGTTTGCACATTGGGTTTTGCCAGACCGTCATTAAAGCGGTCAAAATCATACGGTATGGTATCGCGTTGCGCAGACGCAGCAACAGGCGATGTGACGCCAATATTTGATACATCTGTGTCGTTCATACTTTTCTGTGATAATATATATACCAATACTGCGATAACCAACAACAGAATTATGGTTAATATAGTACGTAAAACATTATTGCCAGATTGTGTCATATTTTATTGTTCCTATATTTGTGTTACGGTGCCAGGTTTCCATCCTTCGACTTGTTTTATAACATCGGCAACCTTTTGAATTTCTGTGTCATTTAAACTGCTGATTTTTCGATTTACATCCAGGCCTGTTTTTCGGGAAATCGTTTGTGCGTATTGCGTGGGGTTATTTCCATCTGCGGCAGGTGCATATCTTTTGATTGCATTCATTATAGACAAATCTCTATAAGATGATGACCGCAACAGACTAATAATTGCCTGTTTGCCGACCGCTTCTGATGGGAATATCGCAAATCTTTTACCTCGTCCAATCGCACCATGTTCTGTGACGAAGCGACCATTAATAATATTTCCTGGATTGTTATGACGCCATGCAGATGTACCATCATTGTGCCGATATCTGAAATCGTCTGAACGGACGTATTCAATCACTTGGGCGCTGATAACACGTGCAGATATTGGGTCGTTCCTGTTATTTTGAACTGATTGAATATTTGTAACAGGTTCTGTTGGTGGCGTGTTTGATTCGGTTGGATCATTATTTATTGGATCTTCTACGGTATTATATATTGGAATCGGTTCCCCTGTTATTGGATCTCTTTGAATTTCACCTGTTTCTGGGTCGATTTGGAAATCAACATTCGGCACATCAATTGGGGGCATTTCTGAATTAGATATGTCCGAAGAACGCACACCAGAATCAAAGATATCAATTCCTTCAAACAGACTGTCATTTGGGGACAGTTGTGAATTACGCGTGTCCAAAATTTTTTGAACGTCTGCCATTGGTATTTTTATTTCGTGACATGTTCGCGCCATTAAGTCATCGCCATATATTACATTGATAATAATCGGCGCAGCACTTAATACACCAAACATAATCAACAGGTTTCGGATATTTGTTGCAATGTCTGTATTTGCACCACGAATTTTTGATATTGCCCAGCCAAATAACAAAATTGCCGTAATCAGCGTTATAAATACCCAAGCGTATTCCAAAAACGTTTCAAAATTGCGTAAAATACATGATGGGTCTTCGATAATCAGGAATGTTGATGTGGCGTCAACGCCCTTTACATTAAAACCTGAATTCGTCAACATACGGACAATAGTTTGCGTATCCATATTGGATGTCCCATATAATTACTTTTTTGATGCAGCGTTTGTAAAGAATCCTGGTATTGCAAAATCTTCATCATTGGCAGCGATACCCGCCCAGCCAAACAAATCGCCCATCAAACCTGCATCATCACGACGTGCTTTTTTAAATGGTAAAATATTCTTTAACTTACCAATTTTGCCGTGGTTTTCTGTTTTGACAGAAGGTTCAATTTTATCCTGATTTTCTGCAAATTCTGTTGCCAATTGTTCCAATGTTGCATCATCATCCGTTGATATATCTGTTACGTCTGGCGTGTCATCTGGGGTAAATTCATCAACAGAATCTGGTGCATCAATATGCTGTTCGTGTTCCAAATCTTCGCGCAGTGGTGCCATGCTTTCCAGCAATTGTTCCAGTGTTTTTTCCTGGGGGGCAATTGGTGCATCGTCTGTAATCATGTCATCAATGGATACAGTTTGTGATGCGTCATCATCAATAACTGATATTTCTTGGGTCGTATCTGTTATATCAATAGTGTCAATATCAATTGGCGTGTCATCAATAATATCAATTTCTGGTGCAATTTCTGTAATAGGGGCTGCGTCTGCAACGATTTCTGGTATGTCTGGGGTCGCGATGACTGTTTCTGTATCGGCATCAGGCATATCAACGGCATCGTTTTTCGCCGTCAGTACAGATAAAATAGATACGACTTTTTCTTGTGATTCTGTTTTTTGTGTGTCACTTGCTTCTGGCAATGCTTCATCAATAATAGGTTTGGGTTCTGCCTTTTTAACAGATTTTGGACGACCGCGTGTTTTTTTTGGTGTAATGACTTCTGCTGTTGAAACAGGTTCTATGATTGCGTCGGACGCTTCATCTGGGGTTTTATCAATAACAATAGGTTCTATAATTTCTGGTGCGTCCTGTGTTGCCTCAATTTGTGTTACAGGTACAGAAGGGATGATGTCTGCATTTTCACTTAACGCATCGGTTTTATCCACAGGAACGCCAAATAATACGGTATCTGTTCCCAGTTGCAACGCAGAACGCACCTGGTCAAATGCAGCGCGAATATCACGCATATCAAAAACTTCACTGCCAGAAATATATATGATTTTAGTCTTCATAGAAACCTTCCCCTGATTATCAGGGATAATTATACCACATTTTAGTGTTGAACGCATATAAAAAATATCTTAAAATATAAGTATGGCAGACATAAAACAGCAAATTTTTCAAGAACTGTCCGCACTGGAAGATGCCGCCGCGCGTTTGCGTGCGACAGCCGTCAATGCTGGCAAACAAACAGATTTAGAGGTTGCCATTTTAACCGAACAAGTGCGTACATTGCGTGAAAAAAATACGCGTGCCACCCAGTTAATTGATGAATCTGTGTCTATATTAAAGAATTTGAAATGAGTGTCGTATCAATACCAATTGTTAATAAAAATTATCCAATGGGATGCGAAGATGGTCAGGAATCCCGCCTGATTGAATTGGGGCAGATGGTTGATGCACGCGCCCGTGAAATATTGGATAAGATTGGTCCATTACCTGAAAGTTCTTTGTTGGCGACATTATGTATCGTTCTTGCAGACGAGATTAGAAATAAACCCACCGCCACTGTGTCTGATTCTGATTTGCGTGAAATATTGGCGCGGATTCGTGAAATTAAATCAAAAATAAATGCTTAATTGATTAAGTAATAAAAACGGTGCCATTTGGCACCATTTTTTATATTGTGTGTGACATTGCATTTCGCGCCATTATATCTAATGGTGTCACAGTATTGTTCTGGGCAACCATCGGCATAGAATTTTGTATAGCATGCGGTATTTGACCCTTGAAGTATTTGTCACGTGCAATTTTTTGCAACATATATGTCGGCATTTGATTTAATTTGTCTGCGGTTACAGAACTGTTACGTGCCAATATGTATTGAATCAGTTGATTACGTGGCATTGATTCAATGCGTGTTAATTCTTGTTTGTATTTTATCTGGGCAATCTGTTGGATGTTTGCAGCAAATACATTACGTGTATCCCATACATCAAACAGGTAACCAATACGTTCACTGTTATGTGCTGTAAATACT
>JBJEXB010000086.1:0-8308 GCA_051885395.1 Candidatus Enterousia sp. | reverse complement strand
CACGGGTTGGAAGGGGCAGAGCGTATATATGATGATTATTTGACGGAAAATTCTGATGCATTGCAATTATCATTAGATGCACGAATTCAGGCAGTATTTTATGACCAATTATCTGCAGCAAAGGAAAAATATCAGGCAAAAGCCGCAATGGGAATGCTGATGAATTCACGCACAGGCGAAATGATTGCAATGGTGTCTTTGCCGGACTATGACCCAGAAAATCGTGGTCTGGATCCTGTTGCGAATCGGATGTTTCGCCCCATCCGTGGTGTATTTGAAATGGGGTCTGTATTCAAAGTGTTCAATACTGCAATGGCTTTTGAAAATGGTATTGATAAAGAATACTATATTGCAAAGCCATACAAGATATTAGATAAATTTGGGCGTGTTGCAAAAGCTGTGACTGATGTGTCCAGTTTTAGACCACCGCGTCCATATATGACTGTCGAAGAAATTATGGTACATTCTTGCAATGTTGGCAGTGCGCAAATTGCGCTGGATTTGCCTGATGGTACGCAAAAGGAATTTTTGCACAGATTGCATTTTGACCAGCCATTAAATCTGGAATTTGGAAAAACAGAACGTCCTTTGATGCCTGCAAAATGGGGGCCGGTGGAAAAAGCAACGGTGTCGTACGGTCATGGAATTGCGGCAACGCCAATGCATGTGCTGATTGGAATAAATTCTATGATAAATGGTGGGGTTTATATTTATCCGACTTTGCAGAAACGTGGTGTGGGCGCAGTGCGTGGGGAAAGGGTTTTAGACCCTGAAATATCTGCGCGGTTGCGTACGCTGATGGTGCGTGTCGCCGAAGAAACCAGTGGTAAAAAGGCGCGTGTTGCAGGAATTACAATCGGTGGAAAAACAGGTACCGCAGAAAAATACGAAAATGGCAAGGTTCAACATAAAAAGAATATTACGGTATTTGTTGGCATATTCCCAGCCGAGGCACCACAATATACACTGATGGTGGTATTGGATGAACCATCTGGTACAAAAGAATCTTTTGGTTGGAAAACAGCCGCATGGAATGCAGTGCCAACAGCAGGAAAAATTCTGGACAGCATACTGCCATTGCTATTTGAATAATTTTTGATTATAATACTCTTGATAATAAAAAAAAGAGTGTAGCGTGAAAAAGATAGTAGAGAAATCCATGCTGGGCAGGGCATGGACATTAGCAACGTATTGTGATGCAGATAATTTTTCTTGCCCAGATGATGATTTGTTACATCGCGTTTTGTCCAGTCGCGGAATTTGTGGTGATGCGGCTGTGCAAAAATTCTTGAACCCCAGTATCAAGGAATATATGCCTGACCCGTCTGTGTTATGTGATATGGACAATGCGGCACGTATTATTGCAGATTCTGTTTTGAATGGCGACAAAATCGCAATCTATGGTGACTATGATGTCGATGGGATAACATCGACTGCGGTTTTTATAAAGTATCTGCGTGCGCTGGGGGCAGATGTAATATGGCATTTGCCAACTCGCGAAGGTGAAGGATACGGTTTAAATATCGCGGCAATTGATGATATTGCAAATGCTGGCGTAAAATTAATGATAACCGTTGACTGTGGTATCAGTGGGATTGATGAAATTTTGCACGCAAATGCACGTGGTATGCGCGTTATTGTAACAGATCACCATTCGCCAAATGATGCGTTGCCAGATGCGGCGGCGGTTGTAAATCCAAAACGGATTGATGATACGTCGCAAATGTCTTATTTGGCGGGTGTTGGGGTGGCTTTCTTGACATTGGTTGCGTTGCATCGTGAATTAAAAGAACGTGCAATTGGTGAATTGAAAGCGCGGCTACGTGATATAAATTTATTGAATTATTTGGATTTGGTTGCGCTGGGGACAATATGCGATACGATGCCTTTGATTGGGTTAAATCGTGCATTTGTTTCAACTGGATTAAAAGTTATGGGATTGCGTAATAATTTAGGGTTACGCACATTGATGGATATTGCAGGAATTAAAAAGCCGTCTGTATATGTCGCAGGATTTGCGCTGGGACCGCGGTTAAATGCCGCAGGGCGATTGGATTCTGCGTCCCCTGCATTAGAATTGTTACTGACAGATAATCCGTTGATTGCAGGTGATCTGGCATTGCGCTTGCATACAATGAACCAGGAACGCATTGATATTCAAAATGCGATAATGTTGGATGCCAGCAACCAGGCGCAACAATATTGTGCAAATGGGCGTGCCAGTTTATTTGTTTGTGGTGACAATTGGCATGGCGGTGTTATGGGGATTATTGCAGGACGCCTGAAAGATAAATATAACATGCCGACATGTGTTGCAACGCGTATGGACGGGGTTATAAATGGTTCGGGTCGTTCAACATCAAATGTTGATTTAGGAAAAATAATACATGATGCATTAGCGGCAGGTGTTATATCCGAAGGTGGTGGTCATGCTGCTGCGGCTGGATTTTCATTGCCAGCAGAAAACGAAACAAAATTTTGTGAATTTTTAGAACAGGCCGTTATCGCCCAGATGGATGGATGCGAAATTGTGCAGTCTGTCAGTGTTGATGCAGAAATTGACGCATCAGGTGCGACAATTGATTTAATACATCAATTGAATGCGTTGGAACCATTTGGCCAGGGAAATCCAGAGCCAACACTGGTATTGCAGGGTGCGCGGTTGCATCATGCTGTTATAATGGGCAAGGGTGGAACGCATTTACGTGGAACTGTTTTAACCAGTCGTGGAACACAATTAGCGTTTGTTGGATTTAATCTAGTTGGAACGCCTGTTGGTGATTTTTTACTGGATGATACAAACACAAATACTAAAATAATGTTACTGGGGCGTTTAAAAGAAAATGAATACAATGGACGTGTCAGTGCCCAGTTCTTTGTTGAAGACATTGCCATATAGGACAATACGTATGCAGGAAAAGTTAGAAATTTTTAATGAAAAATTACGCAGTGCGCAAACAGTTGCAATCTTTGCCCATAAAAATTTAGATGGCGATGCGATGTGTTCTGTGTTGGCGTTGGGACGTTTGATTGAATTGAATTATGGTTTGCGTCCTGTTTGTTTATATGATGGTAATTTACCAGACAGTTTGGATAATATGCCATTGCGTCCACGTATCAAATTCTTTGGTAATGTGGATTTATCAGAACCTGTCGATGTTGCGATTGTGTTAGATTATGGGACTGCAAAAAATATTGGTGGTCCACTGAATGTTGCGGAACGTGCAAAGTTTGTAATTGAAATAGATCATCATAAAAATGACGAAACAATTGGGAATTTGTGCATTGATGATGATACGGCTGTTGCAACAGGTCAGATTTTGTATCGTATGATGGTTGCTGAAAATTGGCAATATGATATGGATGTGCTGAATTTGTTGGCAGTGGCATTAATTACAGATACTGGATATTTAAAATTTATTCACGATGGCGAACCATTGCGCATAATTGCGGACTTGGTTGATAAAGGGGTTAAAATTCGCCCATTGATGGAATCAATGAATAACAAAGAACGCAAGACGGTTTTAACAGAAGCCTCTATTGTTGCAAATACAGAATTCTTTTATCATCATAAACTGGCATTAGCAATAGTTCCGCATAAAAGTTATAAATATCTGGATGGGCGTGGAGAGATGATTTTAAGTATGCTGGGGCAGATTCGTGATGTTCAATATATTGTTCTGTTAAAACATCAAAAAGAAAATCAAATCGGTGTCTCGATTCGCAGTCGTAGCAAACCTATAAATCATATTGCGGTGGCATTGGGTGGTGGCGGTCATTTATGTGCGGCTGGCGCAGTTGTTGCAGATACTTTGGACAATGTACGTGCCAAGATTTTAGAATTATTTAAGGGGGAATAAAAGGGAATGAAAAAACTTTTTCTGATATTTATTTTTTCCGTGTTTGTACATTCTGCCAATGCTGCGGTTGATGTAGCGTTGGTATCAAATGCAGAAAACTATTTGAATTCAATCACAGGATTGACAGGCGATTTTGTCCAGACATCAAGTGGCAGTCGGCAAAATGGTACTTTTTCAATGTTGCGTCCAGGGCGCGTTCGGTTGGACTATAAAAATTTACCTGTACAGTTGATTGCTGACGGCAAGGATTTGTATTTTTTTGATAGTTCGCTGGACCAGATTACAACAGTTCCATTAAGCAGTACGCCTGCGGGGATATTAATCCGAAAAAATATAAATTTACAAACGGCAGATATTAATGTCATTGAAACAAATACCGATAATAATACTTTTTCATTAAAAATGAATTTGCGTGGTCAAGAAGGACTGGGAAATATGGTGGTGGTATTTGATAAAAAGCCCGTAAAATTAAATTCTTGGACTGTTGTTGATGCAACAGGGGCTGAAACAAATGTCGTATTTCATAATTTGAAAACCAAGACTAATTTTGGCAAGAACTATTTTCAAATCGCGCGTCATAAAACTGTTAATAACAGTGGTGGTGACGATTTCTATGAATAAAAATGTTTGGAATAAGTTGGGCAGAATTATTTGTAATTTTATTGGTCGCAGTGATTGTTATTCCTGCGCGAATGTGGCCTGATGTTATGCGATTCTTGGCGCAGGCTGTAAAATTTGTGCGTAATATTGTGTGGCGCATAACAGATGCATCAGAACAAATTAAAAATCAAATTGATTTGCAAAAACCAATTGATGAATTAATTCAGACAACAACAAATGATGTACTGGCAGATTTTTCAACGCCTTTGCGCAAGCCACAAAAAAAAGTTCGCAATGAAAATGTAAAACGGGGCAGAAAATGCAAAAAATGACATTGTTGCAACATTTTGCGGAACTGCGCCGTCGGATTTTGTGGGTGGCGTTGATTTTTGTTTGTGCGGCGGTCTTGGGCTGGTGGGTTGCGCCATATTTACAGGCTTTTTTAACAGCGCCTTTAATGGATGTTTGGGGCAATGGGACATTATTATATACAGGCGTAACCGATGGATTAATGATACGTTTTTCGTTGGCGGTATTGTGTGCGATTTTTATATCGCTGCCTGTTGTGTTATGGCATTTTTGGGCGTTTGTTTCGCCAGGGTTGCGACAAAATGAACGCGGAATTATATTGCCTGTTTTGTTTTTATCACCAATATTATTTATTGTTGGGGCAGCGTTCGCATTTTATATTCTGTTCCCGTCGGTATTTCGTTTCTTTATCGAACTGAATTTATCGGCGCCTGTTCCATCGGTTGTAATGCCTGTGGCGCGTGATTATTTGTCATTTTCAATTGGATTGTTAAAAGTATTTGGCATCGCATTTCAATTGCCGTTGTTTATGGTGTTGTTAAACAGATTGGGTGTTTTATCACGGCAAACCGCGGTAAAAATGCGTCGATATGCAATTGTTGTAATTGCTGTTGCAGCCGCTGTATTAACACCGCCAGACGTTGTTTCGCAGATTTTGTTGGCGGTGCCGATGTGGGCATTATTTGAAATCAGTATTTTATTTATGCGGCGTGATGCTGACTGATTATCACGTCACATTGTTTTTTATTTTAACGCGTTTTGTGGTATAATTTGCGTGTGAAAAGAATCTGGATATTTTTGGTTTGTTTTCTACCACTGGTTTTACAGGGGTGTGATTTACAACCAAAAATTATGTCATTACCCGATTCGGTTGGCGAATTTATTTCACAACGATATCCAGCACTGCTGGCAGACCCAGATGCACAACCTGAAATATATAATTCTGCAGCAACTGATTATGGCGTATATGCATCGCCAGAATTGTATGGTGCGGTTACGACTGATGATTATGTTTTATATTCCAGTGTCAGCGATTATATTATCCCACCACAGCCGACGGATTCAGTGGTTGCAGATACATCTGATAATACAATCAGCGTTCAACCAACAGACGATATTATTGTAATTGGTGATGATGTTGATGCGTCACCCTATGTGCCAACAGATGATTATTTAATTGTGCCAATGTATGGTACGTTGGACATGTTGGCAACGGAAAACGCAAATTCAGATATTATTGTCGGGGCTGGTGATACACTGTATTCATTGGCGCGGCGGCATAATATGACGGTTGCGCAAATTGCCCAAATAAATGGATTAAGTGCGCCATATGCATTGCGTGTGGGGCAGCGTTTAAAAATAAAAGATACGGCAATACCAAATTATTCAACAGGAAATTCTGAAACAAAGGTAGATAAAAAAACTGTTACACCGTCCCCTGTGGTTATTGAAAATCCGAAAGCCACAACAACCCGTGTAGAGTTAAAAGAAATCACGGTCGGCCAGGGTGAAACATTATATTCTATTTCACGAAAATATTCAGTCCCAGTTAATGATTTGGCTGTGATGAATGATATCAGTGCGCCATTTGGATTGCGTGTCGGACAGCACTTAAAGGTTCCAAATCTGGATGCGCCGTCTGTTCGTGTTGCAACAAAAATTGATGTGCCACAGAATAATGTGCAAAAAAAATCATCATCGGTGGTAAAACCAACAAAAGCATCTAATGCAACGGTTAAAGAAAATAAACCACAAACTGTATCAAATTCAAAGAAGGCGTCTAATGCAAAATCAACGTCATCAAATAAAAAGACAGGCAGTGCCCAAAAGGCACCAGCAATTGTTGCGCGTTCATCATCAAAGTTTTCTTGGCCGGTACGTGGACGCATATTATCGGGATATGGCGCAAAAACAAATGGTCTGTTTAATGATGGGATAAATATCAGTGCAACACGGGGGACGGCTGTAAAATCTGCGGAAAATGGCGTTGTCGCGTATGCTGGGAACGAGGTCAAAGGAATGGGAAATCTGGTCATAATCCAACATTCAGAAGGATGGATGACGGTATATGCACACATGGATTCAATGTCTGTGCGGCGCGGTTCCAAGGTGGGGGTCGGTCAAAAAATTGGTACAGTTGGCACCACAGGCAAGGTTGATAAACCACAACTGCATTTCGAAATACGAAAGGGTACTAAGGCATATAATCCAACAGCGTATTTAAAGAAGTAATAATTATCCATTTTGTATGTATGTGTGCAAAAACAATAAATCCTTGCAAATATTGTAAAAAGATATATAATCTGCACGTCTTAGTTGGGTGAAAACCTGACTGAAATGTGTTTTGGATGCGTAGCTCAGTTGGTAGAGCAACTGACTCTTAATCAGTGGGTCCAGGGTTCGAGTCCCTGCGCGTCCACCAGAATAAAACCGCCATTGTGGCGGTTTTGTTTTGGTCTGGTAAAAAATCTATAATCCCACAACTGATTGTGTGGATTTGATTCGGTTTTGTTCATGTATGATTTTTATGTGTGCGTGTTGATATTTTATTTATTTGAAAAATACAAGCCCATAGGATTAAAGGTATGTAATTTTTGATTATGTCTTAAAAAGTGGGCAATCCTGCGGATAAATGCAATAAATTCGATTCGACAACAGGATTGTTTGCCCGCCTGTCCAGGGGAATCCTTACCTATGCAAACATGCAGAATGCTTTGATAGAATTAGATTGTTGACATGAAAACTATGAACAACCAAAAACCAAAAAAGGAGAAGAAATGAAAAAAATAATTGTATCGACACTGGCAGTGCTGATTGCATGCCCGGCGTTCGCAGGAATGCACCGTGCAGAAAACGGTTCTTGGCAGATGTGGGGAATGGATCCTTATATCGGTCTGCGTGGTGGTATAACCTGGGAAAATATGAATTACAATTTTAACGACAAGAAAGAAACTATGACAGACCTGGTGTTCCAGGGTCGTGCCGCTGTCGGTTTGGAAGTATGCGATAAAGTACGTTCTGAAATCGAATGGTCTATTTTCAGCAAGGCAAAAGACCACGACAATTTCAACACTGCTGAACGTATAAAAGTTGATACTAAATTACAGACATTGATGTGGAATTCTTATTGGGAATTCGGTGACTATAACATTGTAAGACCATTCTTTGGTTTGGGTGTTGGTGCTGCGTTTGCTGATGTTGATAGACGTGATGGTGCAATTTACGGAAATCACAGTTCCAGCAAAACACGTGTTTCCGCAATGGGTTCATTGGGTGTAACATTTGATATGGATTATTTCGCGGTTGATTTGGCTGCCCGTTATAACTATATCGACATCCAGTCTGGTATGCATAATTTTGGTGCTGACTTGGGTATCAGATTTATGTTCTAAAAATCTTTACACACCGTTTGTAATACCGATTACAGGCGGTGTTAATTATCCGTGTTTCGTATGTTGAACCGTCATTTTTGACGGTTCTTTTTTGACTTGATTTGAAAATTTTTAACCGTATAATTTGCCCCAGTTTTGAAAAAATAA
>JBJEXB010000085.1:0-8440 GCA_051885395.1 Candidatus Enterousia sp. | reverse complement strand
AACGTACGACACCAGTTCCAATTGACAGCGCCACGCCCAATGCCAGTACAGATAGAAATGTTAACAGCGACATAATTGCTGTCATAAAAACAGACTGTTCATGAACCAGTGAAAAAACAATAGGCGTCTTCATTATTATGCGTTCCCAATATCGTCAAATTGTTTAGATAATTCTGCAAAATAGTTTTGTGGTTTTGGACCCTTCCACAGTTTTGGAGAGTCTGATGCAACCGATTTTTCCATTGCGTCTGTGGCGGTTGCGGATGATTTATCGCGCGAATTTGTGTTTCCAACAAATGTCAGTTTATGATTTTCTATCTGTATTTGTGGAAACTTATACGTGTCCATTAATTTCTTGCTATGTGTTGCCAGGATAATTGTTGTACCAAACATCTTGTTCATTTGGATAAACAATTCCATTAATCGTGATGCGTTTTCATCATCCAAGTTACCAGTTGGTTCGTCAGCCAATAATATTGCAGGTTGTGTAATAATCGCGCGTGCAACAGATACGCGTTGTTGCTGACCACCAGACAGTGATTTTGGATTTGCATCGGCATATTTTGCCAGCCCAACCCATTCCAAGACCTTAGCAACTAATTTTTTTATTTTTGCGTCTGATATTCCGCGTACGCGCAAAGGCAATGCGATATTATCGAATACAGTCATGTGACTTAACAATGAATATTCTTGGAAAACGATTGCCATTTTATGACGCAAATCTGTAATTTCATTGCGTGACATATTCTCTGTTGGGCGTCCAAATAATTTTATCTGACCACGTGACGGTTTATGCAGTTGATATATTAATCGCAACAGTGTTGTTTTTCCTGCACCAGATGCGCCGGACAAGAAATAAAATGCGCCACTGCGAATATTAAAAGATACGTCGGACAATACTTCGCGTCCACCGTCATATTTCGCACCAACGTTTGCAAAAGATATAGCTGTGTTGTCTTCCATAATAAAGTATCGTAGTAAAAAAAGATTTTTTGGTCAAGAACAGAACTGATATAAAAAACGGGGCGATGCCCCATTTTTTATTTTTTTACCTCAACGTTTTTTACGTTTGTTGTTACGTTACGGTTTTTTGCCCAAATCTCTTCGCCTGTGCCAGGATATTGTGGGTTTTCTTTGCCGTATGAAATTGTTTTGATGCGTTGTGGTTCAATGCCGTCTTTTATCATGACATGGGCAGCGTTTCCTGCACGTAATGCACCCAATGCCAAGTTATATTCTACCGATCCACGTTCGTCACAATGGCCGCCCAGCACAACATTTACATCTGGATTTTTTTTCATATACAAAGACTGACTTTTTAAATCCTTGGCAGATGAATCTGTTATTTCCGCGGAATCAAATGCGAAGTAAACCTTGTCATCATTAATTTGTGATGGTACGCGATTGCACGCGACCAAAGATACAGCAACAACGCCAAACAAAATTTTGTTCATAATAATATTCCTTTCGTTCAAATGCTAAAAGACCAATTTAAATTTAGCAGATTTTATAAAAACATGTCAAT
This sequence comes from Candidatus Enterousia sp., assembly GCA_051885395.1. Lineage (GTDB taxonomy): Bacteria > Pseudomonadota > Alphaproteobacteria > Rs-D84 > Rs-D84 > Enterousia. The sequence goes on along the minus strand of JBJEXB010000085.1, from coordinate 6,915 downwards.
ATTTGATTTTGTTTTTGGAACTAGGGGCATTTTGTGATATTATATATAGGAAAATATTTGGAGGGATTAAATCAATGAAAAGATTAGTATCAATGTTCGTATTGACTGCTATGACAACATGTGTGTCTGTTGCAGCCCCCGCCGTCCCCAGTCATATTACGCGTGATGGGCGTGGTGGATACGATGTTACATACAGTTATAAGGACAAGGCAAAGAATGGTTGGTATGCGACGGCACGCGCTGGTATCAGTTTCTTGAACTGGACAAACAAGTATTCTTTTTCTGATCCAGCACAATCAAAGCAAGAAGAAGATTTTTCTTTTGAACCAGTATTTGACGGCAGTATTTCTGTTGGACGCCACTTGGGATATTTTTGGCGTGGGGAACTGGAACTGGGGTATATGGGGCAGTTCTCGGATTCTGGGGATGGTCTGGACTTTGATTTGTCTGCGCCGTATTTGATGGCAAACGGATATTATGATTTTACAAATGGTTTGTATCTGGGGGCGGGACTTGGTCTGGCAATGCCAATTACGCACATAGACGGTGCGTCAGCGTATTTTACGGTAACTGGTGGCGATCGTGATAAAACCGCTGTATCGCCAATGGCTGGCGTAATGGCAGGATGGACAACAAAACTGGATGATAATTTGGTGCTTGACATTCGCTATCGCCTGGCAGGTTTCAGTGGTTCAAAACAAAAAATAAATTATACAAATTCAGGCGGCGCATTTACATCGGAAACCAAAATTGGTCTGATTTTGGATAATTCGATTTCTGTTGGATTGCGTTACGAGTTTTAATGGAATTGAAAACTGTTGAACCGATTCGCTGGAAATGGTATTATATAGTTAAGTAGAGAGATGTTATGAAAAACGAACTGAAAATATCAACCGTATCAATTGTTTGTGTGCTGTGTGCGTCTGCTGTGTCGGGCGCGTATGCTGCATCATCGGTTCGGTCGCTGGGTGGGGCAGGTACGTATTCTAGTGCGGCGTCTGCATCACAATCTGGCGCCAGTACTGGTGTTGCACGCGCTGGATCTGTACGCATTGCGCCAACAACGGGCAAGACGACAGCAGTAAAGCCTGCAAATAGTCCATCAACATCCGCAGGGCGCGTTTCCGCGTCGCCACGTTTGTCGTTGGGTAAATATTTAGGGGGCAGCACAGCAATCAGCGGTGGGTCTTCAACCAGACCTGGTGGCGGTACTGGCAGTGGCAGCACTGGTGGTGGAACCATAGATCCAGGATTGGCAGCGGAACTAAACAATCGTGTAAACGTATTGGAAGATACTGTTGCAGATTTAAAAACAACCAGCGAAGACTTAAGTGAAACCAAGCAGGATAAAATAGTTGCTGGCGATTACATCGCTATTGAAAACGGTGAAGTATTTTTAGATGTTAATGCACTGGGGTCGGATACAACTGCATCTGTTGCTGATGGTAAATTGATGCTGTCAATTGCAGGTGGCGACCCAATCGAATTGGTACGGTTGTCAGATTTGCTGAGTGCGGATGATATGAACGCTGTTATTGATGATGCATTGGAAGCAAAAGGATTCCTGACCCAGGGTGATTTGCAGGCTGTTGCTGACGATGTTGCGAATACAAAGACCGCGATTTCTGGTTTAACCGCCAACGTATCGAACAAGGCGGACAAGCAAATCGGCGCAACCAAAGATACAATTGCTGTAATTGGTGACAATGGTCAATATGTTGGTTCGGATAAAAAGTTGGCGGATTTTGCAACCACCGCGCAATTGAACGAATTAAAAGACACGATTCCAACAGATGAATCATTTGCCCAGGTTCAGCAAAATATTACAAACGTTCAGCAAAATATTACTAATTTGCAAGAAACGACAAATAATTTCGACCAACGTATGACGACTTTGCAGACGACAGTCGAAAATAATATGAAGGAATTGAACGACGAATTATCTGGGGTCAGCACAAATGTTACCAACGTCAGTAACAAGATTGCGAATATCACCAATGAATCAGGTCAGGTTGTAAATATCGCACCACAAAGTATTACAAATGTTGAATTAAAAGACGGTTCTGTAACAAATATTAAATTGGCGCAAAAATCGGTTAAATTAGAAAACTTGGAAACAGAAGTTTCAGAACAATTGGTCGGTGCGCCAGCAGGCGAAACAGATGGAATGTATGTTTTACTGGTTACCCCAAATGGTGAACGTGTCTGGGCGGATTTGGCGATGACACCGGACGAAACCAGTACAGAATCAGGGGGGGCGACAGATTAAGAGATTTATATTTGCGTCACCGCATAAAAATAAGAATTAAAAAATAAAACAAACGAAAGAAAGGAAAAACAATGAAAACAAAAATCGTATTTGCAGGTGTTATGGGTGCAATCCTGATGTCTGTGGGTGCAAACGCTGCAACAACATCTGTTGCAACCAAGGGCTATGTTGACCAGTTGGTCGGCAATACTGTTACTAGCATGGATGCTAAATATGTAACAATGAAACAGGTTGCGGATGCAATTGGGGCGGGTTTGGCAGATGGCAAAATTGACTTATCACGCTATCAGTTAACAGCGAATATGGTTACCGAGACATTGGCAGATGTTGCTGAGGCAGACCAGAATACAAAGTATCCATCTGTTGGTGCGGTGTTAGCTGCAATCGAAGCAAAATTCTCTGCTTTGGATTTGAAACCTGAACAAATTGAACAGTTGAAAGACTTGATTAAATCTGACGGTGTTACTTCACAGATTAGTACGTTACAGTCAGAGGTTAATACATTGAAATCATCTGTTGAGACATTGACAGGTGATAAAAGTGTTGATGGTTCTGTTGCAAAATCAATTGTTGATGCAATATCGGCACATAAAACTGAGGCAGATGGAAAATATCAGGCACAATCAACGGCTGCATATTCGTTTGGTACTGCGGATGGTGGCTGGGAATCGTTAAGTGGGACCCAACTGAATGCCTTGAATTCTGGCATTGACGCAGAAAAAGTAACAGCATACGATGCAACAAAATCGACTGTTGATGAATTGACCAAAGAAGACGGTACAATCAAAAACTTGCAAACCGTTGTTGGTAATGAAACTTCTGGCTTGGTTGCAGATGTTAAAGCAAATAGTGATGCTATCGCAGAAAATGCTGCTGCAATTGCAGAAAATGCTGAAGACATCGCAACAAACGCAGCAGCAATTGCCAATAAAATAACAATGCCAGCAGCTTGCGCATCTGGTAACCAGACATGCGTATTAATGAGTTCAAATGGTAATGTTGCTTGGACACCTGTTACCAGCCCAGTTGAAGATCCTGTGACAGGCGGAACAACAGGCGAAGCAATAGGCGGCTAATTGGTAAATAAATCTGTTTCTGTTTTGTAAAAAAACAGAAACGGAAACTTTTTGTTGGGAAAATGAATTTATATCATTGACCCCGATTCGCAAAATATGATAAAATACATCTTGTATAAGGAAAGGATAAAAAAATGAAAAAATTAACAGCAGGAATCTTTGCCGGTATTCTGACAATTGTCACAGTAAATGCTGCGGATGCAGCCATCGCAACCAGCGGATATGTCACTGAAAAAGTTGGCGCCGTTGATGCAAAGGTTGGTGTGGTAACTGATTTGCAAACAACTGCCAAAACCAATACTGTCGCTGCAATTAACGAAGTTGTTGGCAAGGTTTCAACAAATACAACAAATATTGCAACAAATACATCAGATATTTCTGATTTGAAGTCAAGTGTTAAAGACTTGACCACCGGTGATAATTCTGTCGCAGGACAAATCGCTGCTAAATTGGGCCAAGATTTTCCAGCAGATTCAACTGTTAAGGCAGAATTGGATAAAAAGGCAGATAAAACTGCATTAGACACAACAAATGCAAAAGTAGCAGCAAACGAATCCGCAATTGATGGCTTGGATACACGTGTAACTACAGCCGAAGGAAATATTACAAGCCTGACGGAAAACAAGGCAAATAAAGCCGATGTTTATACTAAAAATGATATTGATGGCAAGGTTTCGACCATTGATACAGCAATTGGTAAAAAACAGGATAAATCAACCGAAGATTATGCAATGGGTACCCAGGCTGGCGGATGGAAAGCATTAACTGCTGATGAATTGGGTGCTTTGCAATCTGGTATTAAAGCTGCGGATGTTACACAAATCACAACAAATAAAACTGATATCGCTGGAATCAAAACTAATATTGGTACAGTTCCAGAAAATAAAACAGTTGTTGGTTTGATTGAAGAAGCAAAAACTGCGGCTGGTACTGATTTGACTGGTAAATTGGGCAACTTGGGCGAAGGTAATAATACAGTTGCAGATGCCTTGGCAAAAAAACAGAATTTGTTGGATAATACAAATGTAAAAGTTGCAGAAGATTCTACCGGTAATGCTGTTACTGCGGTTACAGCGGAAAATGGTACCGTTACTGTAACATTGGGTAAAAGTTTTATAGAACAAACAAAAACAACAGGTGCTGCGGGTCATTATGTTTTGACAGCGGATGTTTCAGAAACTGGGGTTACAAACTATCAATGGGAAAAGATTGATCGTGCAACATCAGAGTCAACAGGAAGCTAATGTTGTGTTGATATAAATGTTGTGTTTTGGGGTGGACCCCAAAACACAACGGGGATAAAAAGCAAAAAGTGGGAAAGAAAACTATGAAAAAATTAACAGCTGGGATTTTTGCAGGTATTCTGGCAATTGTCACAGTAAATGCTGCCCGTGCAGACATTGCAACAACTAATTATGTTAATCAAAACGTTAATGCAAAGGTTGGTACATTAACTGCCTTGACAACAGATGCGAAGGATAACGCTGTCGATGCAATTAACGAAGTAAATCAGGCGGCAAAGGATGCTGCGGCTGCTGCGACTGCTGCGGAAACAAATGCAAAAAAACATGCAGATGATTTGAATTCTGCGATGGATGCACGTGTAAAGGCAAACAAAGACGCTATTGACCTTTTGAATGGTGATGCACAAACGGAGGGTTCTGTTGACTATAAAATTACAGAAGCAACATTGGATGCGACTGCTGATATAAAGACAGAAATTCAAACCTTGAAAAGTGGTGCAGATACGGTGGGTTCTGTTGCCAATAAAATTAAAACCGAAATTGATAAATTGGATGGAAACGTCACTGGTTCCGGTGTTGTGAAAGAAATCAGTCAGGAAAACGGTGTTCTTACTGCGACACTTAGCGCGGTTGGCGAATCAGACTTGGATACTGAATTAGCAGGCAAAATAAACGGCAAAATGAACACGGCTGATTATAATACCGCAACAAAAATGGCTGCTGATGGTACCTATGCTAAAAAAGACAATACTGTCGGTGTAAACTTGACTGAATTGGATAAAGGTGTTGTTGCCGCCAAAAACGCAGCTGATGCCGCCAGCACTGCTGCGGGTAATGCTTTGACAGATGCAAAAGCATACACTGATGCACGTGAAGAAGCGATAACAACAGCGTACGAAGGGTATGCTGATGCAGCGGAAACAAATGCTATCGATGCGGCAAATCAAAACACTGCTGGTTTGTTGGGAACAGGTGTTTCAACAACAAATACTGTAACAAAACAGTTTGAAACAATAAATGCTAAGGTAAAAACCAACGCAGATGCAATTACCGATATCACAAAAGCCGATGGTACAATTGATACAAAAATCAAGGCTGCACAAAATACATTGCAGGGCAATATTGATGGCAAGGTAGATGTGAAAACGGATCTGGCGAACAAATTGCTGACAACAGATGCAACAACAGGTCAATTAAAAGAAGCAACGGCTGATAACAAACCAGCAGATTGTGGTACAAACGGCGTCACATGTATGTTGGTCAACGATGGTTCTGGATTTAAATGGGAAAAAATCGTTGATACGTATGCAGCGAATTAATGTGAGTTATGTGGTGTGATTTTATAATCGCACCACATAAATAGGTAATTGTTTAATATAAAAAATCTTTTTTTAGGGACGTAAGTAATGAAAATTTCGTATAAAGTTTTATTTGTAGCAGTTTTATCAATCGCTGGTACAAACGCTTTTGCAGCAGACATTACAGGATTGGCAACGACTAATTATGTAAAGGGTGCAATTCAATCTTTGGATGGAACTGTAACAGGTACGACAGGTGTTGTTAAAACAATCAGCCAGACTGACGGTAAAATTACAGCGGAACGTGGGCTGATTGGTGATACTGAAGTTGATAAAATTTCAACTAGTAAAATTAATGGTAATCTTGATGTTTCAAGGATTACTAAAGGACAAACGACTGATAATATTGTAAATGTGACTGTATCAGATGGTACTGATGGTAAACAGGTCGTTACGTATAGCAAGGGTGATGCCACCAGTACTGATAATTACCCATCTGTAAAGGCTGCAAATCAGATTGCAGCAGCCGCCGCCGCAAATGCTACAACGGAGCTTAATAGTAATGTGAGTTCGTTAATAAATGATTTGGCTGCTTTGGAACAGACAGTTGAAGATAACAAGGGTGCTGCCGACGATGCCATTGCTAATTTGAATGGTAATGTAACTGGTACGTCAGGTGTTGTTAAAACAATCAGTCAGACAGCTGGTAAAGTAACCGCATCACGTGGTTTGGTAGACAAAAGCGATTTGGCATCCGATGTTCAAACATCGTTGGGCAAAGCGGATACTGCATTGCAGGCTGTCCCTGTTGCAACATCGACTGCATTGGGTGGTGTTAAAAGTGGTGGTGATATCACTGTTGCTGCTGGTGGTGCCGTAACTGTTGGTCATGCAACAACAGCAGGTTCTGCAACCAATGCAACCCAGGATGCATCAGGTAGGGTTATTACAGATACGTATGCAACAAAAACGGAATTAAATAATAAACAGGCAACATTGACCACAGGTGAAAATGGTAATATCAAAGG
>JBJEXB010000084.1:0-1614 GCA_051885395.1 Candidatus Enterousia sp. | reverse complement strand
GCATATGAACCGTCATATCATCATCACTGCGCGCAAATTCAAATGTCGTCAAATCAAAGCCAATTGCCGTTTTGCGCAAAATGCGTGGCTGGTATTCTGGGTGCACAAAAATCATTGTACCGAAACGCTGGGCATATTGAATCTGTGCAATATCCGATGCCGTCCACGGTGCAATGATATCACACACGCGCGTTGCGCCGTTATACACATAGATATGTCCCGCCGTTATCGCCAGAATGTATTCGTCATCTTGGCCGACTGAAAACGATATCAGTCGCGCCGACGCGCCCAATTCGGCGACACGCCCCAATCCCGCACGACGACGCAGTCCACCACCCGCAATAACGTCCATATTAATCAACGCAGACAGGCCAGACAAATTATCGTGCGTATAAAATTCTGGGGCAATATCGCCATTGGCAAACGAATTGATTGTTTTTACAAAGTTTCCCATATATTCCCCCGTAATCCTAGAATCGTGCATTTATCAGTGAAAAGTTTTCAATCCCCGCGGCGCTGGTTGTGGTGCTGTCTATGAATTTCGCAGATTGTAATTCTGCATCATATAACGCCGCCAGTGTTCTGAATATCGTTTGGTCACCGGTCAATGGCACACAAAATTCCATTGCTAATTTAGTCGCAACCAATGATGCAAAATATGCTGGATATGCATCGGGCGCAACACGGGTCAGACCGATAATCGTTATGCGGTCTGGTTGGGCGGTGATACGATTACCAACAATGGCGTTGCCACCAGTATGCGTCACGCGCAGGCATTCCGGTGGAATCAAAAAATCGCCATCTGCGGTTTTGGTCAATTCAAATTTTTTTGTTGCAAATCGCCATGGATGCACCGCAATCAGCGCATCGGTTATCGGTTCAAACAATGTACGCGCCAGTTGCGCGGCGGGCGTATAGTCTAACAACGACTGAATTGGCTTTTCCCCCAGTTTCAGTAACGCCATTGAACATAAATCTATTTTGGTCAGCATGATGATATTCCCCCTGCTTTATAAATAAAAACGGGGTCGACATACATAATGCCGACCCAACATACAATAAAATCTGTATATGATTACGCCAATGCAGCGGTTGTAACATTGCCAGACGCAACAGCAACCTTTTTCAACGACGTATTATCAGACGCATTGATAATAACGATGTCGCCAGTATTCATCAACGTTTTAACATCGTTGAAATATCCACTGGCCGTGATTGTTGCCATCGTCACATTTTCGGCATAGTGCCACAATGTAAAACCATTTGCATACGCAATCACTGACAAATTTTTATTCTGAAAAGCCATTTATTTTTCCCTTTGGTTATAATTATGTGGAACTGGGGTTATTCGCCGTCGGCGTCTTTGCATTTCATACGCACAATACCGTCGCCATCAATCAGAACCGCCCCTTGGGACATACTGTTGCTGATAAAGTGCGCGGCGCGTTCACCATGCCATGAAATGTCGGTCTTGACCTCTTGGCCACAGGCGTGTCCAATGCTGGTTGCGTGATATATAAAGCAATCGCGCTTTGTTGTTGCCGTCAATGGCAATGCGTAGCGCCAACAGGAATATCATCACCGAGCTCCTTGACGACTACTATGACCCTCTGA
>JBJEXB010000083.1:0-1621 GCA_051885395.1 Candidatus Enterousia sp. | reverse complement strand
CTTTCATATATTCCCCCCGTATTCTTGCAGATATTATACCAGAAAAAATATATTGGTACCATCAACAAAAAACCGCCCAAATGGGCGGATTTTCTTAATATGATTTTGCAACAAATACATACGTCGGGTCATTGTCATCCAGACAACGACGTGTAATCTTGTATTTTTCCATCAATGCGTCAAACTGTTCATTCAGTGTTAATTCGTATTTAATACGGAAAAATCCAATCGTGCCGTTTTCTAGTGCTGCGGTCAGTGCATCTAAATCTGCAACGTCGTGCATCATCGTTTTGTTGCGCGCACGTGCAGCCGCCAACATATCCTGTTGAATCTGGGTCAGCAAATCTGATGCGGACGCCACCAATTCATCAATTGTGATTGTGCGCTTTGATTCACGCCCCAGGTCACGACGTGTGATTGTCACAGTGCCAGATTCCATTTCGCGTGCGCCGATTTCAACGCGCAATGGCACACCGCGTTTAATCCATTTCCACATTTTGTCTGAACTGCGCATATCAGATGTGTCAACCAAAACGCGAATGTCATGTTCACGCAATCTGTCACCCAGTTTTTCAGCATATGCATTTAGGCTATCCGCCGTATCATCACGTACAATTGGAATAATCACAATTTGATATGGTGCAACCATTGGTGGCAAAATTAATCCATCGTCATCGCTGTGCGTCATAAACAAACCGCCCATCATACGGGTTGATGTTCCCCAAGATGTTGTCCATGCATGCTGTAATTTACCATCTGTACCCAAGAACTGAATACCAAATGATTTTGAAAAATGCTGTCCCAGGTCATGTGACGTACCGGCCTGCAAAGCCTTGCCATCCTGCATGATTTGTTCTGTGGTATATGTGTGGTCGGCACCTGCAAAGCGTTCTTCGGGTGTTTTTTCGCCCATAACGACAGGAATTGCCAAAACCTGTTCCATAAAGTCACGATACACGCGATGCATATGACGTGCGTCGGCATTTGCCTCTTCATGGGTGGCAAAAACGTTATGACCTTCTTGCCAGTTAAATTCAGATGTACGCAAGAACATACGTGGACGCATTTCCCAGCGCATCACGTTCACCCACTGATTTAATTTCATTGGCAGGTCACGATATGATTGAACCCAACGGGACATCGCTTCGCCAATAATGGTTTCAGATGTCGGACGAATAACATACGGTTCGGTTAATTTTGATTCTGGATCTGGTTGCAGGCGACCATCAATCATCTTTAAACGATAATGGGTAACAACCGCTGCTTCTTTGGCAAATCCTGCGACATGTTCTGCTTCGCGATTAAAGTATTCGATTGGAATCAACAATGGAAAGTTCGCGTTTTGAACACCACATGCCTTGATGCGTTTATCCATTTGGTCGCGCATTAATTCCCAAATTGCCCATCCATAGGGTTTCACTGTCATACAACCACGTACAGGTGCATTTTCTGCCAAATCTGCGGCTGTAATTAAGTTCTGATACCATTCACTGAAATTTTCACTGCGTGTTGGTGTAATTGCTGTTTTCATAATGTACTACTCTTTACTTTTCTGTTTTATCTTTTAATTCCATATATTTATCTGAAATCGGAAGCACCTTCACCTGTACCGGCGCAAGCC
>JBJEXB010000082.1:0-8670 GCA_051885395.1 Candidatus Enterousia sp. | reverse complement strand
TGTCCTTGATATAACTAAGCACAGCACACGTTTCCAACACATTACCCGCAACCAGAAACGCATCATAAAATCGTCTGTTATCACACAATAAATCAAACGACTTCAGCCCATTTGCAATTCTGTCATACAGATTCCATACAACAAAATCAAACACTGATTCTGTTCCGACAAAATTTGGAATTTTTTCTGGCACAAAGGCTTTAATTATCACCAAATCTTTCAGTGTTTTCATTTCCCACATAACACACCGCCATTCAAAGAAACACCAACTGGCCTTACGACCAGTTGGATTATTTTACTATATCTCACACAATTCACAATCTACATAAAATTCAGATGTATTTGCCGGATTGTTGCATTCACGACACAAAGGAACGATAAACGCCTTGCCCGCAAGCATGCCATCACATATTCTCACATGTCCACCATGCTCAGCATAATTCCTACATCCAAATCTACTACAGAAAAACGCTTTTTTTCCTGTCTTTATTTGCCAATATTCCAACCAACTTTTATTGTCGTATGGATACGGTGGCCGTTTTTCAGATGTTCCTTGCATATTTTTTACTTTATATAATGTCATTTTATTTCTCTTGGTTATGACGTTAACAAACACCTTGTCAAAAAAACATTTGACAAGCCCCAACCAAGCGATTACAGTACAAAATATGGATTAGCTAAGCACTGTTAATCGCTTAGTGTTTGACCCATCAACAAATGGGTCATTTTTCTTTTTATACGTTTTAACCAATTAAATCAAGGAATTATTTGAACACCCTATAACACGCAGAAAACTAAGCATTTTACGCCAATGCACCGATTTTGTCGATTCGTACAAAATGTATTTTTTTCAACAAAAACACTTATTTTGAGTCGGAATCCACAAACCCCAGCATTTTATCTGTGGCGGTTTGCATTGAATCACGAATTGGGTCAACGGTTAAGCGGCTATAAACCTGTGTTGCGCTGGTGGATTTGTGGCCAAGTGATTTACCAATAACCGGCAAACTGGCACCCGATATCGCCTGCCACGAACCCATTGTGCGTCGCAGATCATGAATCCGCATATCTGTGATGTTTGCCGCCCGCAACAACGATTGCCACGGACGTTTTGGGTCTTCCAGATGCCCACTGGCACTTTTATTACTTGGCAACACCCAACCGTTTTTCTTGCCTTGGTTGATTTTTAATAATAATTCACGCAACTGATTGACTATTGGAATCTGTAACGGTTGCCCACCCTTGGAATCAGGCACATATATCAACCCCGACGTAAAATCCACATGTTCCCAACGCATAGTCAGCACATTATTCCGCCGCATCCCAGTCATCAGTGATATCATCACATAGTCCCTGAACACATCGTTTTTGCATTCCGCCAAGGCCATCCAAAACCGTTTTAATTCATCGCCGTTCAAGAATCTGTCCCGACTTTTTTCTGTAAATTTCCGAATTCCGCCGGCTGGATTGCCACGCACCCCCATCAGGCCTTTCTTCACCGCAATCACATACATATGCTTAATCAGCGACAACACCCGATTGGCCGTATATGGACTGTGTGTTTTACAAGTTTCCGCATGCAGGCGTTCAATCTCGTCCGCCTTGATACTTAATAACTTGCGATTATGGAATTGATTCAACCTGTGCTTGAACACACTGTCATCATTTACAACAGAATGTTGTTTTTTATAGATTGTGGAATATTCGGGTTTATAGATATTTTCATAAAACTGGCACAACGTCATGTCATTCAGATTTTCCCGTCTTTGAACACTGGGGTCTGTGCCATTGGTCGCCATTTCTTTTAAGCTATGTGCCTGCCGACGTGCATCGCACAGTTTAATCTGCCCCACACGCCCGATTTTTACACGCTTTGGTGTGCCTTGGAATTTCATATATGCATAATAAGTCTTTGCCCCGCCATAGGTCACAATAACACACAGGCCATCATGGCTGCCTGTATCATAATACACCGCCTGACCCGATGTGGGAACACTCAGGTTTTCCAATGCCCGTTCTGTAAAATTTATACGATTAGAAGACATTTATTCTTTATCCACACGCTTTAACAGTTTTGAATTTGCACCAGACACAACCTTTTTACCGGTTTCTTGTTCCAACTGTAATCGTGCCTGACGGGCGACATTACCACCACGCTTGACCACCGCCATATTTTCGGCCAACCCCATTGGATTTTCATTTTTTGCAATTTCGGTCGCAGACAATTCCGCCAACATATTCAAAACCAGTTCGGCATTCGTCATATTATCACGCAGGGATTCTTTCTTTAACCCTTTGTGCTGTTTATATTCTTTGGTCTTCATCCCAGACCAAGAACGTGTAATTTCATCGGTCAGCAAGGCATATTCCAGCCCCTGTTTAATTCCACCCCTGTCCCATTGATTGGTCAAGTCTTTACGAATTTCAATAGAACGCAACCGCTGGGCAATCCATTCATCCGAATATCCCAACCGCTGGTAGTAATTTAATGCACGTTGTATTGCGATTTCAGGGTCTGATATTTCATCAATTCTTTCACTACCCACACTGGCCAACCACAACTTAAAGGGTTCAGCTTTCTTAGACGGCACAGATTGAATCAAACGTAACAACTGTTCTGTGTCCGCCACATCAGTACTATAAAACTTACCATCGGACGATTGTAATTTCAGTTGTACGATTTTTTCGTACAACTCACTACCTTCCTGAGTTAACTTGCGTTTTAAATCAGACCAATAACGTCTTGGGTTGTCTGTGCCGGTTAATGCCGCAATAACATCAACAATGGAAAAATACCACTTTTCAGCATCCGCATCCCATTGGGTTCTGATATTCGTATTTTGGAACAGTTTTAGTGTCGTATCTGTCATGTTACACCCCTGTAAATTCGACCCGTTATCTTTTTTATTTTGCTACCTATTTGCTACTGATATCACAAATTTTCACATTTTGCTACCAATTTATATTAATTTTTGTTAAACTTATTTTACAATAAAACACGCAGAAAATCAAGAAAAATTAAACAATATTAAACACAATTAAACACTAGACCTATTAACTGAAGGTCAGTGGTTCAAATCCACTTCCCGCAACCAGTTAAATAAAAATGCATACCGCTAGGTATGTTTTTTATTTTAATATGTTGAAGGATTACAGATTTAATTATGCGACAAATGTCGCAATGGTTCAAAATTTATATATAAGAACTAACATTGTGAAGTTCGAATAACTACAAATTTGCGCGCAGGTCATAGACCAAGCGAAATCCACTTTCCTCTCTCTATTGAGCGGTTTTTTATTTGTCAAAAAAGGGAAATCTATGCCACACACCAATATTCTATCTGTGGCGGTTTGCATTGAATCATGAATGCTTTAATATGCTTGCACACATGCGATAAATACATAAAATAATAAATTATGTACGCACGTAATTTGTCTTTATCATTTGGTACAACGCCGATTTATGACGACGCAGAATTTAATATTTCGCCACGTGATAAATGTGGCATTATTGGCGTAAATGGTGCAGGAAAGACAACATTGTTCCGATTAATTACAGGTGACATATTACCAGACGCTGGTGTTATTAATACAGACAATGCAAATATCGGATATCTGCCACAACAAATAAAATTTGATAACCCCGACATAACTGTATGGGAATTTTTATTATCAGGTCGTCCAATATACGAATTACAAAATAAATTAAACGATTTGTATAATGCTATTGCACAAAATCCAGACGATGAAAACGTAGCAGACGAAATATCACACACCCAAGAACGCTTGGAATATTATGACGTATATAATGCCGAAGACCAATTGCTGGAAATCATATCTAATATGGATATTGACAGTGATATATTAGATATGAAATTGCAAAACCTGTCAGGTGGTCAAAAATCCAAGGTTGCATTTGCACGCCTGTTGTATTCAATGTCTGAAGTATTGTTAATGGACGAACCAACAAACCACCTGGATATAAAAACCCGTGATTATGTAACAGAATTTATAAAAAAATACCGTGGTTGCGTTTTGATAATCAGTCACGACACAGACTTTTTAAATTCGATTGTGAACCGAATTTTATACATTGATAAAGTCACACATAAAATCAGTATGTTTGACGGCAACTATGATGACTATAAACGAAAGTCCGCTGCAATTCGGCACGCACGCGATGTAAAAATCGCATCAGAGGCGCGTCAAATAAAAAATTTATCTGAATTTGTTGCACGCGCACGCGCCGCCAGTCCAACAAACCACAGTATAAAGCGCGTCGGACAAACCCGTGAAAAAATCTTAAAAAAAATATTAGCAAACCGAACATTGCGTGAACAAACATATAAAAAAGTCAAAATGGATTTATCGCCACGTGCGATTGGCGCATGTCACCCAATAACGGTTGATGATTTATGGTTTCGGTTTCCTGGGGCGCGATTATTATATCGAAAATTATCATTTTATATAACTAGGGGCGAACGATTTTTAATCGTTGGCGAAAATGGCACAGGAAAATCCACACTATTAAAATTAATTATGGGTGAACTCATACCCGAACGCGGACAAATCGCAATTAATCCCAAAACAGATATTGCATACTATGCCCAAGAACTGGAATTACTGGACCGTGATAAAACAATTTTACAAAACATAGAATCTGATGAATACAACGAATTACAGTTACGCAGTATATTGGCAAATTTCCTGTTTTATGACACAGATGTTTTTAAACGTGTATCCGTACTGTCCCCTGGCGAACAGGCGCGCGTTGCGATGTGCAAAATGTTGTTAAAACGGGCAAATATGCTGATACTGGATGAACCAACAAATCATCTGGACCCTGATACCCAGCGCATAATTGGCGATAATTTCCGTGATTTTCCAGGCACAATTATTATGGTCAGCCATAATCCAGACTTTGTTGAACAAATCGGTATTACACGTATGCTGATTCTGCCCGACGGACGCATTTGCGATTATGACCATGATTTATTGGAATATTATTACAGCATAAACACCGAACAGAATTAAATACTATAATTTACAAATATAAATTCCAACCGTCTTTCATCAGGACGGTGTTTTTAATTAAAAGTAGGGAAAGAAATATCAAAAATTATCATTGATGTTGAATACTTTGGTGGCGCGATGATGGATAAAAAACTAAACAATACACAACAATAAAAATATCGGCAAATGCCGATGTTTTTATTTATCTTTATTCAATACATCGTTCAGACATTTTTGCATGTCCGCACCATCTTCATCTAAATCAACTTTGGAATTTTGAATTTCCAAATCTGAATTAATTTTTTGCAAAATCAACACAATATCAGGATGAGAATTTAACTGACGACTGAAATCATCAATTACATCATCCACTGTTTCAATATCGCCAATAAATACCGGCATAACAGAATTTGCCGCGCCGTATAAAGTGTCATATAAATTTTTCTTGTAATTATTCAATACAGACAAATGAACATTTATATGCTTTTCTTCGTGTGCTAATACTGCATTATAAAAACACGAATCTTTCTTGTACTTTTTATCAACATTTACATTAAATTCTTTGTATCCAATTTTTGTATCAACCGATGTTAATATAACGCACCATCCGCCCTTTACAGATACAACATTAACATTTATACCATTTTCTTGTAACAGACTTGTTTGAACATGACCGTGTTCTGTCATATAGTCATCAGGTTGTGATATTTTCTTTTCCCATTCAAATGTTGTCACATCAATACGCGGTGTTATTTTATGATTTAAACACACGTCATCTGCAAACGCCGACAAAACAGGTAAAAAAGCCATAAAAAATGCAAAAACAAATTTTATCACAGTGACCCTGCACCCTGCTTTTTCAAGTATTCAGAAACAAATGCATTTCCGTATTGCTTATATAATTCTTCGGCTAATAATACCGATGAACGACCTGATTCAAACAGACGCAACAAATTCCCCAGTCCCCCCAGTTCTGTATTTAAAATCACCGATTCCCCAGTTACTGGACGCGACAATAATGCCGCACGTTTTAAATTTGGATACGCGCGCCCTTGAATAAATGCCATTTCTAATGGATTTAATTTCCAATGTTCATAATCGCGCGCATCCGCGGCAGGATTGCGGAAAAACAGAACAGTCTGCGCCTGACCACGAACAACATCGCCAATACCCAATTTATCCAAAACATTTGCACGCTGGAACGCCGCCATATACGCCTGGCGGTTTTTACGCCCTTCTTGTAATCCGACGATAAAGTTATCACGGAACATCTTGTTTTCCAACATTGGCGCGGTTTCGTCAATCATAATTAATGATGGATTACCACCCGACACAGTAATATTGTTAATTCTGTGCAAAATATAAGATATAACCGCAGGCGACAATTCAGGGTCATTTAATATCTCAGTAAAATCAAACGTTGTTAATCTGGATTGCAAATCCAATGTATCCGCAGATTCATTAAACATATCGCCATACTGTAATGGGTCAACCCACTTTTTCAACGCAGGGCGCATATTGCCAGACGATGAAAAACAACTTTCCCACAGGTTTTTCAACAATCTGTCTTTATCTGGCAAATAATCAAAATTAACAGACACAGCGCGCGCGATTTCATCGGCTGATTTTGCATCATTCTGATTTGATATAATTGCAAACCAACGACGCAAAAATGCACGATTTGCAGCCGTATCAGGCATCTTTAACGGATTCAAGCGCGTCTGAAAATCAATACCATCCGTATTTTTTTCTTTCCCGTGCATCGTTACATATTTACCACCCACCGCCAAGGTAAATATTTCTGCACCTTTGTTACGGTCAAAAAAGAACGCTTTTAATTTACGATGACGTAATGACTGTGCAATCAGGAAACTGAACAAAGTCGTTTTACCACCACCTGTTGGACCAATTGTCAATGTATGTGCCACCGCCGCTGGTGCCTGGGATACATGGAATTGGAATTGATATGGTGTTCCCTGTGCTGTTGGGAATATAACCAGGGGACCTGAACCCCAGTCTGAATTTGATACCCCACGTGGTGTGGTATCCATTGGAATACTGATTGCCGCCGTCCGTGACAGCATTTTAAAACTGCGTGGGAAAACATCAAACCCTGGGATTTGTGCAAAGAAAGAAACCTTGGATGCAAATGTTTCAACAATTGGCGATACACCAAATTGTGCTGCAATCTTTTTAAATTCATCAATGTATTTATTTAATTCTTCTTCGGTTGCACCAAATATCGCAAACAAAGGATAAAAATTAACCAACGTTTGATTGCCTGAAATGTTTTCATCCATTGCAGATTGCGCGGTATATAACTGTTCAACCGCGGTACTTTCATCGCTATCGGCGGTACTGCGACGTTGACGCATTGCAACCTCTACATCTGTATCACCCATAATACCAAACGCATTCATACAAATCATTTCTGTTTGAATTGTTGATATTGATGTAAAAAATTCTTCGTCCAGATAATCAGGCGACATCTTAAAAGACACCATCGCCGCAAATGATTGTCGGTCACCACCAATATATTGAACAATACCATCTTTGCGAAAAACAACATCATCAACTGTCGTCACATCTGTAATCGATGCGTCACACATACGTGGTTTTGGTTTTGTTATAGGCGACAAAATACGTCCAAAAAACCGCGCCATATTATCAGGACTATCATTACGTAACACAGACGGGCGATATGCCGCCAATATTGATTCAATATAATTACCATATTGATTTAATTTATCGCGTGCATTTGTACCTGACACAGTCAAAACAACATAATAACTGTTTAAGAATATTCGTAATCCCTGTGATTTCCATTTATCATAAATTTTCTGTAATACAGGCTGGTCAAATTCATAATTCGTATTTTCATCTGCCGCATCACGTATAGTAAAGAACCGCAATACAACATTTGGGTCACGGATTTGATTAAACAATTGCGCCCGCAGGTCCAGAAACTTTGCCTTGGTTTCATCGTCTTGCATACTGGTTTGAACACCTTGGACACGATAAACGCGGATAAGCGACCCGTTAATCAAACCAATCGAATTATCATTATAAACTGTTTGAAATGGCAGATATTGTGAATATCGTGCATATCCAAAATTTGGAAATATTTTACGTGTCAGCACAGGTAAATACATCATCATAATTATAAACACGAAAATAACCACCATTACCATAATAATGGTTGTTAATGGAAATCCGCTGCCGGCAAAATAGTTAAAAAAATCTGTCATAATTATGCTGCCAATCTCCCTGGTATTTTCTTTTTAAGCAATTGAATTTTTGCCGCGATAATTTGCCCCAGTTGTGGGTCTTTCTTTGAAAAAGTCGCTAAAATCATATGTGTTACAATTACTGCGCCTAAAAAATACATTGGACTAGGAAAACTATTAATTCCTGCAAATACAGACCATACAACAGCAATAACGATATACACAAAAAACAGCAAGGCAAAATTTATAACTGCCAGCGTATATGGCACATAAAATATACGCGCCGGATTCGCCAAAGCCTTTAATACTTGCTGTTTCATGTGAACTCTTCCTCTGGATGTTTAAAATTATAACAATTTCAACAGTTTTCAACAAGCATAAAAAACAATCATCAACAACTGTTAAAAACGTTGAAAACATATATATTTTT
>JBJEXB010000081.1:0-1673 GCA_051885395.1 Candidatus Enterousia sp. | reverse complement strand
CATGCGCATCTACACTGTGCTCGGCATTGACGTAACCGCCCAAAACGGCTCGCTCAACGGCATCTACATCGTCAAAACAGGCAACGAAACGCACAAAGTGATTGTGAAATAGAGTATTAACCATTAACATTTTAAGAGTATGAAAAAGAGATATTTTATGTTGCTTGCGGCAATCACTATTGCCGGTTACGCCATGGCGGCATTGTTTACCGATGTTTATGTATACGAATACATGAAAGGAAATGTATACACGTTGAACGAACCAATCATTCGCGCGGGAAGTACAATTGATGCAAAACCATTTAATGCCGATTATGTAACAATCGGAGGATACTCATATAGTGGAACAAACAAAGCTTATCACCATTGGTTCCAACGAATCAATGGAAAATGGGAATATGTCTGTTGCAGCAAAACGGCTTTTAATATTGACCCACAAGCAACCGCCATCAGAATGCACAGCACAAGTTCACAGACCCAGCCTACCAGTTTTAGTGGAGGGGTATCGGCAAGCGTTTGGAATATACGCATTCGTCAAATACAAAAACTTGAAGCGGACAAAACAGGAATAACTATTTCGGATTACGTTGGCAAAACATTTTCCCAAACCATTACTATCAATTACGCTTCACTCGCCGAAAATAGTGTGAATACGGACAAAAAACCGATATATGTAGTTTATTCGGGCGTAACGGGCGACAAAACATTACTATGCGAGCCCAAGATAATCGGTTCCGAAACCATCACCATAAGCGGCACCATCACGACCGCCGGAACAACCACCGCTAATATCAAGTTATGTGATAACCAATGGCAAAAAAATGTGTACATAACTATTCCCGTTACCATCACGGGTAAACAAAAATCTCAAGGCGGTGGCGGCATAGGAGGAAGCACCTCGGATTATACCAACCACTATGTAGGCGACCAAGTAACTGTAGGCCCCGTCAATAGTCCGGCCGGTCTGCCACTGACTTACACCATTACGGACGGAGCCGACTGCGGTACGCTCAATGGTAATTTACTCACCGGAACAAAAGCAGGCACAGTGGTTGTAACAGCATCGAACGAAGGGAATGCGGAATATCTACCTTACTCCAAAACATACAAAACCACGTTCGTATATCACAACGAAATAGTGTTGGAACGTGATGCAGCAACCATCGAAGTAGGCGATTCGGTACAAATTGTGGGAACGGTATCATCTAATGCAACATTGGGATTCGAAATTTCAAACGAATACCACGCTATTGTCGGCGTACCGGGCTACACCAAAATTTGCGAACTTTGCCCAATTATAATCGGTGATATCAATTCCAGATACATAACTGCATTGGCCGAAGGCGAGGCCGTTGTAACTGTACAATCCATATTTGGTACGGGCGAAAGCGGCTACGAAACCCCGAATAAAAAAACGTTTACCATAACCGTCGTGCCTAAAGGTATAACAACCGGTTTGACAAATCCGGACACCCATTATATAATACCATGGGTAGAAAACCACACCATCCATGGCGACACCGACATGCGCATTTTTAATGTAACCGGGCTGGATGTTACGGCTAAAAACGGTTGCCTGCCACAAGGCATCTACATCGTCAAAACAGGCGACGAAACGCACAAAGTGATTGTGAAATAAATAAAAAAACATAATTAACTAATTATCAACACAT
>JBJEXB010000080.1:0-1703 GCA_051885395.1 Candidatus Enterousia sp. | reverse complement strand
GGCCGCCGTCAGCGGATGTCACGAAGTGACAGAGGGGTTATTTTACGGGACGATGAAGGGCATCGTCCCCTACAATAATAACGCAAATATACTTATACATTAAAAACGGGTGATAGGAGAAATCCTACCACCCATTTTTGTTCGCTTATCCAATCCAAACACCGTTTGATGCGAATTTGTATGTTTTGCCGTTGATTACTTTTGTGCCTGTTACCATATATCCGTTTTCGTCGAGATAGTACCAATTACCATTCCATTGTAACCAACTGTTAGTCATCATTCTGCCCTGTGCGTCAAGATAGCACCAACCAACTGAGTCTTTAATCCACTTGTTTGTTGCCATTCTTCCGTTTGCGTCGAGATAGCACCAGCCATGTTATTATTGCAACGATTATGAGTATTGCAACAATTAAACCTAAATAAAACCACACTTGATTGTCTTCGACCAATTTGTTTGTTGTCTTTTCGTCATTGTCATGGCCTGTCTGTTTGCTACTCTCATTATCCAAACCGTTAAGATTAGAAATCACATAATTGTAATTAATTGTTGCAGAAGTTAAGTCTTCATTTTTTTCTCCAATTTCTATTGCGTTCCACTGTGCTTCTGTGCCTGTGTAATATACATCTGTAAGTGATGCGCAACCGGAAAATGCGCCCTCATCAATGTATGTTACACTGTTTGGGATTGTTATGCTAGTAAGTGATGGGCACTCTGCAAATGCCCAATTACCAATTGATGTTACACTATTGTCGATTGTTACGCTTGCAAGTGATGTGCATACTGCAAATGCCATATTACCAATTGATGTTACACTATTGCCTATTACTACGCTTTCAAGTGATGTGCAATAATAAAATGCATTATCTGCAATTGTTTTTGTTCCGTATTTAACTACATAATCACCGCTGATTGTGTCTTTTGCTTGAATTAAATATTTGCCAATATATAAAACATCATTTTCCCAATTAGTTGCATCATTATAGTATGCAGTATTATCAAGTGCACCCCACCCAATTGATGTTACACTGTCCGGGATTGTTATGCTTGCAAGTGATGTGCAATCTTTGAATGCCCAACTGCCAATTGATGTTACACTGTCCGTAATTGTTATACTTGCAAGTGATGTGCAACCTTGAAATGCTGACTCACCAATTTTTGTTACACCATTGCCTATTACTACGCTTGCAAGTGATGTGCAATCTTCGAATGCCCAACTGACAATTGATGTTACACTGTTTGGGATTGTTATGCTTGTTAGTGATGTGCAACTAGAAAATGCAACATGACCAATTGATGTTACACTGTATCCATTGATTGTTGAAGGAATTGCAAGGTTAGTTGCAGTTCCTGCGTAGCCGGTAATTTCACAAGTTTTGTCTTCTTCAGAAATTACTGAATACTCAAAATCTCCGCTTGTCGCCGCAAATGATGTGATTGCAGTTAAGGGAAGAGCAGTTATTACCATTAAAACTGCTAAAAGTAATGATAAAGTTTTTTTCATTTTCATTTTCCTCCAAAATTTATGGATTAAGTAACCTAAAATTCTACAATTTCATTATATCATCATTAGGCAAAATGTCAATTGTTTCATATTTTTTCGGTTCTCTTTTGAATCCCTCCACCGCAAGCGGTCCCCCTCCTACGGGTTACATAAAATTTTATAAATTTGCTTGTAGGGGCGGGTTTCCATGCCCGCCCGATA
>JBJEXB010000079.1:0-1747 GCA_051885395.1 Candidatus Enterousia sp. | reverse complement strand
GTACATTAGTTGCGTTTTTATTCGCAGGTATTTTATCTGGCCCGTATGGATTGGGATTGTTTCAGTTAACAGAAACATGGCAATTCCTGGGTGATTTGGGAATCTTGTTCTTGTGGTTCACAATTGGATTGGAAATAAATATGCGGCGTCTGTGGCTGATGCGTCGAACAATATTTGGTTTTGGTGCAGCCCAGGTTTTGATGGTTGCCGTTATGCTGTTCCCATTTTTGTTTGGATTGCAGGTATGGTCTATTATGGGATGCGTGATGGTCGCGCTGATTTTGGCAATGTCCAGCACATCCGAAGATTTGCAATTATTAACTGACCGAAATCAGTTAAATACAAATATGGGACGACAGACATTTTCTATACTGTTATTCCAAGATTTATTATCAATTCCTTTGCTGGCTATGTTACCAGTATTCGCTGGACGTACATTTAATCTGGGCGCAACAATAATTGATGTGTTGATAATTTCAGGATTGTTGATATTGGGTGTTGTTATTGTTGGACGATTTGTTTTGAACCCATTATTACGCCAGGTATGCAAACTAAAATCCAAAGAACTATTTTTATTGGCAGTATTGCTGAATATCATTTTGTGGGCGGTTGTGCTGGATTGGTTGGGACTGCCAGCAGGACTGGGCGCATTCTTAGCCGGTATGTTGATGAGTGAAACAATCTATCGTCATCAGATTGATGCACAAATCAGCCCGTATGCGATGTTATTCTTGGCGTTTTTCTTCATCGCACTGGGGATGGGATTGAATCTGCCATTATTGTTAAGTAATTGGCATATTATCATTGGTGGGCTGATTATGCTGGTCGCAATAAAGTTCATTGCGATATTTATGGTTGCGCGTGTTCGTCATGTTTCACCCCCAGATGCTGCGATGATTGCATTAATTCTGGCACAGGGTGGCGAATTCGCATTGCTGATATTCCAGACCATGAAAGTTTCTGGGATTAATGCGATTCCATTAATGCACCAAGAAATTTTGACTGCGATTGTAATATTATCAATAATGCTGACGCCTGTATTGTTGGTTGTATATGATTGGTTAAACAGAACAGGTCGTATTTTTGGTAAAAATCATCCTGTAACACTGGATAAAAATCTGTCAGATGTTGCACCATCTGTTGTTATCTGTGGCTTTGGTCGTGTTGGACAAATAATCGCACAAATGTTACAAGAACAGGGAATATCATACGTTGCATTGGATATGAGTGTTAATGCCGTTATGATGGGGCGTGAACATGGATATAATGTTGTTTATGGTGACGCCACCAACAGTGATGTTTTGCGGGACCTGGGGCTAAGTCCACGTAAAACGCGTGCGGTTGTCGTTGCGCTGGATAACGCGACACGTGCTCGTAAAACGATATTGTCTGTGCGTGAAATTGCGCCACGTGTGCGTATATTTGCACGTGCCCGTAATTTGGCAGATTCCAAGGCGTTATTGAAAAATGGTGCCTATGCGGCATTACCAGAAACAATAGAATCATCGTTCTTTATGGCGTATGGGGTTCTGGCAGAACTGGGAATATCCGAAGACAAAATTGATAACATGTTAACCGAAATGCGCGCTGATAATTATGCCAGATTATCATCTGCGCCTGGTGACAACACTCAGGAAATTATCGATTAAACCATTCCCCACAGATTGTGGGGATTTTTATTTGATTTTATGTATAACCACTGCTATATTTCCAGAAACAGGAAAGGACGTTTATGAAAAAGACTTTT
>JBJEXB010000078.1:0-9482 GCA_051885395.1 Candidatus Enterousia sp. | reverse complement strand
CCACGTAAAATCAGTCTTTTTAATATCTTGCGCATCAATCCAGATGATACAACATCTACACCTTTGTTCTTTATATCATAACTGGTCAGCAACGTAACCAGCAACAAATACCGTTCTGTTTCTGCTTCGGTCATTTTATTATTCTTTGGTTGGGATTTGCAGCAATTGCTTTGGATAAATCAAATCAGGATTTTCAATGTTATTTCGTTCTGCGATTATGCTGAATAATATCCCGCGACGCAGAAAATTGCGTGCAATAATCCATAAACAATCCCCACGACGAACGGTATAAAACGTATCATCATCACCTGTCATTTCAGGCATAACAAAATTATGTGCGATTGTTGAAATAGTGCGCCCGTCACCATCATGCAAACGAACTGTTAATGTATAATCTTTGCCAGGGGTTAATTCGCCAACATCTGCCCCCAGACCAAAATGTTTATGGTCAGACACACGGGCGAATCCAATATACTGGTCATTCAATGCCAGCGACACACGCAAACGTGGCAACGCATCGCCAGTTACAACAATACGTCCTGTATCCAGATAGTCTATTTTTGAAACGTTTAAATCACCATCGTGCAAAATGGTTGGGGCTTGCAATAAAGTACTGCCATCGCGCGTCATTAATAAAGATACAGAATTCTGATAATCGTGTGGCGATACATATACAAATACTTTGTCCGCAGATTTTACATCTGGATTTGTCCCCAACAAAGAAATTGTATAATTCCCTGCTGTCCATGCATTACGTGGCGCATAAACAAATTCGCCACGGTAATCTGTGCGTTCTGTTGCAATAATTTTACCATTTACAACAATAGAAACATTTTGATGTGGCAACCAGCGTCCTGCAATTACAATCATACCACCTTCTTCAATACGCACGATATCAAAAGATGGCACATCGCCTTGGTATTGTGACTTTTCAACATCCGCCTGTTCAATTGTTGGCTGCAATACAACAACATTTGGACCTGAAATATTACGAACAAATGCCACCCATATCGCGACAATAACAACCATTATCGCGCACATAATTGGAAACCAATATGCGGTCCAACCACTGCGCTTTGAAGCATATCGATTATTGTCCGCAGATTCTGCTGCAACCGCTGTATGCACATGTTTATCAGGGGCAGGGCGTGCAAATATATTCAAAGTCTTCAAGAATTTTTGCGCAAATGCACGGCGATTTTCTTTCCAAGAATTCTGTTGGTCAATTGCATTGTCAATCAATGCATCTGTCGATTGTTTGATTTTGTTCTTTTTCGTGTATTTTTTGGACATGCGAATTCCTTATATTAACTATGATAGACAAATTATCGCAAATTATATTTCTTTGTCAATTTATTTATGATATAATTTCGCCAACAAATCAAAGGAATCAAGCACGATGAAACGAATAGGAATTATGACCACTGGTGGCGACTGTTCAGGGCTGAATACGGTTATTCAACGCGTATATACTGGCGCACGTTTGCGGGGATGGAAATTGTTTGGAATTATTGACGGGACAGACGGTCTGTTTGAAAACCCACCAAAAATCATTGAATTTACAGACAGTACTTTACCGATAGAGGGTGCACGTCTGTCTGGCAGTTTTCTGCACAACGGACATGCTGGCGCGCTGAATTTCGAAACCGCTGCCGCGAAGGGCCAGTTGGACAAGTTTAATAAACGGTTAAAAAAATCGTTAGCATCATTAAATCTGGACGCTTTAATTTTAGTCGGCGGTAATGGCAGCCTGTCATTAGCATGGTGCAATCGTGAAATTTATTCAGATTTACAATTAATTGGTATTCCCAAAACAATTGATATGGATATTCCATTAACAGATAAAACGATTGGTTTTGACACCGCCGTTCAACAGTTAACCAGTTTCTGTGACCAGTTAATTATGACCGCGCGCAGCCATCATCGCTGGTTCATCGTGCAATCTATGGGACGTGACTGTGGTGCATTGGCATTAAATGCAGGTGTCGCCATTGGTGCAGCGGCAATATTAATCCCAGAAATAAAATTTGATGTATCGGCCTTGGTTGAACATATAAAGAAACAGCCAACCGATTATGGAATTATCATTGTATCCGAAGGTGTATCGTTACGCGGTCATTCCGGCAAACCAGCAGATATAATTTCACGCAAACTGACCGCAAATGGCATTGTTAATCGCACAGCATTTCCAGAGCACACCCAACGCAGTGGCGACACGACTGCATCGGACCGTATTTTAGCCACACGCCTAGCAGATTGTGCATTACACGCAATAGAAAACAATGAAACCTATGTAATGACCGCAATCCAAGATTGCAAATGCAAAACCGTCAGTTTGGCTGATTTTTATAGTTCAGGCGATATATCAGATGACCCACGAATTCCAGGCATGCAAACATCTGATGCGTATGTTGATCCTGATGATCCAATGTTGCACCTGGCACGTGATATGGGAATATATATCGGCGAAGTAAAATAATACAAATCCCCCATTTGGGGGATTTGTTTGTTTCTGCAATTCTTTCTTTTGGCTGATAATAACATTTTATTTCTTTTCAGAAAAATCTGCATCACGCGTGCCATCATCAGCAGGTTTGTCGCCACCGTTTTGTGCGGCTTGTTCTGCCTGTTGTGCTTTATAAACCGCTTCACCCAGTTTCATTGCCTTTTCAGTCAATTTTTCTGTTTTGGCTTTCAGCGATTCTGCTGTCGCATCGGCTTTTGCAATTTCATCTGCCAATTCTTTCTTGGCTTCTTCAATTGCAGTTTTGTCCGCTTCGCTGATTTTATCGCCATGTTCTTTCAATGATTTTTCAATTGTAAAGATTGCGGTTTCAGCGTTATTTTTTGCTTCTGCCAGTTCACGTTTCTTTTTATCTGCTTCAGCGTTTGCAGCGGCTTCATCAACCATCTTTTTAATATCTTCTTCGGATAATCCGCCGTCAGATTTAATAGAAATCGTTTGTTCTTTGCCGGTGCCTTTATCTTTTGCAGACACGTGAACGATGCCATTTGCGTCAATATCAAATGATACTTCGATTTGTGGCATACCACGTGGGGCAGGGGCAATACCTTCCAAATTAAATTGTCCCAACAGTTTATTGTCGGCAGCCATCTCACGTTCACCCTGGAATACGCGAATTGTCACAGCAGACTGATTGTCTTCGGCGGTTGAAAATACCTGTGATTTCTTGGTTGGGATTGTTGTGTTACGGTCAATCAGACGTGTAAATACGCCACCCAATGTTTCAATACCCAATGACAATGGTGTTACATCCAACAACAAGACATCTTTTACATCGCCTTTTAAAACGCCGCCCTGAATTGCAGCACCCAATGCTACAACTTCGTCTGGGTTTACACCCTTGTGTGGGTCGCGACCAAAGAATTCTTTTACAACTTCTTGAACTTTTGGCATACGTGTCTGACCACCGACCAAGATAACTTCGTTAATATGCGATTTATCCAAACCAGCATCTTTCAGTGCTTTTTTGCAAGGTTCAATTGTACGTTGAATCAAATCATCAACCAACGATTCCAATTTTGCACGTGTCAGTGTTGTATTAAAATGCTTTGGACCAGACGCATCAGCCGTCAAGAATGGCAAGTTAATATCTGTTGATGTCTTAGACGACAATTCGATTTTTGCCTTTTCTGCTGCTTCTTTTAAGCGTTGTAGTGCCAATTTATCGTTTGACAGGTCAATACCAGATTGTGCCTTGAATTCATCAATCAAGTATTTCAAAATACGTGCATCAAAGTCAGAACCACCCAATGCAGTATCGCCATTGGTTGCCTTTACTTCGAATACGCCGTCAATAATTTCCAAGATAGATACGTCGAATGTACCACCACCCAAGTCATATACTGCGACGACGCCATTTTTATCTTTGTCCAGCCCATACGCCAATGCTGCGGCGGTTGGTTCATTAACGATACGCAATACGTTCAGACCTGCGATACGACCTGCGTCTTTGGTTGCCTGACGTTGTGAATCATTAAAGTATGCAGGAACTGTAATAACAGCATCTGTTACAGTTTCGCCCAAATAACTTTCGGCATCTTTTTTCAATTTTGCCAAAATCATTGCTGAAATCTGAGATGGTGCGTATTTTTTACCTTCCATTTCAACCCAAGCATCGCCATTGTCGCCCTTGACAATTTTGTATGGAACGCGTGTGGCGATTTCTTTGACCGCAGGACTATCATAGCGCAATCCCATCAAACGTTTAATTTCATATATTGTATTTTCAGGATTTGTTACTGCCTGATTTTTAGCAGTAATACCGACCAATTGTTCGCCTGTGGATGTCAGTGCAACAACAGACGGTGTTGTGCGTTGTCCTTCGGAATTTTCAATAATTTTTGGATCATTTCCCTCCATAAAAGCCATGGCGGAATTTGTTGTTCCCAAATCGATACCTAGTACTTTTGCCATAATTTTACTCCTGTTAAAGTTTTGCTTGATTCACATATAGTGAACACTAAATCCCATTTCAAGACCATAGGTAAAAAATAATATATTATTTTCCACCATTGGATGGTGATATTTCACGGTCACAACGACAAATAGCCTAGAAGTATTACAATCATAAAAAACACCGCCATTTTGGCGGTGTAAAATTTGCAATATACAAATTTATTATTTTTTGGCTGGTGCTGCTGCCGCTGGTTTTGCTGCGTCACCTGCTTCTTCTGGCATTTTACCACCGATTGTAACAAATGCCAATTCTGCCTGGTGCAAACCTAATTCAATCCCATTTGGCAATACCAAATCTGTACCGTGAACCACGTCACCAATTGTCAAGTTAGTCAAATCAACTGTGATTTTTTCTGGAATATCATGTACCAGACCGCGCAATGCGACCTTACGTACAGCAAAGTTCAATACGCCACCCAGTTTCAGACCCTTTGACGATTCTGCATTGATAACTTCGACAGGAACAACAACGTTAACAGGGGACTTTACATCAATACGTTTAAAATCAACGTGGATAACGTTATCATTTACTGGATGATATTGAATATCCATTAACATTGCGTCTTCGGTAGCTTTGCCAGTATCGATTTGGAACAATTTTGTCCGCAATCCTGGTGTTCTGATTAACATTTCAAATTCACGACCATTCAATTCAATCGTGGTTGGTGTTTTCTTTTCACCATAGATAACAGCAGGGATGTTTTTGTTATTGCGGATGCTACGTGCGGCCCCCTTGCCAGTACGTTCGCGAATTTCTGCATTCAATTTAATTGCCATTTTTTATCCTTTTAATAGCATAGTTGTTTTTGTGACGCACGACCTCCAAGGGTGCCGTGCAGGGCGTATTATTAACTAAATACATTGAAAAATCAAGTCTTTTATTCATATTAATATTGACAACACGTGTTTTTAGTATAACATATTTAAACATTATGTTCAAAGGCGAATTTAAATTTGATTTACATGATGCACTGATGGCGCGCGGCGCGCAGTATTGTCGTGCATACCACACAACCAACGAACCCGTTGATAAATGGTTGCCAATGACACCTGTATCAAAACCACGCGTTCTGACCGTTGCCGCATCAGGTGACCAACCGCTGATGTATAAATCTGCTGGCGCATCACACATTGATACTTTTGATATAACATTTAACGCATGTGCGGTAATGGATTTTAAAATGTCTGCATTGCAGTTAACAGAAAGTATCGCTGAATATCAGGATATGGTGGGCAACCTGATTAATCTGGATGAATTGGACACAATTGGCACGCGACAGCACGCCACATTTATGCGCATTGTTGATAATATGCCACAACGCACACGCCAATTAATGCAGAATATTATTCGCCGAAATTTATATCAAGACGCGTTTTCGCAACACACTGCGCGTAAATTGCGTTTTCCAACAGATGCCACACAGTTTCAAGAAATGAAAGCCTGTGCAGAAAAACCATTTAATTTTATCTGGTCGGATTTGATAAATGTACATCAGTACATTAATGACACATACGATATAATCAATGTATCAAATATCTTTGATCATTATCTGTGGTATAAAAATTCGCCAAAATCTGTACTGGATTCTATAAAAAGCCTGTGGCCACATTTACGCAGTGGCGGATATATGCTGTGTACATCAACATCCGAAGAAAACATAATTACGGTTAAACTGATTGCAACCCAAATTGCAAAGTTGAACACTGATATTTCATTGTATAATAATCTGTCACATTACCCATGGATGACAATCGTTTTGCAAAAATCACGCTAAATCAGAACGCTTTTGTAAAACCAAGAAACGCGCACGACCGTATGTTTTATCGCGCAAAATTTCCCACACAGTTTCATCTGGGGTGTATTGATTAATTGTTTCCTGTTCCCAGATTAAAATTGTGCCACTGCGTGCAATATTGCTTAACTTTTTTACAAATGCGTTTCCAACCTGATGTTCTGCGTATGGCGGATCAACAAATATTAAATCTGATGCAGTACCTAACTGTGAAATACGCTGCACCGCATCACACTGAATAACTGTCGCACGCGCAGCAACATTTAATTGCGATAAATTTTTGCGTATAACTGTGACAGATGTTGGCGCAACATCTGTAAATGTAACATTTGCATTTGGGAAACGGGACAAACATTCAATACCAAACGCCCCAGATCCCGCAAACGCATCCCAAACATGATATGGCAAAATTCCAACGGATGTCATCATATTAAACAACGCAATACGTGCGCGATTTTGTGTTGGACGCGCACCAATCGGCAAATTTAATTTTCGCCCACGATATGCACCTGAAATAATTTGCAATTTTGAATCCATACTGTAAAGTATATCGTATGGATTTTATGAAACAAGCCTTAAATTTAGCAATCCGCGCACGCAATCATGACGACGTGCCTATTGGCGCAGTAATTGTCCGCAACGGACGCATCATTGCGCGTGGCGAAAACCAAGTACAATTACGTCAAAACCCAACATTACATGCGGAAATTGTCGCAATTAATCGCGCGACAAAGAAACTCGGGCAAAAGTTTTTATCAGACTGTGACATATATGTAACCTTGGAACCATGCGCCATGTGTGCAACGGCAATTTCATTTGCACGAATAAAAAATATATATTTTGCAGCAACCGACCCAAAGGGCGGTGGCATAACATCAAACGCACGTATTTTCGACACAGACCAGCATTTATGGCACCCAAAAATCACACAACTGCCAGAACATGCAGACGCATCTGCACAACTATTACGTGATTTTTTCCGCGCCCACCGCAAGAAATAAGCCCCGTACTGGGGCTTTACTTTTTTTTATATCAGGCTGTGACCAGTCATATCACTTGGCTGAGGAATATTCAACAACTTTAACATCGTTGGTGCAATATCTGCCAGACCACCATTTTGAACGCCTTGCGGTGGATTATTTGATACAACAATAAAGTTCACAGGATTTGTTGTATGTGCTGTCCATGGCAAATTATTTTCTGCATCCCATAATTTTTCTGCATTTCCATGATCGGCAGTAATCAATACTGTACCGTTTAAATTCAACACCGCCGGCACCAAACGTGACAATTGCGCATCCAGTGTTTCCATTGCACGAATTGTTGCACCTTCGTTTCCAGTATGCCCAACCATATCACCATTGGCATAATTTAATATCACGACATCAAATTTATTCAACAATGGTAATAATTTATCCGTGATTTCAACAGCGGACATTTCAGGCTTCATATCAAAAGTTGCAACATCTGGCGATGCAATTAATGTCTTTTCTGCGCCATTAAAGTCAATATTACGTTCTGAATCAAAGAAATATGTTACGTGATTATACTTTTCTGTTTCTGCAATGCGTAATTGACTGATGCCATTTTGTTCCAACACATCACCCAACGTATTGTTTACCGCAATATCTGGCAACAGTGCAGGGCAATGTTCATTCAAACCTTCGCCATATTGTGAAAAACACAACATGTGACATTTTGTTTCCAACATTGCGCGAACTATCTGACGGGCACGGTCACTGCGATAATTCCCGAACAAGAATCCGTCACATTCACGCACCGCAATATCACCATCAATTACAGTTGGCTTTATAAATTCATCTGTTTCACCGCGTGCATAGGCATCTGACAAGGCAACTTCAATTGTTGGCGCGGTAAATTCTGACTTTGCACATGCAATCGCGTCAAACGCCAATGCAGTACGGTCCAGATTTTGGTTGCGGTCCATTGTATAATAACGTCCAGATAATGTTCCCCATAAAGCCTGAGCCGATTTCAAATAATCTGCCAAATTTTCCTGAATCAACTTTATATATTCTGGTGCCGACTGGGGCAGGGTATCACGCCCATCAGCAATAAAGTGAATACATAACTTCAATCCAGCATCCAGTACACGACGCATAATTAATATTTCATCATTAATATCCGAATGAACACGTCCATCTGACATCAATCCTGCAAAATGAACGATTCCACCATCTGATTTTACTGCATCAATAAAATCACGCAGTGCTGGGTTGTTATCCCAGTTTTCTAACTCAAACCGACGCAAGAATTGATTTACAACACGTCCTGCACCCATTGTGATATGTCCAACCTCGGAATTACCCATCGTATGTGGTGGTAATCCAACCGCAGGTCCACTGGCATCCAGTACTGAATGTGGATATTTTTTCAATAAACCATTAAAAAACGGCATATTTGCCAACGCCACAGCATTGTGTTCATGTTCTGCATTTATACCAACGCCATCCATTATACATAAAACAAGCGGTTTTGTCATAAAATCCCCCTTTCTATAAATTATATTTTCATTGACCAGAACCGTACCATAACAGTTTTTTGATTGCAAAAGAAAAAGAAAAACGGTATAAATATACAGAGAAGAAATTTCTGAACAAATGTAAAACAAAGGGGATAGAATTAATGAGTGGTAAACCTTTTGAACCAACAGCGGTTGATGCACATGTCGGTCAACGTGTTCAGTTTCGTCGTATGATGTTGGGATTATCTCAGAAAGATTTGGCAAAAATTTGTGGGGTAACATTTCAGCAAATCCAAAAATATGAAACAGCGGGCAATCGTATATCAGCATCACGTCTGTTTGAATTAAGCATGGCATTGGAAACCCCAATATCATTCTTCTTTTTTGGGCTGCCGGGCTATGTCGAAGAAACCCCACGTCCAGGCAAAACCATTTCTCGTGTACGTGAACCCAACAAAGATGATCCATTGGGAAAAAATGAATCCCTGCAATTGATAAATCTGTATTGGAAATTACCAACAGACAGCCAACGCGAACTGGTTATGAAAATGTTAAAAAGTTTAAATGGTGTAGATTAATAAACGGCGGAAACGCCGTTTATTTTATGTCTGTTTTTAATATAAAAATACCCCAGATATCTGGGGCGTTTTATTTAATATAATTTATCTTGTTCTATTTGCATCTTGGATAATATCAAATATTTCACTGGCAGGCTTATTATTTA
>JBJEXB010000077.1:0-1795 GCA_051885395.1 Candidatus Enterousia sp. | reverse complement strand
CCCCACATATTGTGGGGATTTTTTTATTCTGTATAATATTCTGGATTGCCACACTTCGCCTTTGGCTCGTTCGCAATGACAAGAATGCTTTAATTGCGTAATTGTAAAACTTGAAACATTATCTCTATTGTCATCGCCTTGCCCGCAATGAAAATAAAACCGATGAAATTCATCGGTTTTATTTTTTTAGTTCAATTGATTATTTTACACGTTTCAAAATCAAACTGGCATTTGTGCCACCGAAACCGAAACTGTTGCTGATTGCAACATCAACGTCACGTTTTTGTGATTTATTTGGAACCAAGTTAAAATCACCAACTTCATCAATTGGGTCATTCAAATTAATGGTCGGCGGAACAACACCATCACGTATCGCCAACGTACAGAATATTGCTTCAACTGCGCCAGCGGCACCCAACAAATGTCCTGTCACAGATTTTGTTGATGACATACACACATCACAACCATCAAACAAAGTTTTAACGGCTGTCAATTCACCAACATCACCCAAACCTGTTGATGTACCATGGGCATTTATATAGTCAACATCGCTTGGCGTCATATTCGCGTCACGCAATGCCGCCTGCATTGCACGCATACCACCTTCGCCAGCGGGCGCAGGCGCTGTAATATGATACGCATCACCTGACAGACCATAACCTGCAACTTCGGCATATATTTTTGCACCACGGGCGCGTGCGTGTTCATATTCTTCTAGAATTAATATACCTGCACCTTCTGCCATGACAAAGCCATCACGATTTTTATCCCATGGACGTGATGCAGCAGTTGGATCATCATTACGTGTTGACAACGCCTTCATCGCAGTAAATCCAGACACACCAATTTTGCAAACGGCGGCTTCTGCCCCACCAGCGACCATAATATCTGCATCGCCGTGTTCAATTAAACGTGCCGCTTCCCCAATGCAATGGGCAGCCGTTGCACATGCAGTAACAACAGACAAATTTGGACCCTTTAATCCATACTTGATTGAAACATTTCCTGCGGTCATGTTAATAATCGCCTTTGGAATAAAGAACGGACTGATGCGACGAGGACCGCCAGTATATAATTCAACACAATTATCATAAATTGTCTGCATACCACCGATACCAGCACCAATTGAAACACCGATGCGTTCTTTATCCCCATCATAGTCAATCAAGTTCGCATCACGCAACGCTTCATCAGCAGCGATCATTCCGTATATCGTGGAACGATCCATTTTACGTTGTTCTTTGGCATCTAATACCGCATCAATATTGCACTGACCAGGTGCATCCCCACATACAGGCAAACCCGCAATTTGTGCAGCACAATCAGACGCATCAAATGTATCAATCTGACGCACACCAGAATTTCCAGCAACAACATTTTTCCATGCATATTCAATACCAGTACCAACAGGTGAAACTATCCCCATACCTGTAATAACTACTCTTCTCATTCTATAATCCTTTGTCAGAATTCAAATATGTACGTCACTATGATAACCATTTATTGACCAAACGTACAGAAAAAAATCCGCCAACAATAAAACATATTGCGACGGATTACATTATTGCATTGTCAAATATTGCACCCAATTATTTGGAATGCGCATCAATATATTTAACAGCATCGCTAACTTTTTCTAACTTAGCAGCTTCTTCATCAGGAATTGTGATGTTAAATTCTTTTTCAACTTCCATAATGAA
Source organism: Candidatus Enterousia sp. (assembly GCA_051885395.1). Lineage (GTDB taxonomy): Bacteria > Pseudomonadota > Alphaproteobacteria > Rs-D84 > Rs-D84 > Enterousia. The sequence goes on along the minus strand of JBJEXB010000077.1, from coordinate 95 downwards.
TTCTACAACATCCAAAGAGTCTGCACCCAAATCATTGATGAATGCTGCATCTTCTGTAACTTTTTCTTCTGGAACACTCAACTTTTCAATTATAA
>JBJEXB010000076.1:0-9788 GCA_051885395.1 Candidatus Enterousia sp. | reverse complement strand
AAAACGAATAAAATACCAAAGAATATTAAAACAGATATTGACATTTATTATCCCTCCACTATATGAATGTCAATGTATATTATATATAACCCGTCAGATTAAGTCACTAAAATATTTTGCAATTTGTGCGAATGTTTCGGGGGGCAATTGTTCTGCACGTTCGGTACCTGTTAATCCAAATCTGGTCCAATCAACATTCGGCAAAATTCCACGTATCATTTTACGGCGTTGTCCAAATAATTTTGCTGTTAACTTTTCAATACTTTCCAAATTTTCCAGTCTTGCAATTTTATCCGCATTCGGAATTATTTGCACGACCGCCGATTGTACCTTGGGACGTGGAACAAATGCGGTATTTGGAACATCAAATAAAACCCTTGCATCTGCAACCAATGATGTTAACACCGACAGCCGACCATAATGTTCATCGCCAGGATGTGCGGTGATGCGTAATGCCACCTCGCGCTGAAACATTAATGTCATAGATAAAATATGTTCGCCATTTGCCACGCATTGCAACCAACGTATTAATAATTCTGTTCCAACGTTATATGGCAAATTTGAACAAATGGCATATTCATCAACCCCCAGCGCGCCAAAATCAACGCGCAGCGCATCATCATAAATAACAGTTAATCGTCCATCAGACGTCGCCGCAACACGTGATAAAATTGGTTCGGTTGTTTTATCTTTTTCGATTGCAATTATACGCTTTGCACCCGCCATTAAAATAGCGCGTGTTAATCCAGCAGGTCCGGGTCCCACCTCTACCACTGTTATGTTTTCAATATTTGGTATAGCGCGCGCAATACGACCTGTTAAGTTTAAATCAAACAAGAAATTCTGACCAAATTGTTTTTTGGGTTCCAATCCACAATCGCGCATCATTTCTGATACAGGTGGCAATGCATCAACAGTAAATGTCATAACGTCTTGCGCCCCCCAAATGCCAAACTTAATGTACCATCATCCAAATAATCCAAGTCCCCACCCAATGGTACGCCAGACGCCAATTCTGAAAAAGTAACAGATGTTGCGTCGCCAATCACAGACATAACATAGTGTTGAGTGGATTTACCCTCGACCGTGTTTGGCAGGGCAAAAATAATTTCTGTTATATTTTCAGCATCAATACGGTTCGGCAATAACGCAATATTTAAATCTTCGGGCAATACGCCAGATGTTCCAGACAACAAACCGCCCAGAATATGATAGCGTCCGTGAAATATACCTGATTTTTCCAATGTCCAAACATCTGCCAAATCACGCACAATACATAATTGCCCATTGGCCCGCTGACCCGCGCGGCAAAATTCACATGTGCCACTGTCGATATCCGTCAACACGCCACAATTTGGACATGGACGTATTGTTTGTGCAGCGTCACGCAATATGGTCGCCAACGCGTCTGCGCGTCCTGTTTTATCCTGTAACAAAGCCAAAACGATACGTTGCGCGGCACGATTTCCAACGCGCGGCAACTTTGCAAACTGTTTTATTAATTTTTCAATTTTTGAATTCATGATAATTTAATTTACTAATGAAAGATATAACTGTCAATACCCGCATTGGTTGCAGCAGATTTTAAATTCTGGGCGGCCGTTTCAGACAAGCCCGTTACACGCACACGATACAGTCCGCCAGACGGTTCAATTACGGCAGTCGCCCCCAATTTGTTCTGGACATTTTGAACCTGAGTCTGGGCGGCATCATGCGATGAAAACGCACCAAACTGTACGCCTGCTGTACCTGTTACAGATGCCTGTTTTATTGGCTGGGCGGCAGCAACCGCCGCCTGATAAGACTGCGATATTGTCTGACCAGTATCAGCAGGCACAGAATATGATTGAACCTTTCTGGGCGCAGGCGTTGCGACAGGCGGCAAATTCGCCACCATTGCAAAACCTTTGTTAAACATGTTTGTTGCAACATTTGCGCGAACATCTTTGTTTTCTGCACCCAGTACAACACTCATTAAATGACGTCCATTGCGACTGGCGGTTGCAACTAATGAATATTTTGACTTGTTCGTAAATCCAGTTTTCATACCGTCACACCCAGGATATGTCCCCAGAAGTCTGTTCCCGTTGGTATATGTTTTTCCGTTGTATGTCCAAGTCTTTATCCCAAAGTATTTCCAATATTGCGGAAAGTGCCGATATACCGCAATTGATAACAATGCAATATCACGCGCAGTTGACATGTGGTCATCATTTGGCAGCCCAGACGAATTTTCAAAATTCGTTTGTGTTAATCCAATTTGCGTTGCGACACGTGTCATCAGGTCTGCAAAATTTCCTTCCTTGCCACCCTTTAAATTTTCTGCCAGAACACGTGCAACATCATTTGCACTGACGACAGCAACCGCTTTGATTGCATCTTCGACGGATATTTTACTGCCCGCGGTCAGCCCCAGTTTTACAGGTGATGCATTTGCCGCAGATTGCGACACAATCAAATAATCATCCAGATGCAGTCGCCCATGTTCCAACGCATCAAACGTCAGATACAATGTCATAATCTTGGTTAAACTGGCTGGATAATTTTGAACCTTGGCATTTTCTTCGTATAGTACGCGCCCTGTATCCATATCTGCAACCAGTACCGCACGATATGGCGCGGCAATTGCCGACACGGAAAAAGCAATGCAACAAAGAAATGTGAACAATCCTCTCATAATTTCGATTTTAATAAAAAACGAATACTTTGGTCAACACTAAAAAAAATCGCCCAAACGGGCGATGTTATCCGATGGTTCGCAGACTGATTTTTTCAGCATCAACGATAACTAATTTCCCGCATGTAATACCAAACAATTCAGCAGATTCAAATCCTAACTTTTTTGCAAACAAATCTGCGTTGCATATCGGATATACACCACGCAACAAACATAATTGATTTGCAATCATTTCTTCGCGACATACCGCAATAATTGGAATATCTGGCTTGCGGCAAGAAATCTGGGTTACAGCATCTGTATCTTCTGCGAATACAACAATGGCACATGCACGATTCAAATATGCCATTGACGCAACAGAACGCGACCAATCATTTTCAGGAACATTTTCAACACGAGACCAATCAAACGGATTTTCAATCGCATCATGGTCCGAGAAGGACAAAATCTTGCTCATAGTTTCGATAACATTCACAGGATTTATACCGATTGTTGTTTCTTCGGATGTCATTGTTGAATCTGTGCGCAAATATGCAGCATTCGCAACGTCTGATATTTCAGCACGTGTCGGGAATTCAGCATTTACCATCGTCCCCAGCATCTGGGTTGCCATAATTACAGGCTTGTTCATTTTGCGGCATTCACGAATGATGTGACGTGATATGGCTGGAACTTCTTGGAATGGAACCTCGACCGCAAGGTCACCACGCGCAATCATAATTCCATCCGCAACAGATGCGATTTCTGAAATTCGTGCAACAGCATTTGGACGTTCAATTTTTGCGATTATCTTTATCGGGCTGGACGTACGTGCAGCAATGAAATCACGAACCTCTATAACGTCTTCGGGACGCTGTACAAATGAAATCGCAACCCAATCTGGATTCTTGGTAATTGCATATTCTAGGTCTGCACGGTCTTTTGCAGTCAAAACAGATGTTGCAATTTCTGTATCAGGCAAATTAAAGCCACGACGTGACCATATTTCTGTTCCACGTAATACGGTCGCAACAACTTTATCTGCGGATGCGCTGTCAACACGCATTTCAATTTTACCATCGTTCAGCAAGATTCTGTCCCCAGGGCGCAAAGATTTCATAACGTCGGCATCTGGTAACTGAACACGCGTTGCATCCCCAGGCGTCGGGTCTGAATCAAATGTAAAGGTTTGACCGATTGTTAATGGATATTTATCTTCGGTCATAAAATTGCCGATGCGGTGTTTTGGTCCCTGCAAGTCAATCAAGACCGCAACAGGGGTATTTAATTCACGCGACACATCGCGTATCATATCGATTTTTTTACCTTGGATATCGCCTGTATCGTGACTAAAATTCAGGCGACACATATTAACACCAGCCTGTATCATTTTTGTTAATGTTGCACGATCTTCGCATGCTGGTCCAATAGATGCTGTAATTTTTGTAAATTTTCTCATATTATAAAACGCCTATGTTTAACTTTGTTTTTCTTGATTTTTGCGATTTATGATATATCATAAATGTATCAAATAAACAAGGGGAAAGTCTGCAATGAAAAACGCAAATCATGGTGCAATTGATAATCAGCAATTGATTAGTATTATTGAACGTATCGAAAAATTAAACGAAGATTCAGCCGCAATTGCTGCTGACATCAAAGAAATTTATAGCGAGGCGAAATCCGCAGGATTTGACCCAAAATATATTCGCCAGATGATACGTCTGCGTAAATTGGACCCAGATGAACTGGATGAAGCCGATGAATTAACCCAGATGTATCGCAGTGCATTGGGATTATAATGAAAGGCTTTACAAAAACTGTCGAAAATTTTAACTGCGCCCATTGTGGCGCAGCCGTTTTTGGCAATGGATACACAAACCATTGCCCACGTTGTCTGTGGTCACGACACGTTGATAATAATCCAGGCGACAGGGCTGCGACCTGTGGCGGGATGATGCGTCCAATATCTGTTGCCCCAGACGGTGACAGGTACATAATCACACATCAATGTGAAGTATGTGGCAAAATAAAACGTCAACGTACATGTGATGCAGATGATATTGATGCAATAATTGCATTGTCTGCTGATAATTCCTTTATTTTTGGCAAATAAATTTTTGGTTGCAGAATATAAAAATAAATTCCTATACTTTTATATGCGTGAATTTTTTGCAACCAATCGTGAAAATTTATTCTTGTACGTACCATTTATTATGGCATTTGGTGGTGCGGCATATTTTGGATTAACAACAGAACCAAGTATTCCATACTTCAACATTATTGTGACAATTATCGCGATAATGTCTGGCATTGGTATGATATTGTTACAGCGCACTGTTTTATTACGCGCAGTTTTAATTTTTATATTTGGTTTCGCGTACGCTGCAGCATTTACATATTTTGTCGCAACACCAAAACTGAATCACAATATCAGAAATGCTGACATAATCGGGGTGGTTGAAAATATTGATTATACACCCGACAAAACACGTATATTTATTCGCACAAATGGGATAACAGATAATGAATCTGCATTGATACGTGTATCAATGAACAACGACAATCCGCCACCACACATCGGCGATAAAATCCATGAAAAGGTTACGCTGTTTTCGCCAGACATTGCATCTGCACCCGAGGCATTTGATTTCGCGCGTTGGGCATACTTTAACGGCATAACTGCGACAGGTTATATTACAGAATATTCTGTGGTGGCAAATTCAAGGCGCCACATAATAAATTCTGTACGTGATTATCTGCATAACACATCAAAATCATTTTTAGTTGATGGTTTGATTCTGGGTTATAAAAATTCAATTCCGTCTGCTGACAAAACTGTTTGGACAACTTCTGGTATTGGTCACGTCTGGTCAATCAGTGGATTTCATTTTGCATTAATGGCAGGTTGGTTATTTGCGATATTCTATTTTATATTCCGCGGCATCGCACCGATAACGCGTCGCATACCTGCACGAATTACAGCAATGATTGCTGTTTGGATTATGTTACTGATGTATATGGCGATATCAGGTGCCGCCGTGGCAACAGTACGTGCGTTCTTGATGATAAGTCTGGTTATCCTGGCACTGATTCTGGGGCGTGGTGCGATATCTTTGCGAAATGTGTGTCTGGTATTTTGTGCTGTGTTTATAATAAATCCACATTATGTAATGCAGGCAGGTTTTCAGTTATCTTTTTCTGCGGTGTTTGGTCTGGTATGGTTGTTCAATTCCGTAAAGCCCAAAATGCCCAACAATAAAATTTTGAAAATAATATATGCGGCGATATTGACGTCTGTGGTTGCAACGATTTTTACTGCGCCATTTGTAATCACACACTTTTATTCATTGCCACTGTATAGTCTGATTGGTAACTTGGTTTTATTACCTATATTTTCACTGGCGATTATGCCAATTGCTGCAATAGGCACAATCACGTCAATTTTTGGAATAATGATGCCGTTGGACGTGGCACATATAATTTACAGCAAATGTCTGTATCTGGCGAATATAATTGACGCACTGCCGTATGCAAATATACGAATGCCACATATTTCAAATACTGCAATTTGTTTAACTGTTATCGGATTTATGTCATTGATTCTTATTCGTTCTGGCAAAATCAAAATAAACTATATACTGTGTGGTGTTTGTATAACAGCGACGATTTTAATTACAGTAATAAAACCAAGTCCTGTGTTCTTTGTAACATCTGACCATGAATTGGCAGCATTTACGTATGATGATAAACTGGAATTTACTAAATCGCGTGCTGCAAATCACTTCTTTGCATTTGACACATTTAAACAATTACATGGTGATGATATCAGTTCACCAAACGTTCGTCGCAAGCCGGTTAATGGTGTTTGGATATATAACACGCCGAAATTTAATTTGGCGTATATTCAGAAATTTGTCCCGTTGCAGGAAAATATTGTCGGATTATGTCGTGATACAAATATTGATTATATTGTGTCTTACTTCAAAATAGATGCTGCGCGGTGTCATGCGAAAATATTACATGGCGGATTTGTTATTTATCCATCTGGTCACATTCATTACACACCGCACAATCGCCCGTGGCATATTCAGCACAAATAAAGAACAATCCTGATGCGGGTGCGGTTGGACCTGCAGCGCTGCGATTACGTGCGGCAAATATTTCATCAATATCAAATGGTTTGCCCAATCCGATTTCAACCAATGTGCCAACGATGTTTCGAACCATGTGATGCAAGAATGACCGTGCAGAAAATTCAAAAATAATTTCATCACCACATACAGTTATATTGCACGTATCCAATGTTTTAATCGGACTTTTTGCCTGACACTGGGTGGCGCGAAAACTGGTAAAATCATGATTACCAATCAATTTATCTGCGGCTGCACGCATTGCATCAATATCTAATTTGCGTGGCACCCACCATACACGATTACGATTTAACACTGGTGCTGCGCGACGATTTAACACCACATATTTATAGTTACGACGCACACAGGAAAACCGTGCATTAAAATCATCGGATACAATTTCACAATCCAAAACAGATACGGGCATATCTGTTAAATAAAAATTTACTGCACGCATAACAGTTTGTGCATCTGTGGCGACATCTAAATCAAAATGCGCCGTCATTGCAATGGCGTGAACACCAGCATCTGTGCGTCCTGCGGCAACAATATCTGGACGTGCGTTGCAAAATTTTTCAATTGCGTCTTTTAATATTGATTGCACAGACGGCCCCTGGCGGTTTTCCTGCCAGCCAATTAATCCTGTGCCATCATATTCAAGAGTTACTTTGAAACGCGTCATTATCGTCCGTTACCAAACCGTCTTTTATCCAACAGCATCTTCCGCAGATGCACCGCCTAATCATCAAATGATGAAGATTCCTGACAATATAATCCACATAATTTTTTATTTGGCATAATTTATTTTCCTAATGTTATATCTGCACCACGCAGACCATTTTTAAAACTTTTCCAATCCATTGGCTTTTTACCACTGGGCTGAACCTGCAATATTTCCAGTTTTTCATCTGTAATGCGTGTTTGCAAAATCTTTACATCAATCCCATTAATTTTTGTACGCCCTGCCCCCAACGCACGAATCTGGTTGTGGATTGAACGCGCAGGCTTTGTCCAATCAATTATTTCATCGTCACCTGTAAATTTACGCGTAAATGTTGGATTGCCGACTTGTGGCACCGCCGCATATTTTGAAGGTTCCGCCAAATATTCCATTAACATCTGCGCCCCAATTTCAGATACACGCGATTCAACATCTGAATTCGTATCATTATCGCCAATTTCAAATTTGCGACGCATATATACATCACCAGCATCCAATTCAGCCGTTACCTGCATCAGACACACCGCAGATGTTTTGTCGCCATTATAAATTGCGGTACGTATCGGGGATGGTCCACGATATTGTGGCAGGTCACTCGGGTGAATATTTATACATGGTGCAGAATTTAAAACATTTTCGCGCAATATCGCACCATATGACACAACAACAATCATATCAGGTGAAAAATTATATTCTGATGTTTTGTGATAAACGGGAAAACCGTGTGCGTCTGCCCAAATATGCACAGGCGATTTTGTTAAAACCTGTTTACGACCCGCAGGTTTTGGGTTACGCGTAAATACAGCAACGATTTCATGATTACGCGATACCGCATCAAAAATAGGCACAACAAAATCATTTGTCCCCATCAGAACCAGTTTCATTTTTTACGTCTCCGAACTTTACGCATAACCATTTCACGACGAACCGGTGACAAATGGTCAATAAACAATATTCCATCCAGATGGTCTGTTTCATGTTGCACAATGCGTGCAGGCACACCAGACATTTGCGCACATTTTAACGCGCCTGTTTCATCCATCCATTCAACAACAACCGATTCAGGACGTGACACATGTGCAAATACAGGCAAATTATCAGGTCCCAGAACGGACAGGCAACCTTCTTCCATATCGCATATATCATTGCTGTGTGACACAATTTTTGGGTTCAGCATCTTATATACCGTATTTGTATCAGGGTCCATCATAACCAAGAAACGTGATAAAATTCCAACCTGGGGTGCGGCAAGCCCGACGCCATTTTGCGCGCCCATCATTTTAACCATTTCATTCAAAGTATCCTGTATTTGTGGGGTAATTTTTTCAACTGGCGCACATTTTTCGCGCAATGTCAAATCACCACAAAGTATCATTTTTAATTCATTCGTCATCGCTGTCATCCACTTTATCTGCACTTAATGCCAGATTTTTTGAAACGGTTAATCCGCCTTGTTTTTTAATCTTGTCAAACCAGCCAGATATGCTGCCACGACCATCGGTTAATTTTTTCAACCCGCCATCGTATGCAGTCTGTGCACGGGTTAATTCTTCACCGATTTTTTTATAATCTTCGGTAAAGCCAGCATATTTTTCATATAATTTTTCTGCATATTCGACGATTTTACTAACATTCTTGCTTTGTTTTTCAACACGCATTAATGTATCAATCGTACGTAACATAGGCAGCAATAATGATGGGGTTGCAATTGTTACGCCCTTTTCAAACGCATATTTATAAATATCGTCTTTGTCACGATTCATTAATTCAATATAGGCGTGTTCCAATGGCATAAACATACATACGTAATCAAATTTACGGTCAACAACCTGGTTGTAATTTTTATTCCCCAGTTCTTCGATATGCTTTTTAGTTGCGTCAACAAAGGCACGCCACAAGCGTTGCTTTTCAGCCGCGTCATCAGTCGCCAGATAATCCATATAACTGTTCAATGACATTTTTGCATCGACAACAAAATGCTTATCGCCAGGCATATGAACGATATAGTCTGGAATATCACGCCCATTTGAGAGGTGTTTTTGTGCCTCGAACTGGACACCTTCCTGCCAGCCCAGTAATTCAAACAGGCGTTCAACCTGGATTTCCCCCCAGTTACCCTGTAATTTTTTCTTGCCACGCAGGGCTTCTGTCAAATCAGATGCTTCTTTCTTTAACGTGGCACTGGAATCCATCATGTTTTTAATCTGGCTTTCCAGACTTGCACGATTTTCCGTAGAATTTTTCAAAATGTCTTTGATTTGTTTATTAAAGTCATCTG
>JBJEXB010000075.1:0-9861 GCA_051885395.1 Candidatus Enterousia sp. | reverse complement strand
ACTTGAAATTGACAAATATTTGATATACAATATATACCACGCGCCCTTAGCCCAGCTGGATAGAGCATCGGATTTCTAATTGAAATTTCCCCTGTTTTCTGTGACTTTATCGGGTTGCATTTTACTGTATAAAATCCCGGTTCTTTGCGCTTGACAATATCAAAAAGGTGGATTAGGCTTTACGCAACTTTATAAAAAAGGTTAGCGGACGGCGAGCGGACATTGAGCCACAAGGTTAGCGGAACAGATGGCAAAAAAGTAACTATCTTCAACGCTAAACAAAGATGTTGTTCGTCTTGGTTTGCTAACAAAATGTTGTAACTTCGGAAGCAAACAACTTGTTTGCCGGCAAAGAAACAACATGCACGAGTAGACACTCCCTGAACGGGATTGTCTACTTTTTTGCGTTTTATAAGGTTTTTTGCGCCAAAGATGTAATTGCATCTTTCACGGCTACAACAAAGGAAACGGGCAAAAAAAGGTAAAAAAATGAAACAAGAAATGTTGCCGAAAAAGATGGCATTTACAGAAGCGCGTATTGCAAAATTACCCTTCGCAGAAAACGGCAAAGACTACATCGTCAGAGATAGCAACAAAAACAACTTTGTTGTTCGTGTCGGCGTGCAAACAAAAATATATTATTTGATTAAAAAGGTAAAAGGCAAAACATTGTTTGTGCGTCTGTGCGACGCCAACAATACCAGCCTTGCGGATGCATACAAACTGTTTGCCGAACAAATTGCTTTGATAAACAGGGGCAAGAATCCAAATGTGGAAAAGAACAAAGTTGCGAACACTGTCACCGTTGGGGATTTCTTCAATAATTATTATTTCCCCAACCATTGCAGAGTACACAAGCGCCCAACTTCTCAACGTGAAGACAAGTGCTATTTCCGCCTGCATTTGGCGCCGATACACCCGTACCGCATGATGGATATTGACCGGGCTTTTGTTATTGATTTGCAACGAAAAATCCATGATAAGGCCGGCGTCTATGCCGCCAACCATTCTATCAAATTGCTGCGGCAAATGTATAACAAAGCGATAGATTGGGGACTGGAAATGATAAATCCTGCGGCCAGAATCCGTCTGTATAAAGAGGTGAAACGCGACCGTTCCCTGCAAGCGGACGAATTGCCGCGATTTTTTGCCGCCCTTGCGGCAGAACCGGACGTGCAATTCCGTTGCTTTGTATATCTGTCTTTGTTCTTGGGACAACGGCGCAGCAATATACAGGCGATTAAATGGTCGGACATTAGTTTTGAACGCGAAGTGCTGTACATACCGGACACCAAAACAGGCAAGCCACAGGTTGTGCCTCTGCCCAAACAAGCACTTGCCTTGTTGCGTGAAATGGAAACATTCCGCACCGACAGTCCGTGGGTATTTCCGACCACCGGTGGCAGCAGAAGCGGTCACATGGAAAACCCGAAAAAGAAATGGAACGCTTTGGCCGCCCGGGCTGGTCTGCAAGATTTGCGCATACACGACCTGCGCCGAACCTTTGCCAGTTATCAGGCCATAACCGGCTCGTCAAACGAGATTATCGGCAAAGCACTGGGCGACACAACGCCTGCGGTAATCTCAATATATGCCCGGCTTAGCGAGCATCCGGTGCGCCAAAGTATTCAGCGTGGCACGGACGAGATATTGCGCCTTGCCGCACAGAAACAAGAACCAGAGCGAGCAGAGAATGGAAATTTGTTTTAACCCAAAGGATATATCATGACAAAAAAAGATAAAGCATTTTACACACTTACAGAAGCAGCAGAATGGCTTGCGTTTCGTGGTAATGAACTAACCTTTGAACAAAAAGACAACTGGGTCGACTATATAAATGCCCACCTAGAAACCTTGTTGGCGGCATTGTGTAGCGACAAGGTGATTGTCAAAGGAAGAAAAGAAGGCGACAAGCGTAATAAAGCCATAAAAGTCCGTTCTTCATGTGAACTGAATTTGCGAGAAAACAAGATTATTTATAATCCGGGAGCAGAAACGCAGTTTATTGTCGAAGATATCCAAATCGCGGCAAACACATTGCGACGCTTCTTTTTGTGCAATGCAAACTACAATATCCCGTATATGAGTCCGTATATGGAGGTCATGTTTGAAGTAGTTGTAGAAATGGGCATAACAAAAGAAAATCAGCCTGAAATACGTCTGATGGAACCCGTTGTTATTCGCAGGTTGGAAGCACATGGGCGTACAACAAGTAACAGACAAGTTCGAAGTATCTGCACATTGATACGCATGCCAGAAGCCCAAAAAGGTGGATTACGACCACTTGATTTATAAGTAAACATTGACACCCGCCGAACTGGCGGGTTTCTTTTATTTTTTCTTTATAAAAACATGAAAAACGTCAAAGGTTGCCAACCTTGCAACGTTGTGAATACATATTCCTCTATTCAATACTGCCACCAACCAATCGGGTGATTCGGACGGGAGCGGTTGGGAGTTTAATCTGTAGCAAACCAAAAGGATTTTACATGATGCTACAAAATCAATATCTCAACACCGCCGAGTTGGCAACCGTGTTGAGATTAAAAAGAAACACCATTGAACGGTGGCGAACAAATCGCAAATGTCCGTTTCAATGGACAAAAATCGGTGGCCGTGTTTTATACAACCGTGACGACGTCATGGCGTATATAGAATCCGGCAAACGAAACCAAATTCACAACTATTGCAAATAAAGGAATGGAAAAAATGGAACACTTTTTGATTGAAAAATTACAAACAACCGGCATTGAAATGCCAAATAACATAGCCGCGAACGGCTTCACCCGTTGGGGGCATAACAGCAAGTACTGGCTGACACCGGTCGCGGACGGCTACGCGTTCGGCGATTGGTCAAGTGGTGAAAAGCATTTCGCTTTTCCGAATGACATCAATCTGTTGTCGCCAGCTGAACAGGCAGAAATAAACCGCAAAATTGCTGCTGAACGTGCAAAATACCACGCCGAGCAACAGGAACAACAAAAGAAAGTGGCCGAAACAGCTGCGAGCCAGTTTGCAAAACTGGGCGACGCACCGGCAGAACACCCATATTTGGCGTGCAAGCAAATCGCGGCCAACGCCGCAAAGTACAACCCAGATACACAATCATTGGTGGTGCCGCTGTATGACAGTGCGGGCAAACTGTGGTCGTTGCAATATATAGGCCCGAACGGCGAAAAGCGCTTCATGCCAGGCGGTCGTAAAAAGGGTTGTTTCTGCTCATTCGGCGACGAAACAGATACAGTCATTATCTGTGAAGGATTCGCCACTGCGGCGACCATTCATGCCGCCACTGGGCTGCATACTATTGCCGCAATGGATGCTGGAAATCTGTTGCCGGTGGCACAGTCAATACGGTCAAAATATCCGACTGCAAAAATGATTATCGCAGCGGATAATGACTGGGAATCTGAAATCAATACTGGTGTAAACGCCGCTGCTGTGGCGGCGGACACAGTCTGTGCCACCCTGTGCGTACCAAAAATAGATACGCCCGGTATGTCGGATTTCAACGACATTGCGCTCAATCAAGGTTTGGCACAGGCAAAACAGCAACTGGACGCAGCGATTGCGGTTGCAATGCGACCATTAAACGGGGGATTCCGTGTTATGAGTATGGCGGAGTTTTTAGACCATGAATTGCCTCCGATTGAGTTCCTGTTGTATCCGCTGATACCGCAAAACGGTGTATCTTTGTTGTACGCAGAAAGGGGTGCAGGCAAGACGTTCATGGCAATGGCGATTGCAATCGCGGCCGCCAGCGGCTTTGATTTCTTGAATTTCAAAGCGGAAAAACCACGCCGTGTTCTTTACATTGACGGTGAAATGGACGCACGTGAAATGCAGGATAGATTTAACCTGCTTATTGCCGGGTTTGAGTCAGAAGGCAAAGAGGTAATCCGTGACAATATAACCCTGTTCTTATCAGGTCTGCAAGACAATGCGACCATGCCCGACCTGGCAACGCCTGCCGGTCAGCGTCAGGTGGAAATATACGCAAAGAATGCTGACTTGATAATAGTGGACAATATCTTTTCACTGTACACCGCAGGGCGCGAAAATGATGCGGACAGTTGGGTCAAATACAACGAATGGTCGCGTAAAATGCGTGCAATGGGCAAGTCTATATTGTGGCTGCATCACACGGGGAAAGACAAGACGCGTGGACCGCGTGGCTCGTCTGCGATAGAATCCATATTGAATACCTCTATCTCTTTGGAGGTTTCACACATACATCAAGCCAGCGATGGCGCAATACCACAAATCACGCGGTGTCAGTGGCGACGACGTTCATACGTTCGGTGCCAAATTGGTGTCTGTTCGGGATAATGACGGCAATACACTTGCGCTGAAATGGGCAATCACGCAAAGCCCACAAGATACGGAACGTGCCGAAATTGCCGAATTGTATGCAGCCGGTAAAACCATAAAGGAAATTGCCAAGGAGATGAATATCCCGAAATCGACAGTTCACCGCCGCCTGCAAGAGTTAAAACGCAGTGGCAAGTTATCACCACCGGCAAATCAGCCATAAGGGCTGAGTCCCAAATTTCCCATTTTCCCACACACTATATAAGCGGGAAAGTGGGATTTTTTAATTACTGCGAGCATACACGTTTCTTAATCGGATGTCTGTCAGTTGCTGCCGAATGCTTTTTTTATTTTATTTCTTAATCCGGAAACAACCTCTGATTCTTTGAATGTTTTTGTGGTGTTATATTTTGCATTCTTAATATTCCAAACAATCTTGTCTATTGCGTTTGTAGGTTTGTTTTCTCTATACAACTTATCTTTGGCTTCTTTTATATGTTTTTGTCTAGCAGCCGCCTCGTTTTTTGTTCTGGATTTCTCCAAAGCCTTCATAATGGCTACCATCAAATTGTGTTCGTCAAAAAATTTCCAATCCCACTTACCAGTGGTTTCCTGTTTTTTTACTAAGAACTCAAAATTATCGATGTCCCGTTTTTCGCCGTATTTTGCTAACATAACAAAATACCCAATCGGACTAGCGGCAATATCATTTCTAATATTTTTGATGGGTTCTCGCATACCAATAATAAATGCTGGAACCCCGGTTAATTTTGTTGCGGCTTCATAAGTTATTTTGTTCGGAAGTTTTAGTAATAACCCCACAAACATTGACACAAAATCAACAAGCGATAAAAATATTTCCATATGTTCGGGCTCTTCTGAACTTATCCGTAAATCTGCGACAAATATTTTCGCTCTGTCGCTGACATCCATTACGGTTAATTCAGGGTGGTGTTTAGATATTGCCCATTGTACCCCAGGCATAACAAATGTTTTGAAAATACTACTCCTATCGGTGGTGGACAACGGTTCCGATAGGCGCTTAGATAGAACGTCAATTACTAAATCTGTCAAAAAATTGTACTGGGTAAGGGCCAGGCTTTCCGTTTTTTTCAATTTGTTTTCTCCTAGTTTGGGTAAATTTTAGTCTGGCATTGCAAATATCAGTGCAAGCAAAAAGATTATAAACGACAATATTGCCAACAGTTTTATAGACGATAATATTTGCATAAAACTTTCTCTCTCACTATCGTCAATCTCTTCATCGGGTTCTTGCTCCGTTTCTATTGTCTTGAGCCCCTCCTGCATTTTGCGTATCCAAGGCATTCTCTCTTTTTCTTCTCTGGTCTGCACACCTAGCGTAGTACTCATAAGCAATTTCGCAAAATCAGCACCTGTTAAATCCTTTAAGTTGCTCCCATTGTTTGCAATAAACGCATCATACTTGGCGAATATATCGCTAACATCAAAGTAAAAAGTCTTTTTCCCTTGGTTTGTTTGCACCGTTAACATATCGACAGGGATGCTCTTTCCGTCAACAGTCATTTGCAATGTTTTCTGTTCAAGCAATTCATATTCCGGAAACAGTTCCGAGATATACTCTTTCTCTTGTCGAATATAAGATACTTTTATCAGTTTGTTGTTGTCCGGCATATCATTCCCCCGAGTAAAATTAAACCGTCAACGGGATATTGACGGTCGGGCGTTTTCAAAATCATACGATAAATGACCCTGTTGCTTTTGGACAAGCCTGTTATATAACAACAGACACCCGACCTTGCGGCCAGGCATAATCGGATTACGACGCAACACGCGCCGTATCGTATGGGTTTTGAAAGACCCGAACCCAATTCCCATTGGATTCAAGGGATATTATATCAGGATTTTGTCCCATTGTAAATACTGTGGATATAACCAGGGGGACGGTGGCGCACTGCTGGGGGGGGGACGGGGTTGTCGGTTCTGATAAAATTAAATAAAGCCAAATAAAATCAGACCTTGTTTTTTGCGATTTTTGCTGTATAATCGCAGAGTCTAGTCGTGCAAATCACGCCTAAACCAAATGCGCCCGTAGCATAATGGATAATGCATCAGATTTCTAATCTGCAGATTGTAGGTTCGAGTCCTACCGGGCGTGCCAAGATTTTGATGGGATTTTATTTTCAAGGTTAGCGATAGGCGAGCGGAACGAAAATCAAACAAATTTCATAACACCGCAACCTATTGAAAGAACGATATATTTCCCTGTCAAGCGTGCCAAGAACATAGGATTTCTAATCCGCAGGTCGCAGGTTCGAATCCTGCAGGGCGCGCCAGAAATTTAATTACCCCGACAGGGGTGATTCAATTTTTGATGCAAGCCGCGGATAAGAACCTGCGAAGGAAGCAGTTCGAATCACAGAAAATAGGCGGACGTCAGTCAGCCGATTTGCCAACGGCAAAATTTTCAAGGTGGGCGAAGCCAATCCTGCAGGGCGCGCCAAATTTTGTATGTGAGAACAAGCCTTTTGCGCGGTTCGAACAACTATAAAATTGCGCGTAGGCGGTTGGACCGCCGAGCGAACAATTTAATTACCCCAACAGGGGATTTATATTTTTTATGTGGGGATTGGGATTATGAATAAAAAGACTATTAAAGTTAATTTTACGGGCTTTGGTGGTGGATATGATGTGCATAACAACGAATTTATGGATGTTTTGCGTAAATATTATAATGTTGTCATATCCGATACACCTGATTTTTTGTTTTATAGTGTTTTTGGTTCCGAATTCAGAAGATATAAAAACTGTGTCAAAATTTTTTGGACAGGTGAAAATATCGTGCCTAATTTCAACGAATGTGATTATGCAATTGGATTTAATAATTTAAAGTTTCGTAATCGGTATTTACGACATACTGGTTTTATGCCAGAAAGTATTGATGATGTGCGCGGAAAAGTTACAAAAGATATGGCACAACGTAAATTTTGTAATTTTTTATATAGTAATGCATCTGCTGGCGAAGGATGTGCGATAAGAAAACAATTCTTTGAAATGTTATCACAGTATAAGTTTGTTGATGCCCCAGGTCGGGTTTGTCACAATATTGATTTAGATATTGAACCGCGTGATGGTGATTGGGTGCGTGGAAAACTTGATTTTTTAAGTGGATATAAATTTACAATCGCATTCGAGAATTCAAACTCAAATGATTATACCACGGAAAAATTGTGGCATCCGTTTCAGTCAATGTCTGTGCCAATTTATTGGGGAAATCCCGCTATCACAGAAGATGTTAACCCACGTGCGTTTATAAATTGTAATGATTATGATAATGACTTTGAACGTGTTATTGAACGCATCAAAGAACTGGACAATAACGATGAACTGTATTTACAGATGCTGCGTGAGCCGATATTAAAATCGGATTTGTTTGTACATACGTATAGGTCAGATTTTGAACAATTTTTGATAGGTATCATTGAACGTGGAAATGTTCCTTTTAATAAAGATCCATTGAATTTTACCGAACGTATGCGCCAGAAACACGGTGAATGGGAATATCGGTTAAAACAATGCGTTGCGTTTGATAATAAAAGGTTTGGGACGGAAAAATGGCGTGTCTTGACACTTTTTGGCAATGATATAAAATTGTGGAAAAAGAAGCATAAGAAAAAATAACATCATGAATTCATACCTATGGTGATAGCAGTTTTTTACTGCTATCATTTTTTTATAGAAAAGGAATTTTATATGAAAAAATTTTTATTGTTCATTCTGTGCATTATAATATCTTTTGCACCTGGATTAATTGGTATTATGTTTACGCCAATGGGGCATAGTGATATCTGGTTTAATGGACTGAATCAATCGGCTTTGACCCCCGCGCCATGGGTATTTGCAACTGTTTGGACAATATTGTACTTTTTGCTGGGTGTTGCGTTGTTTCTGGTCGTTCAAAATAATCAAACACGATACAGCAAGGTAAAGCCTTATTTATTATTTGCCACCCAAATGGCATTGAATGCGTTATGGTCATATTTATTCTTTGGGTTACATATGGTTGGTGCTGCAATGATAGTCATTGTCTTGCTGCTGATTATCAGTATATGGATGATGCGAGCATTCAATCCAATCAGTCGTGGCGCATTTGTTTTAGTCTGGTTTTATATTATCTGGCTGTTGTTGGCGACATATTTAAACGGTATGATTTTGTATCTGAATTAAAATAAACATCCCCAATTTTGGGGATGTGTTTAAATCCTTAAAACCTTTATATCAGGGTCACCAATGTTCAGGTATTTTAGACCCAGTTCTTCAACATAATCGGGGCTGTATGTTTGCAGTAATTCAATGTGGCGATTCAATGTGTTTAATTTTTCCTGTTCTGCGTCCAGTAACTGTTGTTCTTCGTTTAAACGCCATATATTTATGACAAATTTCTGGACATTTACCTGACCCCAGAATATGCGCACAAACATAAACAGGGCAAATATCGCGATAATTATGCCGATTTTTCCCCATATCCCCAAGGACCACGCACGTCCAATAAACCCAAAGAAATTTTTGATTTTTTCACCCATAGCGTTTATTATTATATCATAAATGTATAATAATAATCAAATTTTTGCTGCGCCCTTGGCTGGTATTACTGACAAGCCGTTTCGTCGGGTATTGCGTTCATTTGCACCAAATGCTAATCTGGTGACAGAAATGATATCGTGCCATTCGCTGGTCGGGGCGCATAAAAATTGTCTGCGTAATTTTGATAACTATTGTGACGAAGGTGCTATTGGTGCCCAAATTTTTGGCGCAGATGTTGGGTTAATGGCGGATGCGGCAAAAATATTACAGAATGCAGGTGCAAAGTGGATTGATATAAATATGGGGTGTCCTGTGCCAAAGGTTGCAACGCGCGCTGGGGCTGGTGCGTATCTGATGCGTGACCATAAACTGGCAGGGCAGATTATGCGTGCGGTTGTGCGGTCTGTTGATATTCCTGTGTCAATCAAAACCCGTTTGGGCTGGGATGCGGAACATTGTGACTGGCGTGATTTAGTAAAAATTGCGACAGATTCTGGTGTGAAATTTGTGGCTTTGCACGGTCGTACGCGTGCGCAATTGTATGTTGGACCAGCAGTACATCCGCAAATTGATTCTGATATTACAATACCTGTTATTGCAAATGGGGATATACAATCAACGGATGATGTGCAGCGGCTTTTAGATATTGGGTACCGTGGCGCAATGGTTGGACGTGCAATACTGGGGCGACCGTGGCTATTGGGAAAACTGACGGGTGATGTTACGGATGCGCCACAAAATGTGGGGGATGTGGTATTGCAACACTTGGAATATGTATTGGAATACTATGGAAATGCGGGGATACCAATGTTTCGCAAACACGCCGCATGGTACAGTGCGGGTATGCCAAATTCATCGGAATTCCGTATAAAGGTTAACCAGATAACAAATGCAAGTGATTTAAAATCAATAATTCGTGAATTTTGGGGTTGCACAACGGGGATATAGATATACAATACTAAAAAAACGATAAAGATACGAAGGATA
>JBJEXB010000074.1:0-9897 GCA_051885395.1 Candidatus Enterousia sp. | reverse complement strand
AAAATTATTTAATCTGGGGCGCGACCGTGTAAAGGATAATGCGGCAGCGAAAAATCAGGAACTGATTGAAATGTTGGCGCAGGCTAAGCAAAATGATTAAATATGTTTGATGCAGATTGGTTTTTCGCGCTGGATGCGCGGTTGCGTGAAATGGGACTGGACAGTGATGCACAATCTTTTGATGAAATAAAACAAATGTTATCGCACCCACAACGGTTCAGTCCTGATGCGTTTGCAGATATGTGTGCATACGTTGTTTTAGCAGGTGGTTTTTCACAAAAAACAGCCAAGAAAATTCATGCCAAGATTATGGCGCATATTCGTGCAAATGGTGCAGATTTTGATGAACTGATGCAATTGTTTGCAAATAAAAATAAAGTGCGCGCAATTTGTAAATTGTGGAAAAATCGTGAATGTTTTTGTGATGGGTATTACGCGTGTGATGGTTTAGACGCAAAACTATCATATCTGCAAAAATTGCCGCATATTGGAAAAATTACAGCAAATCATTTGGCACGAAATCTGGGCGAAGACATTGTAAAATACGATATCTGGATTCAGCGTTTGGGCGTGGTGTATGCAAAAAATCCATCTTTGACAGATAAAATTGATAATGGAAATCTAGATGTGGATGTGCGTCGCGCATGTGATGATATGTTTGCGCATTTGGTAAATGTTACAGGATTGCCACGTGGATATATTGATGTGGTGTTGTGGAAAAGTTGTCAAACGGGATTAATAAAATTGACGTCTATGGACGCCTGCGTGCAATAATCGTTGGTTGTGTAACAATGAAAAATGGATTTGTTATGAATGTTAAAATTGAACAATCGTGGAAAACTGCGCTGGCACCAGAATTTGAACGGGATTATTTTGTAAAATTAACTGATTTTGTGCGCGCGGAATATTTGTCTGGAAAGCCGATTTATCCAGCACCTGCAAATATATTTAATGCATTTAATTTGTGTCCGCTGGATAATGTAAAGGTTGTCATTATCGGGCAAGACCCATATCACGAACCAGGTCAGGCGCACGGGCTTTGTTTTTCTGTTTTGCCACCAACACCCATTCCACCAAGTTTGATAAATATTTACAAAGAAATAAAAAATGACTTGGGTCGCGACAGCGTAACACATGGTGATTTAACATCTTGGGCGCAGCAGGGTGTATTATTGTTAAATGCAACATTGACGGTACGTGCGCATGCTGCAGCATCACATGTTGGCAAGGGTTGGGAAACTTTTACAGATGCGGTTATCAGACAGTTATCAACACGTGAAAATATTGTGTATTTATTGTGGGGCTCATATGCCCAGCGCAAGGCAGAATTTGTTGACCTATCGCGTAATTTGATTTTAAAATCTGTGCACCCATCACCATTGTCAGCGTCACGTGGATTCTTTGGTAATCATCATTTTTCACGTGCAAATGAATATTTAGTCCAGCACGGTAAAACACCAATTGAATGGTAGTAAAAATGCCCCATCAGGGCATTTTTCAAATAACAAATTTATTATTCAATGCAGCAATTTACGGCGTTGCGAACCCAATTTTTTAATTTTCCTATTTTACTGTTGTCTGTGTCGGAAAGACTGGGGGTGGATTGTGAAACTGATTTAGATTTTTTTGTGTCTGGTTGTGGGGTCTTGATATGTTTCATATCGCCACCAAAAGCCCCCATATTCAATCCCCAGAATATGCAATACAATTCATAGGAATCATCAAATAAACTGTATGCGGTTTCTGTATCGCCAGATGCTAGTGCCTTGGTGCCAACTTCGAACAAGCGCATCGCAGATGCCAGTAAATGTTTTGATATGCACCAGACTTCGCCTTCGTATGAAGGGATAATTTTCTGCATCATGCGTTTACGCATTTCGCGAACTTCGTTTATCATATCATAGAATTCATGTTTGCCTGTTTTGGCACCTGAAAACATCAAGTGTTCTTCGATTGATATCAGATTCATAATTCCAATCGATAAATCTTGGTCTGATGACAGGTCTTTTGGATTAACCTTTTTGGCGGCATCCATCTTTTCAACATATTCTTTTACCGTTTTAATTTTTTGCATGTTCTTTCTCCTTTTATTAACACGTTGCGGCAATAAAACTGGCAATTGTTAAAACAACAATGGGCAATACAACTTTTTCAAATGGAAAGTGCGCGTGACCGTTATTTTTTGCTTTCATAAAATCGTACAGTTTTTCAGTCAATATAAATAATATCGCACCAATAATTGTGCCAAATAATATCGCGTCTAGTTTCAAGAAACCAAAATATGTGCATGGATTATATGTTACCTGACCCAGGTATATAAATCCAATTGATGCAACTGACAGCGCCAATATCAACGCGTTGCGACCAAAAAAATTCCATTTCTTTTTATCAAAAAATTTAATAATCCAATACCCCAGAATTGCTAAAAATGCACCAACCCAGATTCCTGCAACCATATCAGGTACCCCAATGCGACGCGTCAGTGGTAATGCCGCACCAATCGCAATTGTGCATACAGGACACGCAGGGTTTGCAAATGCAGACACTGGAATCATACACATTAATGCAGTTAATATTTTTTTCATAGTCATCCTTCCTTTATATACTAAAAACAATATATATAATGATTAATATATATCAAAAAGTCAAATTATTTATTTGATACATATTTTAAATATTGATATAAATGTAAGTATGAAAGATTTTAAATTACCAGATGTGAATATAAAAAAGACTATGCCGTATGACATAATGGTTCGTGCGTCGCATGGGTTATCATATATTGCACATCCGTTGCGTTTGCGAATATTGGAATACTTGGATGTATATGGGGCGTCATCGGTATCTGCGATTGCGCATGGTGTTGGTGCAGAACAAGTTTTTATTTCACAATCGTTGCGTAAAATGCGGGATGCAAATCTGGTGCGAACAACCCGTCATGGTGTGTTTATATATTACGAAATTTGTGAAGAATATCCTGCCAGTGTATTTGTGTGTCTGCGAAAACTGTTTGGACATATGACAGACCAGTTAAAATTTATTCGTGATGGATTTCGTGAAGTTTTGCCAACTGATTATACAACAATGGCGGCAAATCGAATAAAGTTGTTTGCAAATGTTGATAAAATGCGAATATTAGAATTTTTAATATATGCAGGTGAATCATGTGTCTGTGATATTGCAAATGGCGTTAATATGGAACAGGTGAAAGTATCGCAGTATTTAAAAAAGTTATCAGATGACGGTTTTGTCACTTCACGTCGGGCAGGGCGTTTTGTGTATTATGATATAACGGCTGGGGTTCATAAAACCACGATTGGTTGTATTCACAAGCGATATGAACGCGTTGGTGATGCGTTTTGATTGTTTTAAATTCATTCTGTTTTTTATCAAATTAATAACACCAATTCATCGACGAATAAATAAAAATGCCCCAATGGGGCATTTAAGTTGTCAATCGACTAGTCACGATGATTTATTTTGTAAAGTATGCCGCCAATTCCAAAACTCAATATTGCCAGCAACAAGAACCATGACACAGTATCACGCAATGCGTATCCAAACAAACGGCGCGCTGTTGAGTATTCAAATTTTTCGCGTTTTGGCCCCTTGAAGTCAATATAATGCGGCTCAACACTTTTTATACCATGTTTATCAAACGTTATGCTGGCGTACCCGTGTGCCTTGTCTTCAACGCGGTTGCCCTGGCCGGCGGCTGGGATTGTGTAAATAGGAACACCCGCAAATGTGCCCTTTGCAAAATAATGAACATGACCAAAAATCATGGCATTGACTCTATGCTTTTTTACAATGGCCGCCAATTTATCGGCATCGCTCTTTTTTAGCGTGTGATTTTTTATAACACCCGGTATCAATTCAATCGGCGGCTTATGACTATAAATAACGCAGTGTTTAAACATTGGTCTGATTTTTGCCAATGTGTTATCAAGCCACTCAAACTGCTCGTCTTCTATATACTTGCCCGAAGAATCAAGCGCAATAAACAACACATTGCCATAACCAAACCAGTAATAAGTTGAACCCATCATACTGCGATAGTGTGATTTATCGACAATATGACTTAATTCAACATCGTGATTGCCCGGCGTTGCATAGAACGGCATGTTATGCAAATGCGGACGTATTTCGTGCAATAACCAAGACATGCCGGTGCGCGTCTTTTTTGTTACGAAATCGCCCAGATATAACATAAACGCATAATCATTATCAGATTCTTGCGCATCATCAATCACACGTTCCAAGACGTGATTTTCAGCACCCGTATCGCCCACCAAGGCAACAGAAAACTCGGTTACCTTTGGTGCAAAGAAGTGCGATTGTGGCGACGAAAAATATCGCGTTTCCGGAAAGAACCGATCACCCCAATATATATGTCCCAACAACAGGCCCAACATTGCCGCAGTGCATGCAATGCCAATTCCAAAAAAGATTTTATGCAAATGCTTTTTCATATCGTTTCTCTTTGATTAAAATTTTGTAGAAAAACTTAAATACGCACCACCGTCTGTCGGGCTTAGCGTGATGTTTGTTTGTTCGTTATTATAACGCGATGTAAATATCATGTTCGCACCAATACCAAGTGCGGCACCGGCACCAACATCCAGCCAGTTATGATTTTTTGTGACGACACGTGAATAACCGACAAAGCCCATCGCAGCATAGGCCGGAATACCCGCCAACCAACCGTACCGACGTTGCCAATATCCGGCACCTGCCGCCGCCATTGCCGTATGACCGGATGGGAAAGTATGACCTTTTGAACCTTCGGGCTGGCTGGGGCGTTCCTCAAGGGTTGTGAATTTCAACAAATAAGTCGCGCCCAATGTTGAACCGGTTGAATATCCCAACTGTTTCAACCCCTGCCAATCGCCGATTGCCATAGAATAAACCGCGGCCGACAGTGGCACAACAAACTGCATAATATCACCAACATCGCCAATGCGTTCTTTGGATGTGCTGATATAATCACCACGCGCGGTATAATGACCGGCAAATGCGGCCTGTGAACTGATTATGCCGATACAAAGTGCGACACAAATTGCTTTCATAAGAATCTCCTTTCTGTGAATTAAAACCTAAATCCGCAAGAAGTCTAATATACTTATAAAACAAATCAAGAATTTTCAAGGTGGGGTGCATCTTCAAGAACCCTTTGACATATTTCCTATGTTTTGTATCATATATAAATCATCAGGAGAACAAGATGAAAAAATATACAATTCTTTTTCTGGGGTTGATTTTTACCACCCAAAGCATTGCAGGAACCAATCACATATTCGGTGACTATAAAAACCAAATCAGCGGTTACGCGGGGTATGCTTTTGGCGGAATGGATGATGAAAAATACAACGCCTTGGGCATGTTGCAATATTCACAACCGGCTGAAATATTCAGACTGACAGGACGACAGAATTTACATCTAGGATACGTGAACGGCGATACAGATTGGTTTTTTGCCGGCGCATCAGTCGATGTGATACCGTTGTCTTGGAACAAGTTGTGGGCCGGTGTGGGGATTGGGGCCTTTATTCGTACCCGCACCACAGAAAAATTAAATTCCAGATTTACGTTTGGCGAACGCGCGTTTGTTGGATACAATATAACACAAACCAGTCGCGCCGAATTTTTTGTTCAGCACTTTTCAAATGGGGATTTAACCGATAAAAATATGGGCTATAACTTTTTTGGAATATCGTTTGGCAAAGTGTTTTAAGGACTTATATAAGGGCCAATTTAGAAAAGCCCAACCTGCACATACGTAAGTCATGATACACAGACGGTGGCTTGTTTAGTTCTCGTTTTTTTTATAAAAAAATATAAAACCGACACAAAGTCGGTTTAAATTTTTGGTAGCGAAGGAGGAAATTCATCGGTGGCGATATTGGATACATCGCCACACGCTGGAACTTCGTAAATTCGCTGATGCGACCGATGCGCGCCCGCGCATCTATTTACTCGTTTGAACCCCCTTTATTCGGGGGTTCAAGTCCTTATATTACACACAGCAAAAATTAAAACTGGGAACAAGCCCAGTTTGAATTTTTGGTAGCGAAGGAGGGACTTGAACCCCCGACACGCGGATTATGATTCCGCTGCTCTAACCAGCTGAGCTACTTCGCCAATGCACCGCATTATAACAGACATTTTTTCAAATGCAAGCATCATTTCTTATATACTTCTTTGACTTAGGAAATTATTCTGATATTAAATCATTATGTTTTTTAATAAATTTGTCTTGAACCATTTTTTCAAATGATATATATTGCGCGTATGAAAAAATTCGTACTTTCTTTTGTTATTGTTTGTGTGGCAATGTTTTCTGCTGCATCGGCGTATGCGGCAAATCCATTTATGGGTGATAATCAGAATCAAATTGCTTTTAATTTCGGGCAGGGTGTTGATAGTGGTATTATCGTGCCACCACCATTTCGATGGGTGCCGTTCCATATAATGCATTTGCAATATTCGCAACCAACAAAATTCTTTCGGATGCCCGCGCGCCAGTCTATTAATATCGCCCAAACAATTGGCAGTGGTACAAAATACGGCTGGCACTGGAATAAATTTACGATACCTATGGTATTGTTGAGTGAAGATATCGCCCTGTTACATGGCGATGATTGGTACTTCTCAGCAGGTGCAGGTGGTGGATTGCAGGCACAACAGAATAAGCGCATTGGGTCAAAGTGGCTTTTTCAATTGAAATTGACGGCAGGGTACAGATTTACAGACCATTGGGGCGCAGAATTCTATGTACAGCATTTTTCAAACGGTAATACAGCCCGTGACAATCATTCGTATGCATTCTATGGTTTGGGAATGACATACAGTTTCTAGGGTTTGTGTGCGGTGCATTTTATCCTTGCATTTTGGGACGTGCAACGTTATCATTTCCATGCTTGCCCTAATAGTCTAGTGGTAAAACACGTCCTTGGTAAGGACGAGTCGCAAGTCCGATTCTTGCTTAGGGCACCATTAAAGAATTCCCATCCGAAAAAGTCTCAAAAAGCCCGAAAATTGGCGACAAATGGACAGTCCCAAATTTTTGCACCTTGTTGTATGAAATTTTATCACGAAAACACAAATTTAGGACCATTTGCCTTATTTTATAATCTCCATTACGCCAGGCTTCAATTGGTCGGCTGATAAAGTCTGCAACATAGCCGAACGCTTCATCAAACGGCATAATTTCGGGGATAAAATTATCAATATCGGATTGCAAGGCCAGTTTTTCGTCTTCCAGGATATCAATCTTGGTATTCAATGCTTTTTTCATAACATCGTTTGCACTAATATAGGCGTCAGTGATGCGGGATTGTTCTTGCTCTATGGCCGCTATTCGCTTTTTCTTTTCGTCATTATCTGCACTGGCCAATTTGTGGCGGGCGGCATATTCTTTGGTTGCCAGCGCACGGGTCAATGCAATCAGATTTTCTTTTGGGGCGATTTTATTCAAAATCTCTGTTTCAAATTCGTGGTGTAATACCTGTGGTGCCACATTGGCCAGTTTCTTTTGCGGACACTTGCTGTTTTGACATTGATAATACGGATATTGGCCACCTTTGGTCATACTGGCGGTAAGTGGTCGCCCGCATTCGGGGCAGGTAATAAAGCCTTTTAGCGGAAAACGTTCGTCGTGTTTGTTATATGTTTTATGTCTAAGGCGATTGCGCCCGCGCAGGCGGTCTTGAATCAACTCAAATGTGCGTGTATCTATCAGCGGTTCTATATGCCATTTTTGAACGGGTATATCATATTTCGGATATGCAAAGATACCAGTATATTTTCTGTCGGTCAATATACGCTTTACAAAATCAAAGATATTGTGTGGTTGTGGCAGACCTGCGCAACGCATTTTATCACCCAGGAAATTTGCAACATCAGATTGGGATTCTAATTTTGCGCTGGCGAATTGTTCCAGCGCGGATTGAATTATTCCAGCCAGCGGTTCCAGGCGTTTTAATTCCTTGCGCGCGCCGATTTTTACGAATTGATATCCCTTGGGCGGTTGGGTAATCCAATAACCATTTCTGGCGGCCTCGCGCATACCGGCAACGGTGCGCGCTTTGTTTTGACGTGCGAATACATCTGCTTGTAATGCCTGGATACCAAATCCGAAATAATCCCATTCTGTGTCTTCGATTATGCCATCTTTGTATGTCGCCAGTTTATGACCCTTTTTTAATATGCTTTCACGCAGGGTCAATGCGTCAATGGCATTGCGCGCCAGGCGACTGACATCATAAAACAGGGCTATGTGTGGCTCTTTGGCTGACGACAGATATTTTAGCATTTTTTCCAGTCCATCGCGGCCGGTGGTCTTGGTGCCAGTTTTTGCCGCGTCGGTATAGAAATGTTCTATTTTGCACCCGTTGCGTTTGGCCCAGGATTCACACGCCCATTGCTGGGTATCTAGGCCGTTGCCGTTATTGACCTGTTTATCGGTCGACACCCTATAATATGCAACCGCCTTTGTGATTTTATGATTTTCCATTGTGCAACACCTTGTCAAAGATTGTGTTTATTATGATAATCAGATTATCTCTTATACTTTCTATCTGCTTATCGGTTAAATGTTCCAATCCGCATAAATATTTGCGGCATTCTGCCACCGACATCGTCGCCATTGCGCCCACCAAAAGGTCTGCGTTTTGGCCTCGGTGCTTCCGATAATCAAAACAATGTTTCCGTGTCTAATCATTATTTTTTTACAATGGATGTTTTTTCTTGTTTTGTTCCACGCAAATGGCACAAACTTCCATTTTTTATGGTTAAATTTAACTCTCCATAACCAATTTTGCTTATCAATGTATGTAACTGCTCCATTTCTTTTGGTTTGCCAGAGAAACTTTGTTCAATCCAGGTTATCTTTCTGTCGTCGTTTACTTTGATTTTGTATTCAGTGAAGTCAGATGTCCGAATTTTGTCGATAAATTCCATTTCACTTCGATACAACCACATTGTGTCTTCCGACCACGATTTTGTATGTTTATCATTTATGGCATTGACCAATATTTTATTAAAATTCATATAAATATATGAATCTGGAATTTTTTCTAGTGCTCTGTTCAATACCATATCACGTTCTGTAATTATCCCAGCTTGTCCAGTATTGTCCACCAGGATATATGTATTGCCGTCATTTATACTTTGTTTGGCGCGTATATATGCAAATTCAAGCCAAGTCATTGCATTTTGGTTTTCTAATTGAACGCATGGCATAAAAAGGCTTTGTTTTGTATTTTTTAGATTATCAATTGAAATACCAAATTTGCGTAATTCGGTTAAAACGACAATAAAGATTATGTCCATTATCGAAAATTTGCGCCAGCCTTGACCGGGTTCCGTGCGGACATCATCCAACAGACCAAGCGATGTCCAACTGTTTATAACGCGTGATGTTAAAGGGGTGTCATTGGCGGTGTATTGCTTTCTTCGCAAGAAACGCAATAACATGCAATCATAATGTTCTGCAAAATTTTTGGCAGATTTAATATCGCTTTTTGTCCCGTCGGTATATTCAAACATTTTTATCACCTTTAAAAAAATCATACATTAGTGTTCAATATTGTCAAGTGATTTGAACACAATGGTAATATTTTGATAAATAAAAACTTGATTAAATTGCCTATTTTTGTTATATCTATTGATATAGAAATTGTTTTTTATGCCCTATATGTGGGGATTTTTTAGAATTATTCCACAAAAAAATAAATAAAAATTTATATCATTTTTTGATAAAAAATCCCAGAGTTCTGCGTGTCTTGGATATTTTTCTCTACACATAGAAAATTCAAATCAAAAAAGATATTTTTAGTGGGTAGTCGCGCAAATACCTTAAAGCCCTAGATAGGGCTTGTTTTATATTTGGATAGT
>JBJEXB010000073.1:0-10026 GCA_051885395.1 Candidatus Enterousia sp. | reverse complement strand
GTATATAATTGTGTAGCAGAAGCGGGCACCGATAAAATAAAAGATATAATGAAGCAACTGGGAAAAACACCACAAACAAATGATAATCGTGTTACTGATATAATATTTAGACCTAATATATCAATTGGCGATTTAAAACAACTATCGATCTCGCGTTCATACAGTTCAAATCGGACACCATCAATAGATTTTAGTGCAATATGCGACGAGACTGGAAAGTGTACATTAAAAAAATTAAATGCAATAAACGATTTCTATTCAGAAATATATAATACATCCAATACCCGTTCTGGACAATGGAACGAAGACGGATTATATGTTGCACTCAGTGATGAGGATTCAACATGCACAGCCCCAGAAAACTCAGGAAAAGGAACCCCAGCACCAAATACAGGGTCAATCAACTGTATCTATGATAACTGTCATGAAAAATGTTCTGGCACTAGCGAAGATATAGACGATGCAGATTGTTATATATGTCGTATTACCGAACAAATTTGGGGTAATTGTGAAAGTTACCCGAAAACATCATTAACAGCTGACAAATCACATAACAGAATATTGCAACCCAAAGACGACAAAACTACACTATTGTGGTGGTTTGCACAAAACACCGGCACCAGCAACGAACTGGACAGTTGTCGTGACACAACATGCCCAGCAGGATATCAATCTGCATTCATAGCTGATAATGAAACAAATGCCAGAATTTGGACATGTGGAGCAAATAAAGATCTATCCATCGAATCGGAATTATGCGGCGAATCAACATATAAAGTCACAAATACGGTGCAAAACTGTTGTCCTAAGGATTACTACGATTGGTTTTATAACTGTTTATTATCAGCACCAAAAGTGATCCAAGCAACCGAACAACCGGATTTCAAAACAAATACGGTTAGCATAGAAGGTAAAACACTATATCTGCCAGAAACATATACCGTTGTCGCAACATGGGAATGGACGACAGCTGCCACTGCGCCTTGTGGTAATGACAATGGCAAATGTAAATATCCTGCTGGAAAATATGCATTGATTTGCGCTGGTGCCGATGAAACTACTGGTGCAAAATATACATCTGACTACGCAGCAAACGGATACCCATCTGGACAAATAATAACATGCAACGGGAAATATATTGTCGTCAATCTGTTCGACAATCAGGATCAGGAAAAAGGTTTATATTTTACCCCTGGCAATCCAGAAGCCCAAACAAATAAGATAGATGCATCGGATGCCAACGGGAACCCATGTCATTACTCATTGAAAACAGACGGCAAATGGGTAAAAACAAACGAACCAAACGAAAAATGTGCAATTGACCCACAAAACTGGAAAGTTGACATTACATATTAATCTATATAACCTATTGATTTTGGTTTATTCTTGACAATTAATATTCATTTGTATTAAAATTTTATTAAACAAATTCAGATTAACCAATACATGCGGTATTAATTATGCTGTTTAACGTGGCATTTATTCACATACCCGACACGGGAACCAATCCCACATCATGGGGTGGTATAAACACCACGCACGCATATCCACACGGATGCATTGCGAAAAAATCTGAAAAAAGGTCTGGCATTTTGCCGGCCTTTTTTGTTTGCCACAGGGAATAAAATCCTATTTTCCCACAACCAAAAGGACACCACTATGAAAGTACTGAAAAAAATTATTCCATATAAAATCCGTCGATTACTGCCAATTGCAGGTATTGCCGCCATGGGCATGGCATTACCATCCTGCGACAAAGACGACGAACCCGTACCAATCCACGACACGGTTTATACATGGGGTCACTTTAATTTTCACAATGGTACCCCCACATTTCCAGCTAAAAAAATTCGCGCATCAGCCGACTCTGCATCTGTCCGTTACGTTATTTTAAAATCAGATGGCATTTCTTGGGGCTCCGCGTTTGACGAGCGCGAAATCCGTCAATTGATTGTAGAACCACAAATTGAATTTGGTGGCAAACACAATCGCCATAAATTTAAAGGTGCAGGCACAATCAAACATGTAATTCTTAGATATCCCGAAGATTATAAATGGTTAACAGATTTTGGTTATACAATTATCCCCAGTACTACATCTGTCCCATACGAAGAACAAAAGCAAAGATAAATCTGGCAATTGCCAGATTTTTTTATTGCCACAAATAAAAAGATTATTTAAACTAAGAATTATGAGAGGATATGTAAAAACAATCTTATTAACGTGCCTGCTATGCAATCCAACAACTATGTGGGCGGTCGAATCAGGTGACAAATGTGACAGCACCCAAAAATGTGATGCAAATTTATATTGTGATTCAGAAACTCACAAATGTACCAGTTGCAGTGAATCCACCGAAGGTGGATACCCCTATTCGGATGCAGGTTCAACAAGCAAAGATAATTGCTACGTAAATTGTTCAAGCTCAGAAATTAAGGAAAACAATATTACACTTGGCACAAAAACACCTACAAACGAAAAAGCATATTTCAGCAAGACTTGCCAATATACAATATCTTGCGGACCTCTCGCTCAAATCTCTGGTGATACATGCACAGGCAAATGTTTTAAAATCACACTTGTCAAAAATCTTACAAATACTTTGGAAGATCCAAAATACTTATACGAAAAATATGCAAATGGTTTTTATACAGACAAAAACTGTGAAGGGACAAAACTTGACCCAGATACAACGGCAGAACCAAATCATGACGGTGGCTGGCTAATTCCTACATATACATGGTGGCAAGATTTTATAGGATATTCTACTACCAGAGAAGCAGATGGGATATACCGCTTTGATTCAAAAGGAAAACCTATAAACGATACAACCTATACAACTTTTGACAAAAACACAGAATTATATGGACGCTGGAATATATATAATTACACAATAGAATATTATATAGACGATACATCAAACGGGACACAAACATGCCATTTTCCCCGTAATGGTGCAACAATACCTGATAACGACCCAGACGCTAAATGTGTAGCAAAAAATCCGCCCTATGAAAGAAAAATAATAAAAAACAAAGCATATACCATCACAAAATGGTCAACAGGAAAAAATGGAACAGGTACGACTTATTATCCTGAATCTAAAATCCCATATAATAATAGCGACACTATAAAATTATATGCGGTATGGGAATCTTGCAGTCCAGGATACTATTGTGGTACGAGTGAGAAAAAAGAATGTCCTGCGGGCGCAACATCAGACGCAGGCTCTACCTCAGAAACACAATGTTACATCTCCAGTACAACACAATTTAAAGACGAATATAATGCAATATTCACATTGCCAATCGATAAAATATACTATCATCAACCGTAATTAAAACAACGTAATACTGTTAATTACCTGATTTATTTCCGTAATTTGGGTGGGGGTGAATTTTCCCAAAACCCAATCCGCGGGTGATATCGGCAACCCTAAATCACGCGGGTGACCAATGCCAATGCGTATGCGCCGATATTCATTCCCAACATTCGCATCAATTGAACGAATTCCATTGTGACCCGCACTGCCGCCACCAATTTTTTCGCGTAACTTTCCAATTGGCAAATCCATATCGTCATGTATAACTATCAGATTTTCCAATGGAATTTTATAAAATGTCATTAACGCCAAGACCGCATTTCCAGACAAATTCATAAATGTCTGGGGCTTTGCAAATATTACGCGTCGCCCGTCAAGATTTGCCGTACTGGTTAATGCATTTTTTTCTGATTTCCATTTGGCGTCCGCGCCTGCCAGCACATCCACCGCCATAAATCCAACATTATGACGTGTTATCGCATATTCAGCCCCAGGATTGCCCAGTCCAACAACCAAAACAGGTTTATTTTCTTGCATATATATAACTCTTTTTTTTATTATAATATCACAAAGACAAGGAGAAATACATGAATTTAAAAACGGCAAGTGTTTTAGCCACAGCAATCATCACAATTACAAGTTCTGCAAATGCAAACATGTTATTTGATATTTACGCGGGTGGCACAGTTGGCATCGGCGCCGCAACAATGTTCGCAGACAGCCATGCGCACACCGACAACGCACAATCTTATGGTGCAGTACTGGGTATTGATATTCCACTGGTTCGGATAGAGGGCGAATACAACTACCTGAACCATAAAGAAATGAATATGAATGTCGCTATGCTGAATGCATACTTAAAAATGCCAACCGCGCTTGTCCAACCATACTTAGGTGCTGGTATTGGTATGATTTTTGATGGCGATGTTGATAATACAAATATTAAAATTGACGACAAAATGGCATACCAAGGGATGTTAGGATTGACATTTGATATACCTGTTTTGCCATTTAAAATTGATGCCGAAGCACGCGCATTATACGCAAACAATCTTTACACGGTTGACAATATCAAGCCTGACATGTTGCACTATGACGCACGTTTAAAAATCAGATATATATTCTAAGGCAACACAATGCTGACATTAATTGACGGAAATTCATTGTTGTTTCGTGCGTACTATGGGGTACACAGTCGCCTGACCCGACGCGACGGTACCCCCACAGGGGCAGTTTATGGCTTTATTAATATGATAATGCCAATTCTGTCTGCCGCCGCGCCAGATGACGCGTTTGTATGCGTGTTTGATGCGTCACGAACAACATTCCGCCAAGATATATATCCAGCGTACAAGGCAAATCGTACGGAAACACCAGCCGATTTAGTCACGCAATCATATATGGTGCGTGATGCAGTTGCTGCAATGGGAATGCCTGTTTTATGCATCTCCGGGGTCGAGGCAGATGATGTCATCGCAACACTGGCAACCGCAAACTGCAACAATCATGGCGGGACGCGAATTATCACCAGTGACAAAGATTTGATGCAATTGGTGTCCCCTTGTATATTTTTATACGACGGTATGAAACAACGCACCATACGCGAGCCAGAGGTCTTGGAAAAATTTGGCGTACGCCCTGACCAGGTTGTTGATGTACAATCATTAATGGGCGACAGTTCCGATAATGTCCCGGGGGTTCATGGAATCGGTCCTAAAAAGGCATCTGAATTAATTAACCAATTCGGCAGTTTGCAAAACCTGTATGAACATCTGGACGATATAAAAAACGAACGTACGCGCAATTTATTACGCGATGGACGTGAATCTGCGTTTATATCGCAAAAATTAGTTACATTAAAGCGCGATGTTGACTTACCCGGACTGGTTATACAGCCATTTCAATTTAATACCCCAGCCGCGCTGGAATATGTGAAAACAAAACTTGAAAGCAGCAGTCTGGCAACAAAAATTGAAAAGGCATTCCCATCTGATAAATA
Organism: Candidatus Enterousia sp.; assembly: GCA_051885395.1. Lineage (GTDB taxonomy): Bacteria > Pseudomonadota > Alphaproteobacteria > Rs-D84 > Rs-D84 > Enterousia. The sequence continues at coordinate 4,705 of JBJEXB010000073.1, read as the reverse complement.
TAATTCAGCCACACAACCGCCAGCATTTACATATTTTCAAAATGCATGTTATGTTGATGTGCCAGAAACAATAACAAAATCGGACGCATCCCCTGCCCCAGCAAAAACCACTATGCAGTGGCAGACAATAACCACCGTTGATGAATTAAAAGAATTCTTGTCACATGTAACAAATATACTTGCAATTGACACAGAAACAACGGGATTATCACATATCAACTCAAAATTGGTTGGAATATCAATTGCTTATGACGCAACACATGGCGCATATATACCATTGCGTCACATGGGGGCAACTGCTGACCTGTTCGGTGGCGTGACTCTTGCACCAAATCAATTACCAATTGACGTTGTTTATAAACATTTGTGGCAAATTTTTACAAACCCAGATATCCTAAAAATCGGGCATAATCTGAAATATGATTTTCATATATTTGAAAACGAAGGATGGGATACATCAAAAATTAAGCCTTTTGATGACACAATGCTGTTATCATATATATTGCACGGAACAGTACACGGGCATGGTTTGGATGAATTGTCTGTTAAATATCTGGGACACGAAAATATTTCGTATGAAAGCCTGTTTCCACCAAAAACACGCGATGCGGAACGTCGATTTGACACAATTGCCATTGATGCCGCATCCCCATATGCCGCCGAAGATGCAACTGTATGTCGCGCACTGTATGATTTAATGCGCCCACAACTGGATTCAAATGACGCATTACGCGCATTGTATGAGAAATGTGACCTGCCCCTGATGCCAATATTGATGAAAATGGAACGCATTGGTGTATTGGTAAATAAGTCAGGGCTGCAACAACTATCAACCGTATTTCATAGTCAGTTAACGAAATTAGAATCTGAAATCTGGCACCTGGCTGGGCACGAATTTAATATCGCCAGTCCAAAGCAATTGGGGACAGTTTTATTTGACGAATTGCATTTACCCGAAAATAAAAAGCGTTCAACAGATGCCGAAACATTAAATGAAATGATTGACGCGCATCCAATTATTGAAAAGATATTAAATTGGCGTTCAATTGCAAAACTGGCTGGCACATACGCTGACGCATTGCCGCGCCAAATTGAATCAGACGGTCGTATTCATACCACTTATTTACAGACCAGCACAAATACAGGCCGCCTGTCCAGTCGTGATCCAAACCTGCAAAACATACCGACAAAGACAGACCTGGGAACCGAAATCCGTAAATGCTTTATTGCAGATTCTGGACGCGTTTTAATTGCAGTTGACTATTCACAAATCCAACTAAGATTATTGGCAGATGTCGCAAACATAGATACATTCAAGGACACATTTAATTCTGGCACCGACATTCACGAACAAACTGCGCGCCAAATATTTAATATCCCCAATGACGCACCCGTACCACGTGAAATGCGTCGCGCCGCAAAAACTGTAAACTTTTCAATAATTTACGGGATATCATCATTTGGTCTGTCGGGTCAATTGGGAATAACACGCGCGTCTGCCGCCGATTTAATAAAATCATATATGTCAGGATTACCCCAGATTCAGCAATATATGGATTACATCAAAGAATTTGCACTGGAAAACGGATACGTGCAGACACCATGGGGACGCCGCATTGAATTGCCTGAAATTCGCAATCCACGCCTGCGGGCATACGCAATCCGTGCGGCAATTAATGCCCCAATCCAGGGATTTGAAGCAGACCTGATGCGACGCGCAATGATAAATATTGACAATAATATCATGCAAAAAAATCCAGACAAAATTCGTATGATTATGCAGGTTCATGACGAAATGATATTCGAATGTGATGCATCTGTTGCCGAAGACTTTGCCAAACAAATAAAGCAAGAGATGGAAAACGTTGCAACATTATCCGTACCATTGGTTGCGGAATATGTAATTGCGCCATTTTGGGGGAAATAAATTCCTGAGTACTTTATTCTTTTTCAATTTATTTTGCCCATAAAATATGATAATATTAAATATAATAATGTAGGATTGGCAAAATAAACATGAAAATATCACGTATATTGTGTTCAATATTAGTATTAAGCGCATTTTCCGGCGGTGCATTTGCCGCACCAGGCTTACCTGGCGGTCAATGTTATTCTACTACAAATCCAGGATACGACTATACTGTATATTTTGAACACGCACGCCCAACACCAGCCGAAGAAAATTCAACATATCGGAATGTTACACCAACTGCAACAAGTGATTGCCTATCTGACCTGGAACGCACATTAGGCGCATTACGTCCAACATCACCAGATGACTGTATTATTTTACTGGGTGGTGCTGATGAATCAGGTGACAACACTGGATATGATAACATTGCCCTATCAACCCGACGTGTTGGACTGGTTGCAAAAATGTTAACATCACTTGATGAGAATACTGATTGTTTTCAAGCATTTTATGCTGGCTCTGCCAATTCAGTTGTTCAATCACCAACAATTTATAATGCCAAAGAACGTTCTGTACGTGTTATTATCACCAGAAAAAGCGAAGTCAACAATATTACACTGCCAGAAATTACAATAAATTTGACGAACAACATTCAACAGACAAACAATCAATCAACGGTTGTTTCCAGCACGACACAGATTAATGTCAACTATGATGACAGCGAATTACAGGCACAGCAAAAGACAACAGAAATCGGATTAATCGCATCAGAATTAAATAGAATGAATAGCGAATTTGACCGCAGTCATTGGAAAACTGCCAGTGGGAATTTCAACGGTGCGCGTCTGGCATCCGATTCGATTGCAGGTGTTGTACTGGGCACCGCCGGCGGTTTAATAACCAGTAATATCATAAAAAAGAATCAAATTCGTGGCGGATTCGAAGACCTGCAATGCGTAATTGGCGGTCAAATTATCGCAGATTACAATGACGAATTTACAATTAATATGAACGTGAACAGATAAGCAAGTTTAATAATTAATACAGATAAATAAAAAAATCCCACCAAATGGTGGGATTTTTTAGAATAATAATAACATTATTCTGCATCAGCGTCTGCTGCGACAGGAGCAGTTTCTGTTACTTCTGCTGCAACTGCTGCGTCTGCTGCTTCTTCAACTTTCTTGGTGCCGAATGTCAAAGTTTTACCAGCAACCAACGCATCAATTTCATCCTGGGTCTGTGCAACAAAGACTTTTACAGGAACGATAACATCTGGATGCAATGCGATTTTTGTATCGAATGCACCAATAGATTTAATTGGGCTGCCCAACATAACCTGTGCAGATTCAACTGCAACACCAGCAACTTCTTTTAACATACGTGCAATATCACGACTTGACACAGAACCATACAATTGACCTGTATCGCCAGCCTGACGAATCATGTGCAATTTTGCATTCTTTACAGCATCAACATTTGATTCAGCAGTTGCTTTTGCTTTTTCTTGACGAGCCTGCAATTCAGCCTTTTGTGCTTCAAACAACGCAACATTTTCACGTGTCCAACGCATTGCCTTGTTGTTTGGTAACAAATAGTTACGTGCATAACCCGTTTTTACTTCAACCGTATCACCAATATTACCCAGTTTTGTAATCTTTTCTGTCAAAATAACTTTCATTTCATCTGTCCTTTTTATAAGTTAGGGAATTTTCCCAGATTCAATTTTATTAAATAAAATTAAAGAGAACACATCAGATGCACGTGGTACGGGTGGCGTAGTGTATTAAACATACATGAGCCACCCGCAACGCGCGCAGATGGTGAGTTATATTTAATTTTTAACCCAAGTTGTTGCGAACAAATGGTAATAACCCCAAATGACGCGCACGTTTAATTGCTGTCGCCAATGCACGTTGATCCTTTTGAGAAACGCCACTGATACGACTTGGGACGATTTTACCACGTTCGGTAATATAGTGACCCAATGTTTTTACATCTTTGTAATCAATCGATTTGCCCTTTAATGGGTTTGATTTTTTACGATAAATTGCTGCACGAACTGCCATTATTCAGCCTCCTCGGTATTCTTTTTCATCATGATAGACGGCGTTGTTGCCAATTCGTCAACGCGAACGTTCAAGAAACGAATAACGTCTTCGTCAATACGTGCGCGACGTTCCAATTCTGTAATCTGGGCACCATCCAATTCAATGTTCATCATAACATAGTGTGCCTTGCGATTCTTGCGGATGATATATGCCAAATTTTTCAATCCCCAGAATTCTGTGGATTTAACATCGCCACCCAATTCTTTGATAATAGATGCAAATTTTGCCGCTTTTTCTTTAACCTGCGGTTCAGTCAAGTCCTGGCGGAAAACCAAGACGCTTTCATAAAAAGCCATTTAAACTTCCTTTGGTTTTAACAGCCGACGACCCCATGCCGCCAGCAGGAACGTCACACATTATGACAATTTTTTTAATAAAATCAAGCCTTTTATATAAAAACAAACGGGACATACGCCCCGCCCTATTAATTGTTAAATTTATGATACGGATTTCCATCAACACGCGTCGGCATTAACATGAATATCAATAATACAATACCTGCGAACCACCCAATATACGGCAACAAAGTTGCAGGATACAATAATATCCACCATGATGAAAATCCGCCGTCATGCAAGCGACGCAAAACGATTGATATTGACGGCACTATCATTGCCAAAGCATACAGAACCAATATAGCCGTAGTCGCCATAAACAGCAAAACAATACCACCACCAACATT
>JBJEXB010000072.1:0-1892 GCA_051885395.1 Candidatus Enterousia sp. | reverse complement strand
GCTGGTATTGGATTTAAGGTGAAGGAGGGATGATTATGAGTGAGTGGAAGGAAGTGCAACAACAAAACCATGGGCACTTTTTAACTCCTTTGGTGTCCACCATAATTATTTTTTTTCAAAACAATAAAAATTTGGCTACGATACGCAGCCAAATAAAAAATTATACCTTTTTATAAAAACAAACAATTAACGCTTTGTAATTTTTTTAATTTTTGAAATTTGACCTGTTGCCGCTTTACTCAATTCTTTAAACTTTTTTTGCAAATCGCTGTCTTCAACCGCCGTCGCCTCAACAGGTTCAACATCAGAACAGCAATTTGGGCATTTTACCGCAGCAATATTTATAGACGATTTACAATATGGACACGCACGTGTAGTCACAGGCTTTTTACTGCGTGCCTTGCCTACAATTTTCACAACCCAGAACACAGCAAACATCGTTATCAAGAAACTGACAATCGTATTCAAAAATAGTCCAATATTCATCGTGACCGCTTCACTGCTTTCTGTCGCTTGCTTTAATACAATTGCCCAGTCAGAAAAATCAATTCCGCCAATCAGCAACCCTATCGGCGGCATAAGAACATCTTTTACCAGCGAATTTACAACACTGGTCATCACGCCACCGACAATGATACCAACCGCCATATCGATTGCACTGCCACGCTCTATAAAAGCTTTAAAATCCTTTATTAAATTACTTTTAGCCATTGTTTTTCCTTTTTTTTGTATAATTTTGAATTGCAACAACAACCTTGCCCAAAGTTTTGCGCAAACTCTCATCCCGTGTCTCAACCGTTATGTCTGCCAAAGCATACGTGTCATAACGTTCTGCGATTAATTGTGCCAATATTTTTCGGCTGTCTGCATGCAATAATTGCGGACGCGTATCACGAAAATTTGTCCTTTTTACAAGCAGTTCTAATTCAGCCTTTAACCAAATTGTTATAGCCCTATTCTGCAACATTTCACGAACCGCAGGGGTTATAAATGCACCTTCGCCAGTTGAAATAACCTTTATTTTTGGTGGCGTATTTAAAAGACGCTTTATCACGCGCTGTTCTACACGACGAAATTCCTGTTCGCCATACATCGCAAAAATATCAACAACACTGCATCCTGCTGCTGCTTCAATTTCTTTGTCAGAATCAACAAACGGAATCCCCAACCGTCGCGCCAATGCACGACCGACACTGGTTTTGCCAGCCCCCATAAGTCCGACCATTACAATCGGTTTGTCCGTTAAAAGTTCCTGTTTTTCGTTCATATCAGCCAATATATTAATAAAAAAGCCACCTGCATACAATAAAAAACACCACAAACCTAAATTTTTACAAAAAACTAGACTTTTTTATTTTTTGTATTAAAATTTCGTATCATAATTTATAAAAAAAGAATAATAAAATGGGCATGAATTTAAATCTTAATAATCGTACGGTGTTAATTACTGGCGCAACTGGCGGAATCGGAACTGCAATCGCTACCGAATTCTTTGCCCAGGGCGCAAGAATCGTACTAACAGGAAGAAATATTGAAAAACTAAACAATATTCACGACAAATTGGTCGCGACCAACCAGGATGCCCCAAAACCAATTTGCATTCCACTGGATTTAACAGCAATTGATGCAGAATACACATTGATGAAACAAGTAATCGAAACATGCGGAAAATTAGACATATTAGTAAATAACGCAGGCATTGTTGACGGATGTATGTTACTGAAATCCGACAGCCAATATCTAAGCAAAATGATGCATGTAAATTTTACAGTACCATACAACCTATCACGCGCCGCCGTTCCACACATGGTTCGCAACAAATATGGCCGAATTATATCTATAACATCCATTGCAGGATACATGGGTGACGCCGGAATGTCTGCGTATGCAGC